>JAJPHK010000108.1 GCA_021325315.1 Alphaproteobacteria bacterium
CCCGGCCCCTTGATCTTGCGGTCCTCGATCGCCGCGAGCGCCATCTTGCGAAGCTTCACGGTGTCCACGATCTCAGCCGCTTCGACCACCTCGGCGAGAATGGGCTTCGCCTCGCTCTCGGCGTTCATTTGTTTGAGCTGCCAGCGCAAAATTTTCAGGAGGTCGCTGTCGCGTGCGGCATTGGTAGCAAGCGTGTATTTCGCCATGGAACCGACAGTGAGCTTGTCGATGCTGTTCTTCTCCTTGCTCCAGGGCAGCATGCCGACGATCTGCGCCACAGGGCGATAGGAACCGGTGGCGAAATAATAGCCCCAAAGCGTATCCACGAGTTCCGGCGTCGGCTCGAGCCTGAGCTTGCCTTCATCCGGGTCCTTACCGGTGAAATAGACCTTCACTTTTTCCTGCCATGCGAGCGGGCGGTCGAAGGCGATCTGGTCGAGGGTGGGAAGCTTGTCGTCGAGGTATTTGTGGATCATCTCCTGCCGGCCGGGCATGTACATCGCGTAGTCGCGCAAGAGCTTCTTCCAGTGCGAATGGCCGGAATAAGCGATGGCCTTGATCACGACCCATTGATCCTCGAACGGAAGCGGCAGCGTCTTCTTGACGATCTGGTTCGCAAGGTCGGGGGAACCGTGCAAGACGCCGGCGAAGAATCCGACATAGACGGCGGCATTTTCCGGATCCTTGAACGATCCGTTCTGGCTGAGCGCGCGGATGAGCACCGGCAGCTTCATCGGATCGGGCTTATAGCGATAGTCGCCGATCCATTTGAGCAGGCCCTCGGAGGTGATGGCGGGTGTCTTTTCCGGCGCGGCCCGGACCGGCACGGAAATTGGCGCGAGAGCGATGACAGCGGCCATCGCTACGGCGATTGTACGCATTACCCCTCCCGTTTGCGCATAAGCGCGACGCAATACACACGGAAGCACCCCCACCGGGTTTTCAATGCATCAAACCGGGGGGGCTTTTTCGTGACAGGAAGAGGCTTGGCAGAGCAAAGTTAACGGCAATGTAAGGGCATTTTCGCGAGGCCTGACACGGATTTGCCGCAAGGCTGAACGCGGGTGTGCCTCAGGAAAGCGGCGGGCCGACGATCACGATCTTGTATTCCTTCGCGACCCTGGTCAGCGCCTCGATCTGCTCGGGCGTGGGCGGGCCGCTCCTCGGGGGAAGCGTGTCGCTTTCGGCAGGCCGGCTGATGGCACGAAGGAAACCCTCGAACAGGCCCTTCCGCGTCACGACCAGATAGTGCGCGGTTTCCGACTCCACCCGGAGCGTATGCGGTTTGCCGCACGGGCCGAGCGCTGTGTCGCCCCGGCGCAATGTTGCTTCTTTGCCATCGACGAGGACGCGGAGTTCACCATCGAGGATGTGAAAGATTTCGTCTTCCTCAAGGTGAATGTGCAGAGGCGGGGAGCTTCCCCGTGGCGCAAGCATCTCGATGACCGACACGCCGTCGGCTCCGTCTTTCGCCGCCACGCGGATATAGGCGAGCGAGTCCAGAAACCATAAGGGCTTGCTGCTTTCGCTCATGGTCGCTCCGTTATTTTGGCATCGGCACCGGGCCCATATTCTTCGGCACCTGATAGCCCTTCTGCACGGCAGGGCGGTTCGCGATGGCGGCATACCATCGTTTCACATTCGGATATTTGTTCAAGTCGATCTGTTGCCACTCGAAACGCGAGATCCACGGCCAGGTCGCGATATCGGCGATCGAATAGTCGCCGGCGATGTACTCCCTGCCTTCGAGCTGCTTGTTCAGGACGCCGTAAAGCCGGTGCGCTTCTTTGCTGTAGCGCTCCTCGGCGTAGGGCGCCTTGCCGGGATTATACTTCACGAAGTGATGGACCTGGCCGAGCATCGGGCCGATGCCGCCCATCTGCCACATCAACCATTCGATCACGCGGTAGCGAGCCTGCAAATCCTTCGGCATCAGCTTGCCGGTTTTCTCGGCGAGATACATCAGGATCGCGCCGGACTCGAACAAACTGAAATTGTTGTCGCGATCGACGATCGCGGGGATTTTGTTGTTCGGGCTGATCTTCAAAAAGTCCGGTGCGAACTGCTCGTCCTTGCCGATGTCGATCGCATGAACGGCGTAGGGGAGGCCGAGCTCTTCCAGCATGATGGAAGCCTTGCGGCCGTTCGGCGTGGTCCAGGTGTAGAGGTCGATCACGTCATTCGTTCCTTAATTTTGGGGAGGTCGTTCGAATTTTATCGATCGCGTTAACTCTGCGGATACGCTGATCCGAGGGCGATAACGTAAACCGCTCGAATTTACCCTAAATGCCTTCGAGTCTTCGATCTGTCCAACGCATTTTATACGATCCGGCCTTAAGCCTTGCCTCATTTCGGGGAAGCGGCGTCCATGCTGATCACGAATCTAGTGGCGGACAACGGTCGAGGCGCGGCGCGCTCCATTCGCGTCGCGCGCTCGCTTACGCACGAGTTTGCGGACGCCGATACCGTTCCTGTCGAGCAGTGGGAAGAACTGGCCGCGCGGGCAGTCGAACCGAATATTTTTTACGAGCCGACCTGGCTGCGGGCCGTTTCGAATCATGCGCGCGACTATCGCGGTGCGAGAATGCTGCTTGCCTGGGACGGCCCTGCGAAAAAACGGTTGCTTGGGCTGATGCCCGTATGGACAGCTTGGCGAGCATTGAAATTACCGCTGCCCGTGCTGGTCGCCTGGCAGCCTTATGCGCCGCTCAGGACTCCGCTGCTGGATGGCGAGATGACGGATGCGGCGGCGCACGGTTTGATCGATGCGGCCGTTGCCGCTGGCGCGGCGGCGCTTTTCTTGCCGCTGCAGACCGTGGACGGCCTTGCGCTGCGCGCATTGCGGCGCGCGTTGAAGAAACGCGGCTTTGCCTTCGAAGTGGAGAATCTGCGTGAACGGGCGCGGCTGAATACCAATGCCGACTCCGATACGCTGCTTCTGGGCTCGCTCGGCGCGAAGAAAATGAAAGAACTTCGCCGCCAGCGCAACCGGCTCGCGGACCACGGCGAGGTATCGCTCAAAGTGTTTGAAAAGCCCGCGGAGGTTTCCGCAGCGCTCGAAAATTTCCTCAAACTCGAAGTGCGCGGCTGGAAGGGAAAGCGGGGCACGGCGCTCGTGCAGAATGCCGGCGATGCCGCCTTCATTCGCGAAGCGGCGAGGGGGTTGGCGGAGCGCGGCGAATTCGAGGTGCTCGCGCTGAATGCAGGCGAGCGAACGGTCGCTTCCTGTCTCGTCATCAAAGGCAATCACCAGGCTTATTTTTTTAAGCTCGCACATGACGAACGCGAAGCGAAGAACTCGCCCGGCGTGCAAATCACGCTCGATCTGACCCGGCATCTGTGCGCAGATCGAAAGATCAAAGAAGCGGATTCGACGGCGGATTCCAATCATCCGATGATCGACCACATCTGGCGCGATCGGCTGCCGCTCGGCGACGTGTTCGTTTCGCTGACAAAAAACAAGATTCGCGCCGATATGATCCGCCTCGCGATCCGCGCTCGCGCCGGTTTGCATCACCGTGCCCGCGCCGTTGTTCGCAAATTGCGCGCCCTCCGGGAGAAGCAGAAATGAGCATTATTGCGCCGAAGCAGGAAAAATCCTTTACCGCTCAATTTCCGCTGGAAACATTCGGCATTCGACATGGCTATGCGGAGCATCCGCTCTTTAAGCTTTCGGCGATTTTGGAGCTCGTGAAGAAGCTTCCGCGCGATCGCATCGAATATAATTCCGGCAAAGCGGCGGTTAGCCAAGACCCGGATACTACACCGCTCGTCGATCTTGAACCCGAGGAGATCGTCCGGAAGATCGAGACCGCAGGCGCATGGATGGTGCTGAAGGGAATCGAAGCCGCGCCGGAATACCGGGCGCTTCTGAAGGAAGCGCTGATGTCGGTGGCGACAGCGCGCGGCCACAAAAACCTTGATGAAGCGGGTTTCGAGTCGATTCAAGGCTTTCTGTTCGTTTCTTCACCCAATTCGACCACGCCGTTCCACGCCGACTCGGAGGACAACTTCTTTGTCCAGATCCACGGTGAGAAATTTTTCCATGTTTATGACAACCGCGATTATTCGATCGCGAGCGACGAGGCGCTGGAGGGGACGGTCGCGAAGCACCGCAACCTCGCTTACGATCCGAAATTCGACGCGAAGGCGATTTCCTATCACCTGTTCCCGGGCGACGGGTTGTTCGTGCCTTATCAGTGGCCGCATTGGGTGAAGACCGCTGACAGCTACTCGATCTCAATGGCGATCACCTGGAAGACCGCCGAGGTGCGCCGCAGGAACGATCTTGTCGTCACGAACTCGATGTTGCGGAGCTTCGGTTTGCCGCAGCCTGCGCCGGGGCAGATCCCCGCGCTCGATACGCTTAAGGTAGCGGCTTTCCGTACGGCAGCAGCAGCGGTGGCGCCGTTTCGCCGCAGCGAGGGCGTTCGCCGCGCGATCCGCCGGATCGTGCTCGGGAAAAACGCGAACTATTACTATCGCGACAAGCCGAAGAAGACGGCCTGAGAACATCAACAGGCGGAAGCCCACTAACGTAAACGGATTAAGTCGCCCAAGAAAAAGTCTTCGTAACCTCTTCATCGAGCAACGAAAAAATTTCGGCTTCAAGCCGGCGATGCTGGTCGGAGTTCAGATCGCGCGGGCGCGGGCTATTGAGGCGCCATTCCGCTCTGATCCTGCCGGGCCGGGAAGACATCACCAAGATGCGGTCGGCCAAGAAAATCGCTTCGTTCACTGAATGTGTAATGAAAACCACAGTACGCTGCTGCTCCTGCCATATACGCAAGAGCTCGCGCTGAAGAAATCGTCGCGTTAGCGCATCGAGAGCGCCGAACGGTTCGTCCATCAGCAAGATCGAGGGGTTCACCGCGAAAGCCCGGGCGATCGCGACGCGCTGCTTCATTCCGCCGGAAAGTTCGTCAATGTTCTTGTCGGCAAAATCCTGGAGGCCCACCAGACGCAGATATTGAAGCGCGATCGAGCGCTGCTGTTCGCGCGGAATCGTTTTTCGTCGCAGTCCAAACCGAACATTGTCCAAGACGGAGAGCCAGGGAAAAAGCGCGTAGCTTTGGAAAATCATGCTTCGGTCGATACTCGGGCCAGTGATTATTTCTCCGTTTACCGAAACTGTGCCGTCGGTGGGTTTGAGGAATCCTGCCAGGATTTGCAGCAAGGTGCTCTTTCCGCATCCGCTCGGACCGACGACGACCAGAAACTCGCCGGCCGCGACGTCGACCGAAATCGGCCCTAGGGCTTCCATGCTCTCGCCGGTGCGGGTTTCGTAGGTCTTGGTTAGACCGCTTATGCACAAAGGCTTGCCGGTGGTGAGCGGCGCGTTCATCGCGCGGTGCGTCCGTAGTGAGCTTGTAAATAGCGGAAGAATGTATCGAACAGAAAACCCAGCACACCGATGGCTATCATGCCGACCAGCACCTGGTCGGCGCGCAGGATGTCCATGCCGTTCGCGATCAGATAGCCAAGCCCGCTGTGGGCCGCCACTAGTTCGGCCGCAATGATGGCGGCCCAGCCGGTGCCGAAGGCGACACGCAATCCCACGACAATGCTGGGCAGTGCGGCGGGCACTACTACGCGTCGAAACAACGTCAAACGATTCGTGCAGCCGAACACCTGGCCGGCATGCAACAGAACCGGATCGACGCCCTTGGCGCCGGCGACCGTGCTCAGCAGAATCGGAAAGAAAGTGCCGATGAACACCACGAAGACCTTCCCGGATTCGCCGATGCCGAACCAGAGAATAGCCATCGGAATCCATGCGAGCGGCGATATTGGCCGAAGCAATTCCACGAACGGATTGACGATGCGCTCGAAATGCTGAGAACTCCCCATCAAAAGACCGAGCGGGATGGCGATGATCCCCGATAGGAGCCAGGCAGTGATGACTCGGGCAACGCTATAACCGGCGTGAACGGCGAGCTCGCCGTCGCCCGCGAGGTGGCCGAAAGTCCATGCCACATCTATCGGCGGAGGAAGAATCGAAGGATCAGGTTTGGTAATGTCGACAACGATCTGCCAAACCAGCACGATGACAATGGCGGCATAACAGAACGGCAGTGCTCGCACTGCATTCGCCGGCCACCTCCGGTGGGACGTTCTGCCAGGGCCCGGAGCGCTATTCTTGGCGGAAGCGATGTTCACCGGCTTGGGCCTGTCTCCATGCAGATTTTGCCGCTCTTGACCTCTTGCAAGGCTTTTGTGGCGAACGACGGATCGATCTTTGGCGTATCATCCGGCTTCAGGATTTTTGCGTCTTTCAGAAACGCGGTGTAGGCCTTCATCGTTTCCTCCGTCGGAATGACGTTGAGACTGTAGACGGAGATCCCCTGATCGAGCGAGAGTTGAATCACTTCCTGCTTGATGCGGATTTGTTCGCTCCAGAGCTTCGCCGCGTCTTGGGGATGGCAAAGAATGTAATTGATCGCCTTTACGTTCGCCGTCACCAGATCCTGGACGATATCCTTGTGCTCATCCATAAAATCCGTTCGCACATAGACTCCGTTGCCGACATAGTGGCCTCCCATGATCGGCATGATGTGTTCGGCCTTGGCCAGCAAACGCACCTTGCCGGACGCCAAGCCGACGGAGATCGACGGATCCCACGTGATACCGGCATCGACCGATTTGTTCTGGACAAGAGTCGGAATGTCGGGGCCATTGGATTTGAAAAGCTTAATGTCATTCTCGCCAAGACCGCACTTTGAGAGGGCCTTTAGCAACAGCGGATATTGCTGCGATCCCACGCCGGGAAAGGCGACGGTCTTTCCTTTGAGCTCGCAGGGTGACTTTAACGGAGAATCTATCGGCACTAAAATCGCCGTCTGCTCCAGGATGTTAATGGCCACCAACTTCGCGGGCAAACGCGAGGCGGCGATTGTCGCTGGCCCCATTCCGGCGGAAGCAACTTGCAGCGCTCCGGCCGCCATCGCCTGATTTTCCGGCGCGCCGTAAGAAAATTCGCGGAAGACGACCTTGACATTATATTTCTTCTCGATCGGCTCGAAATAGCCCAGCGCTTTTGCGATGAAGGATGGATCAGTGTCGGGCTGTACGCCGTAATTGACTTCTTGTTGAGCAAGCGCCGACCCGCTCGCGAACAGTGTCGGCAGTATTCCGCATAGACATAAAAAAACGCTGCGCTCCAACTGGATGGTTGTCATTTCGGTGTCCTCCCCAACTTGTCTGAATTCGGCAATTAGCCTTTTCATTAATCATCAGCGCTTCTGTTTTTGGTGTCAATTCAAGGAAGCCGTATCCGCGTCGCGGATCAATCTCGCGCAGCGAAAATCATGTCGCGTGATTGGAGTAAAACGTTCGTTTTCACGCGCCATGCGGCTGGTAGCGATAAATTCCGTTCATGATCTGCATTCCTCAGCCGAATGGTGCATTGCTCCCGGAATTCGAATCGTAGAATTTTTCGTCGAACGAAATAATTTGGTTTACCGGCAAGGTGCCAAAAACTTCATCGAGCGTGATTGATATATACCGTCTATTTTGACTTCGGCCGGGCCTGATCTTTACTAGCTTGCACATTTCGAGAAAATCCACGTGACGGGCGCAAGCCAACTAAAAAATTTGCGCAACTGAACTTAATCGAACGCTCGGCGTCCATAGGTGCCGCCGGTGTTGCCGTGAGGCGGGCGGAACAGCGTTTCCAATGTTTGCAAAAACAGGTGCCCCCATGCCGATGTCGATCGGCGAAGCCGGAAAGCGCATGCGCGACGGTTCGCTTTCGTCGGAGCAGCTGACGAAAGCGTATTTTCATTGCATCGACCAGTTTCAACCGAAACTGAACATGTTCATCTCGCAACTGAAGGACCGCGCGCTCAAGACCGCCGCCGAGCGTGATGCCGAGCTCGCCAAAGGTAAGGATCGCGGCCCGCTGCATGGCATTCCGATCCTGGTGAAGGATCTTTATGAAATGGCCGGCACCAAGACGACGGTCGGTTCGAAAGCCTTCGTCGACCGGCAATCGACGGAGGACGCGACCTCGGTTCACAAACTGCTCGAAGCCGGTGTTGTCGTGCTCGGCAAGACCAACATGAACGAGTTTGCCGCGGGCGTTTCGGGCACCAACGCTTATTTTGGCGACGCTCATAACCCTTGGGCGCTCGATCGCTCGCCCGGCGGCTCGTCGAGCGGCAACGGGGCGGCGCTCGCCGCCGGGATCGGCTTCGGCGGAACGAGCAGCGATACGGGCGGCTCTATTCGCGTGCCCGCGAGCTGGTGCGGGATTGCCGGCATTCGCCCGACCTATGGGCTGGTGAGCCTGAACGGGCTGTTTCCGCGCGCCTATAGCCTCGACTGCGCAGGGCCGCTCGCGCGGAACGTGACGGATGTCGCGTTGATGCTCGATGGCATGGCGGGTTTCGATCCGAAGGACGAGCATTCGGCTTGGGCGCAACGCACGAAATCCTACACGCAGGGTATCAACGGCGGCGTGAAGGGAATGAAATTCGGCATCGTCAAAAATTACACTTATCGCGGTGTCGAAGAACCGGTCGCGGACGCGGTGAAGAAAGCGGCCGATAAATTTTCCAGCCTCGGCGCGAAGGTTGTTGAAGTGCAGATCGAGCCCTTGGAAGGCAAGCTCGATTACAACAAGCTCTTCACGAACATTCTGCTCTACGAGTTCAATCAAATTCTCGGCGAAAAATATCGCAGTACCCCGAACGCCGAGGAGTTGTATGGACCCATCGTCACGAACAATATCGCGGCGGGCTCCAAGGTCTCGCGTGAGGATTACGAAAAGACAATGAAGGAGCGGCCCGCCATCATCGCGCAAGTGAAAAAAGTATTCGATGAGGTCGATGCACTGCTCACCCCCGCCTTGCCCACGACGGCGCCCCTATTGAAAGCCTCGGCGCAGGATTACGGGCGAGGGCGGCAGTTCACGATCCCGTTCAGTTATGTGGCGCTGCCGTCGGTCGTCGTGCCCTGCGGCTTTGATCCTGCAGGATTGCCGATCGGTTTGCAGATCGTGGGCGACCATTTCCAGGAAGCGGCGCTTCTGCGAATGGGCTACGCCTTCGAGCAGGCGACGGATTATCACAAGAAGCACCCGCCGATTTTCTGCGATCGGGTGCCAGCGTAGGACGCCGTAAAAGAGAACGCTCGCTCTTTTAAAACAGCACCACGCCTCGGATCGACTTGCCTTCGTGCATCAGGTCGAAGGCCTTGTTGATGTCCTGCAAGGGCATCGTGTGCGTGATCATCGGGTCGATCTCGATCTTCTTTTCCATGTACCAATCGACGATCTTTGGCACGTCCGTACGGCCTCTCGCGCCGCCGAACGCGGTGCCTCGCCAGACACGGCCGGTGACGAGCTGGAAGGGGCGGGTGCGGATTTCGGCGCCGGCAGGCGCAACGCCGATGATGATGCTCTCGCCCCAGCCCTTGTGACAGCATTCCAGCGCCGTGCGCATCAGGTCGACATTGCCGACGCATTCGAAAGTGTAATCCGCACCGCCTTTGGTGAGGTCGACAAGGTACTTCACCAAGTCATTCCCGGCCTCGCGCGGATTGACAAAGTGAGTCATTCCAAAGCGTTCGCCCCACTTCTTGCGGTCGGGATTGAGGTCGACGCCGACGATCATCTCGGCGCCGATCATGCGCAGGCCCTGGATCACGTTGAGGCCGATGCCGCCCAGGCCAAAGACCACGGCACGGCAGCCGGGCTCGGCCTTCGCGGTGTTGATGACCGCGCCGATGCCGGTGGTGACGCCGCAGCCGATGTAGCAAATCTTGTCGAAGGGGGCGTCCTCACGGACCTTCGCGACGGAGATTTCCGGCAGCACCGTGAAGTTGGAAAACGTCGACGTTCCCATGTAATGGTGGATTTTCTTGCCATCGAGCGAGAAGCGGGAAGTCCCGTCGGGCATCACGCCCTGGCCCTGGGTTGTGCGGATCTTCTGGCAGAGGTTGGTCTTGCGCGAGAGGCAGTATTCGCATTCGCGGCATTCCGGCGTGTAGAGAGGGATGACGTGGTCGCCCTTCTTGAGCGAAGTAACGCCGGGTCCGACTTCAACCACGATGCCCGCACCCTCATGGCCGAGGATCGCCGGGAATAGGCCTTCAGGATCGGCGCCCGAGCGGGTGAATTCGTCGGTGTGACAGACTCCTGTCGCCTTGATTTCAACCATCACTTCGCCGGCCTTGGGGCCATCGAGCTTGACGGTGGTCACTTCCAGCGGCTTTCCAGCTTCAAAGGCGACAGCAGCACGTACATCCATGGGAATTCCTCGGATCCGGGTGGTTTTTCTTACGATTTTCAAAGCAGCTATGCCGATTTCCGGCGTTGCCGCCTAGCTTACGTTCAGGCAATCCACTCCGCAAATGAGCAAGGGATTCGAACAGGCTGCGGCAAGCGCCGCGCCGGGGGTATTCGTCGTGCTGTGGAGCTCCGGCTTCATTGGCACGAAATATGTGCTCGAGGGTGCGGAGCCTTTGACCTATCTCGCCATCCGCATGTGGCTGGTGGCGGTGCTGATGGCGGTGATCGTCGCGATTGCCCGCCCGAAATGGCCGAACCGCGCCGGAATAGGCCACAGCGTTGTTGCCGGGCTTCTTATTCACGCAATTTATCTCGGCGGTACATCGGTCGCGATGTACCATTCGGTGCCGGCGGGTCTTGCGGCGCTGATCCCCGGACTGCAGCCGATTTTGACCTCGACGCTCGCCAATCGCTGGCTCGGCGAGCGTGTCACCAAACTGCAATGGATCGGGCTCGTCTTCGGTCTCTGCGGCGTGCTTTTGGTGCTCCACGGCCGCCCAATGACGGGCGAGGCGGGCTGGGGGTGGTTTGCGACCTGCGTCGCGCTTGTCAGCATCACCCTCGGCACGCTCTACCAGAAACGCTTTTGCAGCAAGATCGACTGGCGGGCGGGCAATCTCGTTCAGTTCATCGCTTCGGGATGCTTTTGCCTGATCGGCGCGTTTTTGTTCGAGACGCGCGTCGTCGTATGGTCGCGCGAATTTGTTCTTTCGCTGCTGTGGCTCTCCGTCGTGCTTTCGATCGGCTCGATCGGCGTATTATTCTGGCTGATACGGCGGGGCAGCGCCACACAGGCGGCGAGCCTGTTCTATCTGGTGCCTGCGACGACGGCGCTGATGGCGTTTCTCTTGTTCAACGAGCGGCTCGATCTTCTGGGCATTGTCGGTATGGTGCTTTGCGCGGCGGGCGTGTTTCTCGTGAACAGGCCGGGACGCAAGCCTGATCCGGTCTCGCCGGGAAGTTAGAGCATTTTCCAGTTGGATTGCGCTGCTGCCGTCATGCCCGGCCTTGTGCCGGGCATCCACGTCTTCCTCAACGGAGAGGGAGAAAAAACAAGACGTGGATGGCCGGGACAAGCCCGGCCATGACGAGTCAATCAAGCGGAAACCGCTCTAGGTTGCGGACCCATTAAATGCAGATGGCCGGCTTGCGCCGGCCATCATGAATTTAATTTCGAGCAAGGGCTGCTCGGGCTTCAACGTCTGGCGTTGCCCCACGCCATCGAATCGAACTGGTACGAAACCCCGAAGCGCACGACATGCATGTTGGCGTCGATGAATTCCGGCGTACCCGGAACGATATCGAAGACGTGCTTCCGGCTAAGATCCACGAACAGATATTCGAGCTTGGCGGTCCAGTTTCCGGTCAGCTTCCATTCGACGCCGCCGCCCACGGTCCAGCCGGTCAACCATTTGCTGCCTGATGCCGGAAAGAAATTGTCCCAGGCGTGAACGTCGGCGTAGGCAAAGCCGCCCGTCACATACAGCAACGGTCCGTAGCTGATGGGAGGCGGCGCCGCCTTGGTCGGCATGCCCGAATAGGCGGGCGCGCCGCCGAGCAGCCACCCGAGGCGGGCGCGCACGGTGCCGAGCGCTTCCACCTTGGTTCCGCAATTCGTCCCGAGCCCGCAGGTGGTGTCGCCTTTGACATCGGCCCAGGAGAGGTCGGTTTCGATGCCGGTGACCCACTGACCGCTCTGCCAGTTGAAGCCAAAGCCGCCGCCGACCGCCGGCCCGCTGATGTTATAGTGACCGTCGCCAATCGACGGGATCGAAGGAATACTGGTAACAACGCCGTTGTCCTTTTGCGAAGAGCTGCCCCAAGCTCCGCCTGCGGAGCCGGTGACGTAAGCGCCGCTCCAATTACCGGAAGAAACTTGCGCAACCGCAGCGCTAGGCTGTGCGACCGATGCCATAGCCGCGACGGGCACCGCCATAGCGCCCAGCCATAATGTCTTGTTCATTGATGCCCCCACTGCCGATTTTATTTCGCAGCCTGTTCAAACGGCAGTTTAGACAACCCTGCCTGAAAGTCTGTAGTATTTTTGCAACTAAGGTTGGAATTCGGCCAAGGGCCGGTAGGTACTACCCAAAAGTGCTGCAAGGTACTGCGATATAAGCATTTTCCATGATGTCGCGGGCGTGCATAGGGAGGGGTTCATGCAGCTTTGCAACACTGTCCACAGAATTGGTTTGGGTTCAGCGTGAAATCCATCGGCCTCTGCCTGATCGCCAAGAACGAAGCGCCGGTGATAGCGCGCTGCATCGAAAGCGCGCTGCCGCTGATCGATTACGTCCTGGTCGTGGACACGGGCTCGACGGACGATACGCCCGGTGTGGTCGAAAAATTCCTGCGAGAAAAAAATCTGCCGGGCGAGGTGATCCACGAAGCCTGGCGCGGCTTTGCCTACAACCGCAACGTCGCGCTCGAACGTATGCGCCGCCGCACCGAGATTGACTACAGCCTGATGCTCGATGCGGACCAGGTGCTGGCCTATGACGAAGATTTCGACGCGGAACGCTTCAAGAAGAAGCTCCGTTACGATGTCTACGATCTGACGCTGACCGTCGGCTCGCTGGAGATTCCGATACCGAATCTCGTCAGCAACCGCATCGAGATCCTCTACAAGTCGGAGATGCACGAGTTTCGGGTGATCCCGCCGGGCGCGAGCCGCCGTCTCATGAAAAGCGTGCGCATTGTCGAGTCGGGCGGGGGCGGCCGCAGCCGCAATCCGAACAAGTACCGCGACGATGCAGCGGTATTGGAAAAGCTCCTGCGGGAGGAAACCGATCCGCACCTGATCGCCAGGCACAATTTCTTTTTGGGCGAAAGCTACAGACAGTGCGGCGAGGACGAAAAGGCGATCCATTTCTATCTCGAGCGCACCAAGCTCGGGTTCTCGAAGGACGAGATTTTCGTGAGCTATCTTTACGCCGGACGGCTGCAAATGAAGCTCAACCGGCCGGGTAACGAAGTGCTCGAAACTTTTCTAGCCGGGCACAAGACATGCCCCTGGCGGGCCGAGCCGTTGCACGGCGCTGCGATGTTGTGCCGGCTGCAGGGTCTGCATCATCTCGGCTACATGCTTGCGCGGCCCGGCCTCGGACTGGCCGCTCCGGAAGCGGGACTTTACATCGAGAAGTGGGTCTACGATTACGGTTTGCTCGATGAATTCTCGGTGCTCTGCTATTGGACCGGCCGATATCAGGAGTGCATCGACGCAGCGACGCGCATCTTGCGAGAGGGAAGGATTCCCGCCGAGGAGCGGCCGCGCGTCCAGCAAAACATCGACTTCGCCAAGGCTAAGCTCGATGAAGAAAAAAAGGGCTGACAATCGCGTTTTCTGGAACGGCTTCCACTAGAATTAAACTCGTCATGGCCGGGCTTGTCGCCCAAGTCGGGTTTACCCGACTTGGGCTCTTTTAAATTTA
>JAJPHK010000046.1 GCA_021325315.1 Alphaproteobacteria bacterium
ATCCGCTTCGCCGCGGCGACATAGGCGTTGCCGGGGCCGACAATCTTCGCAACGGGCGCGACCGTCTTCGTGCCGTAGGCGAGCGCGGCAATCGCCTGCGCGCCGCCGATCCGGTAGATTTCCGTGACTTGCGCAAGTTTCGCGGCGGCCAGCACCAGGGGCGAGAGATTGCCGTCGGGCGCGGGAACGGTCATGACGATACGCTCTACCCCTGCGACACGCGCCGGAATCGCGTTCATCAGAACGGTCGACGGATAAGCGGCGGTGCCGCCCGGCACGTAAAGTCCGACCGATTCGAGCGGCGTCCAGCGATGACCGAGCTCGACGCCGAGCGCGTCGGTATAGCGCAGATCCTCGGGCACCTGGCGCCGGTGATGCTGCTCGATCCGCTCCTTTGCGAATTCGAGCGCCTGCATCGTTTCGCTATCGACCGCCTGCGCACTGGCCTCGATTTCTTCCGGCGAAACTTTGAGCCCGGCTTCCGCGAGATTCACACGGTCGAACTTCTTCGACAGCGCAACGAGCGCCTCGTCGCCGCCTTGTCTGACTTCCCCGATAATTTCGCGCACGGCGGCTTCCACGTCGGCCGAAGCTTCCCGCTTGGTGTCAAGCAAAGCGACAAAAGACTTAAGAAAGTCAGGATTAGCGGTGTTCAACCGGAGCGGCATTCGTGTCTCACTCGTCGTTGTGGCAGGGGCATTTCTGCGCCGGCCACTGCGGGCCGAGATCGGAGAGCGCGGCTTCCAGGCACTCGACTTCAAGCCGTATCGCGCCGTCGCCGGAAAAATGCAGCGTGACGGCGCCCGAGGGAGCCTCCTGCTCTTCGAATTCGACGGCAAGCAAGTTCAGCACCGCGTCGCGCTTCGAAAGATCGATACCCTTCATCTTGGCGGCAAGCACGCGCTCGAAGTGAATGCCCGAGCGTTTGCGGACCGGTTCCGGTTTTCCGGCGGTGGTCCAGTCGAAGCGATTGAGCAGCATGGCGAAGCGTTTCTCGGCGGGGAGATACGCCATGTCGCCCACTTTCGCGACGGCGTCCTGCAGATGCGCGGAGACGATCGCGAGATCGTCCGCGTCCAGCACCATAAGCTTGAGGTCCTCGCTCCCGGCCATGAGACACTCATATTACGCGTACAAATGGCGCGCAAATCGGCGCGTTCCGCCCCCTCCCGTCATTACCGGGCCGCCGCGGCATGGCGAGCGTAGCGAGCCATAGCGCGGGCGAGAGCCGGTAATCCATGCGGACTTTCCACTGCATCATGGATCACCGGGTCTCGCAGCATCAGCCGTTCGTGCGCTTCGCGCATTCGCGGGATGCTGCGGCCCGGTGATGACAATTATTAAGGGAAAGAGCTCAGCCCGCGACGCGCTCAATCGCGGCGCCGCAGCGGGCGAGCTTTTCTTCCAGCCGCTCGAAACCGCGATCCAGGTGATAAACGCGGTGAACCATGGTTTCGCCCTCGGCGGCGAGCCCCGCGATCACGAGCGAAACCGAGGCACGGAGGTCGGTCGCCATCACCGGCGCGCCCTTGAGCCGTTCCACGCCCTCGATCGAGGCGGTATCGCCGTCGAGCTGGATCTTGGCCCCCAGGCGGGCGAGTTCCGAGACATGCATGAAGCGGTTCTCGAAAATGGTCTCGGTGATTTTCGATGTTCCCTTGGCGCGCGACATCAGCGCCATCAATTGCGCCTGGAGATCGGTCGGGAAGCCGGGGAAAGGCTGGGTCGAAACCGTAACCGGCGCGAGCGAAACGCCGTTTCGCGCAATGCGAATGCCTTCGTTCGTGACCGCGACCGTGACGCCCGCTTTCTGCAATACGTCGAGCGCCTCCTGCAAAAGCTCCGGCCGCGCGCCCGCGAGCGTCACATCGCCGCCGGCCATGGCGGCCGCCATCGCGTAGGTGCCGGTTTCGATCCGGTCGGGCAGCACCGTATGACGCGCGCTCTTGAGGCGTTTTGCTCCCTGCACGCGCAAGGTCGAGGTGCCGATTCCTTCGATCGTCGCGCCCATTTTGCGCAGGCATTCGGCGACGTCGGAGACTTCCGGCTCGCGCGCGGCGTTTTCGATCACGCTCTCGCCCGCGGCAAGCGACGCCGCCATCAGCGCCGTATGGGTCGCGCCAACGGAAACTTTCGGGAAGGTGATGCGCGCGCCTTTGAGCCCGCGCTTCGCTTTCGCGAGCACATAACCCGCTTCGATTTCGATTTCGGCGCCGAGCGCGCGCAAAACGTCGAGGTGGAAGTCGACCGGGCGCGTGCCGATCGCACAGCCGCCCGGCATCGAAACTTTCGCCTCGCCCATGCGGGCGACAAGCGGGCCGATCACCCAGAAGCTTGCGCGCATTTTGGAGACGAGATGATAGGGCGCGGTGGTGTCGACGATGTTCTTCGCGGAGAGATGCATCGACTGGCCGGTGTGCTCGTTCTCCCCGGCCCTCTTGCCGCTCACCATGATGTCGACGCCATGGTTGCTCAGGATGTGCTGGAGGAGCGTGACGTCGGCGAGGCGCGGGACGTTGTCGAGATTGAGCGTCTCTTCGGTGAGCAGGCTCGCGATCATCAGGGGCAGCGTCGCATTCTTCGCGCCTGAAATCGGAATCGTGCCGTTCAGCGCGCGTCCGCCCTGAATTCGAATGCGGTCCATTAAAGTCGCCCCTTGCCCGCGCCCGTTCTGCGCGCTTTATGCTTTAAGCCCCTGGCTGCGACGAAATAAAGGCCCGCGTGCTTATTCTTTTCCGGGTTTGTCCGAGCTGTTGAAATCCTTGCCGGAATCGCGCCCGGAAGGGGAGTTTTCCACTTGTTCCAGTTTGGCGCGTCCCCTCGCCTGCGCCTTCCGGCGCTTCAGGTTCTCGCGGAGCGCCCTGGCGCGGCGGTCGTCGCGGCCTGTACCCGCGCTTTTCCCTTTCGGTGTGTCACTCATATTAATTAAAGCGATAACGCGAAAGACCCGCCGGGCGGAAGGAGTGCTTGCGGATAACGGCCACGCATGGCACTTAGGGGCCGTTTCGGAAGTATTTTCGGCATTTTCTTCGCCGTCTTGCTGACGTAGCTCAGTGGTAGAGCACTCCCTTGGTAAGGGAGAGGTCGACAGTTCAATCCTGTCCGTCAGCACCAGGCCTTCCGCCGTCCTCAACCGCCTCGCACAGGCTCAGGGCATCCACTTCAAGGTTCGACCGGATCGGCTGGCACGGCGAAGAACCCAATCGCAGGCCGAAATGGGCGAGGATCGCGTTCAGCTTGCCGCTGTCGAATGGACCAAAACTGAGGATGAACTTGGACGGCCCTGGCGTCCGCATCAGGCGCTTCACCTCGGACGCCAATATGTTGTGTTGCGACAAGAGCAGATAATTGTTTTCAATTCCCAGATACCGCGCCGTCGGTTCGGCAAACGGAATGAAATAGGCGGCCGGCTGTCCGGTGGCGAGCAGAACGAGGCTGTTTGGCGGTAGGGGCGGAACGCGCACGTCGACGTATCGATTCCCAAACCGGCCGCGCTCCCAGTCAGGATAGATCGTCGTCAGCGCGACGGCCGCGAGGACGGCGATCGCCGCGGCGATCCGCAACCGGTGATCCTTCACGAGCCAGATCAAGCCGCCCATCGCCGCCGCGCCCGTCAGCATTTCGAGTACGACCGCATAGCGGTAGATGCTGAAAGCAAATTCCCAGACGAAAAACGAGACGATCATGAAAACAAAAACGAGCGCGAGACCTTGCGTTTCCGCGAATGCGTCGTCGCGAGAAAGCTTACCGCGGGCACAACTTGTCACGAGCTTGAACAAGCCTGCGGCAATCGCGACGTAAGCGATCGCGCCGCGCCAATCCCGGAAGCGGACTTCCGATACCAGATAACTGTTGGTCTTCGCCCAGTAGAACGGATACACCAGCGCTTGCCATACATCGCGCGGCAGGAACTGCTTGTCTCGAAGCGGCTCTGGCTCGTAATACGGCGAATGAAATATCTGATTTAAAAACGGAAAAAGCGGATTTCCGAAATCCTGCCAGAGCGTGACGAGATGATGCCCGGCCACCGCCAGAACTCCGACCGCCGAGGCCGCAGCAAACGCGATCGGACCGCCCACGGTCTTGCGACGAATCGCCGCGATGATCGTGATTGTCCCCAATCCAGGAACAAAGACAGCCGCTGTATATTTTAGTCCGACGGCGATGCCGGCGAACAAGCCTGCCAGCGCAAAGCCGGTCCCGCCCCTGTCTGCTGCCGGCAGTTCGGCAACTTTGAGAACACACAGCAGGGACGCCAATACGAAGACCGAATTGATCAGATCGTTGCTCGTCATCCCGAGCAGGGAGACGAAGCCAGTTCCGGAAACGCCCACCAGAAAGGCTGCGGCCCTGAGCACAAACCCGTCCAGGCGCTGAAGCGGCCGGAGCACGTGCCGTACGATCGCGAAGATCAACACGGCGTTGAGACCGTGCACGGCGCCCATGACAAACGCAAGAATGCGCGGGAAGTCGTTCAGCTTCGAAGAGATCAGCGCATAAAACAGGAAGCCCGACGTCGGATTGAGAAACCCCTGAGATTGCGCGGGACCGATATCGTACAGGTATCGTCCCTGCAGATAAGCCCAAGGGGCATACAGATGATAGAAGCGCAGGTCCCAACTATTATCGGGTCCCAAGATGACCGACAGCAGCCCCGCGCAACAACAAATCAACAGCGCGCGGAACACCCATGCCGCAAGCGGCGGCCGGAGAGCCGATGAATTGCTTTTTGTTAGCACGCTCATTTTGTAACCGGTTATGTCCGTAACCTGCGTCAGTACTGCTTCCCCGAATACGTCATTACCTCCTTGAAATTGGGCAAAAGCCGTATTTTCGGCTTGAAGCCTTGTTTCAAGCATTGCCGAGGATGCAAACTTTCACCTTTTGTCGAGGATCACCATGCGGAATTTTGCTTGCTCGATGACCTTCGCCGCCGCTTTCGCGCTTGCGTCGCTCGCCGCGCCCTCCTTCGCGCAGGATGCGATGAAGCAAATCCAGCTCAACGAAAAACAAGTGCAAAGCTACATCGCCGCGCAGAAGGACATGGCGGCGCTCTCCGAGAAAATGCAGGGCGGCGCCAAGCCCGACGCGCAAATGCAGTCGCAGATGGAAGCCGCGATCAAGAAAGCGGGCTTCAAGGATATGGACGAATATGGCGCAGTCGCCGACAACATCCAGCTCGTGATGGCCGGAATCGATCCCGAAACCAAGAACTTCAGCGAGCCGAAGGCCGCGATCCAGAAAGAGATCGATGAAGTAAAGAACGACAAGTCGATGTCGGCCGAGGAAAAAAAGCAGGCGCTCGCGGAACTGAACGAGGCGCTGAAATCGGCGGAACCCGTGAAGTTCAAGAGCAACGTGGATCTGGTAAAGAAATACTACGACCAGATCGACAAGGGCATGCAGTAACCACTCGCAATCACGCTGCCGTGAAACGGCCGGCCCTCGCGCCGGCCGTTTCCTTTTCGCGGTATCACGGCAGGATCACCGAACTGTCATTCCCCTTGTTCGAGATGTGACCCCTGAAACGGAAGGCTTCGCGTAGCGTTCTATCGCCGGGCGAGACCTTTTTCGCCTGCGGCTTCTTAAACAGAGGGAAACAACATGCAACGCGCAGCCACTTTTGCAATCGCTGTCCTTCTCAGTTCGACCGTTCTGGCCAATGCCATCACCGTCGCGCCGCAGAGCGGTCCATCGGGCATCCAGCTCGTTCAAGACAAGATGAAGGACGAGAAGATGTCGAAGGATGACAAGATGAAAAAAGATTCTATGAAGAAAGAGGACAAGATGAAGAAGGACGAAATGAAGAAGTAATTCTTCGCCGCAGAAACGAAAACGGCCAGCCGCTAGGCTGGCCGTATGCTTTTCAGCGCTGCTCCTTCAAAAGATCTCGGATCTCGGTAAGCAGCACTTCCTGCTTCGGCGGAACGGCTTCTTTCTTTTCCTCGTCCTTCCTTTTCAGATAATTCATTCCCTTTACCACCGCGAACAGTGCGGCCGCGACGATCGCGAAATTCAGTGCGATCGTCAGGAAATTGCCCCAGGCGAGTACCGCGCCCTGCTTGCGCGCCTCCGCGAGCGAAGTGGCCGTGACCTTGGCGGAGAGCGGCGTGAAGTAATTCGAGAAATCGAGCCCGCCGGTGATTGCACCGAGCACCGGCATGAACATGTCGCCCACGAGCGATTCGACGATCTTGCCGAACGCGGCGCCGATAATCACACCGACCGCGAGATCGACGACGTTTCCCTTGAGCGCGAATTCGCGGAATTCCCTTAACATGGTGCTCTCCTTTGTTGCCCGGCCGAGGATAGCCGCCCGGCCCGCAAAAACTACGCCGTAAAGGCTCTTTCGGAAACGGCATGGACAGGCCCGGCCGCCTGTGTTCCCTTTATTTCCCGAGCCCCGCGAAGGAACCCGCGGGCGCTTGAAGGTGTGATTGATGCTTCTGCAAAGCTGGCTCGTCGTCGGCATCGCACTCGCCTATATCGGCTTTCTGTTTGCCGTCGCGAGCTACGGCGACCGTTTGCGCACGGGGCCGCGGCTGCCGAGCCATCCGCTGATCTATCCCCTTTCGCTCGCGGTCTACTGCACCTCGTGGACTTTTTTCGGTTCGGTGGGGCTTGCCTCGCGCCACGGCTACGACTTCCTCACGATCTATATCGGGCCGGTGTTGATGGTCGTGTTCGGCTATCCGTTGATCCTGAAGATCGTCCGGCTCGCAAAATCGCAGAACATCACCTCGATCGCCGACTTCATCGCCGCGCGCTACGGCAAGAACCCGAAGGTCGCGGCCCTCGTCACGGTCGTCGCCGTGATCGGCGCCGTGCCCTACATTGCATTGCAGCTGAAGGCGGTGTCGGCCTCGCTCACGACCTTACTCGGCCACGACCCGGCGGCCGAGTTCGACGTCCCGCTGTTCGGCGATCTCGCTTTCTTCGTCGCGATCGCGATGGCGATTTTCGCGGTCCTGTTCGGAACGCGGCACACCGACGCCACGGAGCACCAGCGCGGCATGATGCTCGCGATCGCGACCGAGTCGGTCGTCAAACTTTTCACCTTTCTGATCGTCGGCGTCTACATCACCTTTTTTCTGTTCAGCGGGCCGCACGATCTATGGGCGAAAGCCGCGGGCCGCGGCGACATTCTGCCGACCTTCACGAGTGCGATCGACCCCGGCACGTGGGTGACGATGACTCTCCTGTCGTTTGTCTGCATCCTGCTCTTACCGCGGCAATTTCACGTCACCGTCGTCGAGAACAACAACGAAGCCGAAATCCGCCGCGCGGTCTGGCTGTTCCCGCTCTATCTTGTGCTCATCAATCTTTTCGTCGTGCCGATCGCGATCGCCGGTCTCTACGTTTTCCCGCGCGAGGCGATGGACGGCGACATGTTCGTGCTGGCGCTGCCACTGCAGGCCGAATCCGGACTTTTCGCGATGATCGCCTTCGTCGGCGGGCTTTCTGCCGCGACCGCGATGGTGATCGTGGAAAGCGTCGCGGTCGCCATCATGGTGTCGAACGACATCGTGGTGCCGATCATTTTGCGGCGGCGCGGCGCTGCGGACATGGGCAGGCTTCTGCTGCAATCGCGCCGGTTTTCCATTCTCGCCGTGTTGATGCTGGCTTATTTTTATTATCACGTCGCGGGCGAGGCGCAGCTTGCGCAGATCGGCCTCTTGTCGTTCGCGGTGATCGCGCAATTCGCGCCCGCCTTTTTCGCGGGATTGTTCTGGCGGCAAGCGACCGCGCGCGGCGCGATTTCAGGGATCGTCGTCGGGGTTGTGGTTTGGTGCTACACGCTCTTGCTGCCAAGCCTGATCGCTTCCGGCCTGTTCGACACCACGATTCTCGGCAATGGCCCGTTCGGCATCGAATGGCTGCGGCCACAGGGTCTCTTCGGCTTGCAGCTCGCGCCGCTCACCCACGGCGTGATGTGGAGCCTCGGCCTCAACATCCTCGCCTTTGTCGCGGTTTCGCTCTTTACCTCCGTCACCGCGATCGAGCGGCTGCAGGCGAGCGTGTTCATGCGCTCCGAACTCATGCCGATCACGCCGAGCTTCAGCCTGTGGCGCTCGTCGGTCACCGCCGAGGACCTGATTTCCACCGTCTCGCGCTATCTCGGTGAGGAGCGCACGCGTCGCTCCTTCGACGATTTCGCGCGCTCGCGCGGCGTTTCGCTGAAGGGAATGCGCGACGCCGACGCGCATACGCTGCGCTATGCCGAACATTTGCTCGCGTCCGCGATCGGAGCCGCGTCGTCACGGCTCGTGCTTTCGCTTCTCCTGAGAAAGCGCAACGTCTCGAAGAAATCGGCGCTGCGGCTTCTCGACGACGCCTCCGCCGCGATCCAGTACAACCGCGAAATCCTGCAAACCGCGCTCGACCACGTCCGCCAGGGCATCGCCGTGTTCGACAAGGAGCTGCAGCTTGTGTGCTGGAACCGCCATTTCGGCGAAATGCTCGACCTCTCGCCCGACCTCGTGCGGATCGGCGTCTCGCTCGACACGATCCTGCGCTTCAGCGCCGAGCGCGGCGATTTCGGAAAGGGCGATACGGATACGCTCGTCGTCGACCGGCTCGAACGTTACGTCACGCGGACGGAAACCTTCCAGGAACGGCTGCCGAAACACGGCATCGTGCTGGAAATCCGCTCGAACCGCATGCCGGACGGCGGCATCGTTGTCACCTACACCGACATCACGCCCGCGGTGCAGGCCGCGGAAGAACTCGAACGCGTGAATGAAAGCCTTGAACGGCGCGTGCATGAGCGCACCGAGGAGCTGACAAGGCTCAATCGCGAGCTCGGCCGCGCGAAAGCCGCCGCCGATGAAGCCAATATCTCGAAGACACGCTTCCTCGCCGCCGCGAGCCACGACATTTTGCAGCCGCTGAACGCCGCGCGGCTTTACGCCACGAGCCTCGTCGAGCGCGAGCGAAACAGCGACAAGTCGAAACTCGCGGTCAATGTCGACGCTTCGCTCGAGGCGGTCGAGGAAATCCTCGCGGCGCTGCTCGACATTTCGCGGCTGGATACCGGCTCCTTGCAGCCGGAATATACGCATGTCCGGATCGACGAAATTCTTTCGCAACTCGAGGTCGAATTCGCGCCGATGGCGCAGGAAAAGGGCCTGCGGCTCACTTTCGTGCCCTGTTCGCTCACGGTTCGCACCGACCGCCGGATGTTGCGGCGATTGCTGCAAAATCTTGTCGCCAACGCGATCAAATACACGCCGCGCGGGCGCGTGCTTGTGGGCTGCCGCCGTCTCGCCCATGGGCGGC
Source organism: Alphaproteobacteria bacterium (assembly GCA_021325315.1). Taxonomy (GTDB): domain Bacteria; phylum Pseudomonadota; class Alphaproteobacteria; order Rhizobiales; family Xanthobacteraceae; genus Palsa-892. The sequence continues at coordinate 9,280 of JAJPHK010000046.1, forward strand.
TGCGAGTCGATGTGATCGACAGCGGCCTCGGAATCCCCGCCGACAAACAGAAGATCATCTTCCAGGAATTCCAGCGGCTCGAGCAGGGAGCGCAAGCGGCGCGCGGACTCGGGCTCGGGCTATCGATCGTCGAACGCATCGGGCGCGTGCTGCATCATGAAATCGGCTTGCGCTCGGCGCCCGGCAAAGGCTCCACGTTCAGCGTCACGATTCCGACAGCACCCGCCGCCGTCCGCAGCGATCTCGCGCGGCCCACTGAGACGCGGCCTGCGATTTCGCTCGAAGCGGTCGAAGTGATGTGCGTCGAGAACGACGCGCGCGTGCTCGAAGGCATGAAAACGCTCCTCGAGGGCTGGGGTTGCCGGGTCACCGCCACTCCCGGCCTCGCGAGTGCGATGAACGCGCTCAAGGACGGTGCGCGACCGGACGTGCTCCTGGTCGACTATCATCTCGACGAAGGCACGGGCATCGATACGATCAAGGTGCTGCGCTCGAAAATCGGGGGCGAGCTGCCGGCAGCGCTGGTGACCGCAGAGCGCAGCCCTCAAGTGCGCGAGGAGGCGCGCGCGTCGAGTATCGAGGTGCTCTACAAACCGCTCCGTCCCGCAATGTTGCGGGCCTTCATCGCGCAATGGCGAATCGTCGGTTCGGCGGCGGAGTGACGAATTGGCTGGAAACGTTCGGCGCAGCCGCTTCGTCACGGTCAATGACAGGATGCAGAAGGGCTACCATTATAAGTGCGTGCAACCCGCCGGTCGCAATTTCGACCCTGAATTCCGGCCGCAACTGACACCGAAGGAGATGCTGCGGCTCGGGGTCTTCTGCGGCAAGTATATGAACGACTGTCGACGGGAATTTCCTGCCGACTGGTTCAAGTGCGCAAAACTTTCTCCAAAGAAACGAGACTGCACGCTGAATTATTTTGGTGTCGACGCGAGCCAGCCATTATCGGTGTGGCGCAAGAAAGGCTGGCTGCAGCCAGACGATCCGCGCGGCTGGTTCCAATGGTATTGCCGCTATTATATGGGCCGCCGCATGCCCGAAGAGGATAAGCGGCAGATCGCACGCTGGAAAGCGATTCGGCGGCACGTCGCCCAGATCAAGAAGCATTGCGAACCGGGCGACCCGATGTGCCGACCGAGGCAACGCCAGGCATTACTGCATTGGGCCTACGACAGCCGGATCATCTAGCGGCGACCGTTACGCCACCGGCGGGCGCGACCACTGCCCGGCTTCGATCTTGGACGCTGCAATCACCGCCTGCGTCCGGCTCTCGACGCCGAGCTTCTGCAAGATCGCGGAGACATGCGCCTTCACCGTCGCCTCGGACACGCCGAGCTCATAGGCGATCTGCTTGTTGAGCAATCCTTCCGAGAGCATCATCAGAACGCGCACTTGCTGCGGCGTAAGCGTCGAGAGCTTGGCGACAAGATCGCGCGTTTCGGCGTCGGCTTCGGCGGTAAGGTCGACATCCGCTGGCGCCCATACGCCTCCCTCCAGCACCTTCCGGATCGCGACGCCCATCTGATCGACGCCGAGCGTCTTGGGGAGAAAGCCGGACGCGCCGAATTCCATGCAGCGCCGAATCACGTTCGCCTCTTCCGAGGCCGAGACGATTACGACCGGGACGCCCGGAAATTGCGCGCGCAGATACAGGAGACCGGAAAAACCGCGCACTCCCGGCATGGTGAGGTCGAGCAGCACGAGGTCGATGTCACCCTCGCGCTCCAGGAGCGCCTGTAATTCCTCGAAGCCGCCGGCTTCGAACACCTTGGCGCCCGCGAAGAGATTGCCAACCGCTTCCTTCAGCGCGCCGCGGAAGAGCGGGTGATCGTCGGCGATGACAAATCGATATGAGGTCGGCGAGTTCAAGACGGGCAGCTCCGAAAACCAGTGTATCTGCTTGCTCACTTATATACCCTTCAACGGCGAACTTTTGTGCATTGTTTCGCGCCTGCAGGCCGGGCGCAAGCCGCCTATTGCGCCGCGATTATCGCGCGATCCCCGGAAGCAATATCGTTAACGGCCGCATGGCCTGCCGCGATAGGGCTCGCAGGCGGCGAAGGCGTAGCGATTGCGAGATACAAAAAACTGCGGGGCCTTTCGGCCCCGCAGCTGACTTACGGCTAAAGCGACTGTCTTACGCCGCCGCCTTGTTTTTCGATGGCTCCCAGATGCTGATGTGCTTGGTTTCGGGCATTAGGAGCAGGCCGAGGATGAAGCACACCGCCGGCACCGCGATCGGATAGGCCAGCGCGTACCAGAGGCTGCCGGTCGCCGCGAAGGCCGCCGAGGTGATGAACGGCACCAGTCCGCCGCCCCAGCCGTTGCCGATGTGATAGGGCACCGACACGGAGGTGTAACGGATGCGGGCCGGGAAGTACTCGGCCAGGAATGCGCCGATCGGGCCATATACCATGCCGACGTAGTTCACGAGGATGGCGATGATCAGGATGGCGATCGGATAGTTGATTTTGCCCGGCTGCGTCACCGTGCCGAGCCAGGAGTACAGAGGATAGTAGGTGACCGCAGCAAGCAGAAAGCCCCCGAGGATCACCGGCTTGCGGCCGATGTGATCGGAGATCCAGCCCCAAAGGATCAGGGTCGGAGTCGCGATGAGCAATGCGGCCATCACGATGTAGCTCGAAGTGAAAACGTCGACTTTCGAGACTTGCTGCAGGAAGAACAGCGCCCAGAACTGGCCGCTGTACCAGACCACGCCTTCGCCGATCACGACGATACTGGCGATCAACACGTATTTGATGTTGCGGCTGAGGAAGGCCTCTTTCCACGGGTTCGTGGTCATCTGGGCCTTGGCCTTCAGCTCCTGGAAGATAGGAGTTTCCTGCAATTTCAGCCGGATCCAGATCGCGATCGCAACCAGCAGGAAAGACACCAGGAACGGAATGCGCCACGCCCAAGCGTTGAATGCTTGTTCGCCGTAATAGCTGCGAACACCGAGGATGACTGCGAGCGCCACCACAATGCCCAAGGTCGGCGAAGTTTGCAGCCAGCCGGTGTAGTAGCCGCGACGCTCGTCTGAGACGTGCTCGGCCACATACGTGATCGCTCCGCCATACTCACCGCCGAGGCACAGGCCCTGGATCATGCGCAGCAAGAACAGGAGGACCGCGGCCGTCAGGCCGATTTCCTCGAAGGTCGGGATCAGACCGATACAGCCAGTACCGATACCCATGCCGCTCAGCGTGAGCAGGAAGGTGTATTTGCGGCCGACCTTGTCGCCCATCCACCCGAAGAGGAAAGCGCCGAGTGGACGGATCAGGAAGCCGGCCGTGAACAGGGCAATCGTGCTGAGCAGCGCCGCGACCGGATGCGATTTCTCGAAGAACTTGACCGACAGAACCGCAGCCAAGCTGCCAAAGATATAGAAGTCATACCACTCGATGACGTTGCCGACCGATGCGGTGACGATCACTCGCCGAAAATTTTTCGGAACTTGCGGACCAGCCATATTGTCTTCCTCCTCCCATTGAGGCTTCGCAACACGGTTGTGACTTGCCCCCGCAGCGAAAGCCCAGCCGTTGCACGCCCTGTGGTCTGATACTCAGACCCATCCGCCGCGCTGGCGTGAGCAAACGAGGCGGTGGTGCCGATCCGAGGAGAAGAAGGACAAGCTTGCACGGCGCCGTCGCAAGCATTCGATCCGCACAAAATGGACAAGAGCAGACCGCTCCTCCCCTGAAGCCTAACATCGCGGTGAAAGCCAAAAATACGACTTTTGGTGAAGCCATCGTATTTAAGATTCTGGGGATAAAAGATTTTTTTGCGACGCAATAAGCCTCCGGAGCCAAGATCGAGCTGAGAGAGCGCCATTCAGCGAGTCGCATCCCACCAAGCATCGTCGAAATACATGCAGCGACGGGACGGCATCGGCGCGATTGTTTACGCTTGTGCGCGAGACGATTTTACTCGGCGATGAGATCGATCAGCCCCCTATTTCGATCGATGCGCAATACTGTCCGGTTGCTTCGCTATCTCGGCGAGCAAAGCCACCGCTCGGCGTTGAATAAAAAAGAATCCAAGCAGCCGTTTTCCACTGCGGCATCGCCGTCCACAAACTGCGCCTAATACTTTCGACAAGCGCACGGGAAAAATGCCGCGTCCGATTTTGAAAAAAATTCAGAATTTCTGCCGCTGCTAAGTGGCTGATTTGGCAGATTCAGTTTTGAAATTTACATCCAAAGTCTAAAATTTTTTCGGCACTGTTTCCTCAATGATTTTCGCCGGTTAGCGAAGGCTCTCTAATCGAAAGTTCTATAGCTCGGGATCAGCCCGCGTGTAGCTTTTCCTTAGTGCAAAGCACCCGCCACACAAGAGCGGGAAAAACGGGGGGAGGGAAATGGCGAACGGCGCTTCATCCAATCGCACTCGTCCGAACCTACCTGGTCTTTGCGACATCTCTTGAGTTGGGGCCCCGCAGCCTCAGGGCGACGGGAAAAGTTCAAACGGGATTCAAGGAGGAAACAACAATGAGTTCAGTGACAACGGCGCGCGGCAAATCCGGCGCCATGTCGAGCGAACAGAAGATGGTGATCTTCGCTTCCTCGCTCGGCACTGTCTTCGAATGGTATGATTTCTATATTTACGGCACGCTAGGCGTGTTTCTTGCGAAATACTTCTTCGCGAACGTGCCGCCCGCCGTCGGTTTCATCTTCGCGCTTCTCGCCTTCGCCGCCGGCTTCGCCGTGCGTCCGTTCGGCGCGCTGATCTTCGGCCGTCTCGGCGACCTGATCGGGCGCAAATACACCTTCCTCATCACCATGACATTGATGGGCGTCGGCACCTTCTTCATCGGCCTGCTTCCCGGCTACGCGACGCTCGGCATTCTCGCGCCGATCCTGCTGATCGCGTTCCGCCTCATCCAGGGCCTTGCGCTCGGCGGCGAATATGGCGGTGCTGCGATCTACGTCGCGGAACACGCGCCGGCCGACAAGCGCGGCTTCTATACGTCGTGGATTCAGACGACCGCCACGCTCGGTCTGTTCATGGCGCTCCTCCTCATCCTCGGCATCCGCACCTTGATGGGCGAACAGGCGTTCGGCGAGTGGGGCTGGCGCATTCCGTTCCTGCTCTCGGCCGTGCTGCTCGTGATCTCGATCTGGATCCGGCTCAAGCTGAACGAATCGCCACTCTTCCAGAAGATGGTCGCGGAAGGCAAAGCCTCGAAGCGTCCGTTGTCGGAAGCGTTCGGCGAATGGAAAAACGCCAAGATCGCACTCTGTGCGCTTCTCGGCGCCACCGCCGGCGAAGCCGTGATCTGGTACGGCGGGCAGTTTTATGCGCTGTTCTTCCTCACCCAGACGCTAAAGGTGCCGGCGACGACCGCGCAAATCATGATCGCGATCTCGCTTGCACTCGGCACGCCGTTCTTCATCTTCTTCGGCTGGCTCTCGGACCGGATCGGCCGCAAGCCGATCATGCTCGCGGGCTTCGCGCTCGGGGCGCTCACCTACTTCTCGATCTTCCAGGGGCTGACGCATTTCGCCAACCCCGCGCTCGAGAAGGCGCTCGCCGCTTCGCCGGTGACGGTCACCGCCGATCCCTCCGAATGCTCGTTCCAGTTCAAGGCGACGGGCACCGAGAAATTCACAACGGGTTGCGACAATATCAAAGCCGCACTCGTGAATCTTTCGGTGAACTACACGAACGTCCAAGCGCCGAAAGGAACGCCTGCGAGCGTGAAAATCGGCGACCAGGTGATCCCGGCCAACACACCGGATGTTGCCAAGGTGATCGCCGCCGCGGTGAAGAGCCACGGCTACCCGGCCGCGGCCGACGTCAATCAGATCAACTACCCCATGACGGTGTTGCTGCTCACCATCCTCGTCATTTACGTCACGATGGTGTACGGGCCGATCGCCGCCTGGCTGGTTGAACTGTTCCCGACCCGCATCCGCTACAGCGGATTGTCGCTGCCGTATCACATCGGCAACGGCTGGTTCGGCGGCTTCCTGCCGGCGACTGTGTTCGCGATCGTGGCCGCGACCGGAAACATCTACTCCGGTCTGTGGTACCCGATCATCATCGCCTGCATGAGCTTCGTCGTGGGCTTGATCTTCCTGCCCGAGACCAAGGACCGCGATATCACCAAGGTCTAACAGCTCTGATTAAATCGAACGCCCCGGCCTCGCGCCGGGGCGTTTTTATGTGCGCTTGCCCGAATCTTCGTTCTGCAGATTCTCGATCATGGTCTTGAAGCGGCGCAGGATATTCTCGAAAAATTTCATCGCACGGTCGACATCGGCGTCGCTCGGAAGCTTCAGGTCCTGCTTTTTGCCGCGGCCGAGCTCGGCTTCGAGATTCGCGACTTTATCCTGCAGGCGGCCGATTTCCTTTTCGTAAGCGGCGCGGTCGTCGGCAACCAGCTCGCAGGTCCATGCATCGTCCTTCCTGCGGCATAGCGAGACCTGGCCGGTGCGCGAATCGAGCCGCATCACGCCGCCTTCCACCGGGCTCATGGTGTAGCGGCCGTTTTCGCTTTCCGGAGCGGACTTCGATGCATCCGTCCCCTGCGCGAGCGCAGGCATAGTGAGCAAACCGAAGGCGAGTAATAGAGCAGCGTGTTTCATCGCGGCCTCCCTTCAGTACATCATAACAGGAAGGTTTCGCGATCAGGCCGCTTTTTTACCGGCTGCCTGGAACCGGCCGTAGAAGGTTTCGTCCTTCCTCGCCATCTCTTTCAAGAGCGCATTCGGCGCGAAGCGCGGCCCGTATTTCTTCGCGAACTTTTCGCACAAGGCGGCGAAAGCCTTCGCTCCCATGCCGTCGATGTAGGAAAGCGGCCCGCCCGTGAACGGCGCGAAGCCGAAACCGAGAATGCCGCCGATGTCGGCGTCGCGCATATCGGTAATCACGCCTTCCTCGACACAACGCACGGTTTCGAGCGCCTGGATCGCGAGGAGGCGTTGTTTCAATTCCTCGACATCGAAGTCGTCGCCGGATTTCGGCTTGTTGATCTCGGCAAGCCCCGGCCACAGCCGCTTCGGCTCGTTTTCGGGATAATCGTAAAAACCTTTGCCGTTCTTGCGCCCGAGCCGGCCGCGCTTCACCACCATTTCTTCCAGCAGTTTCTCCTGGCGCGGATCGACGCCCGAAGGGCCAAGATCGGTTTTCGTCGCTTGTAAAATTTTCCAGGCGAGATCGACCGCCACTTCGTCGTTCAGCGCAAGCGGGCCCACGGGCATGCCCGCCATGCGGCCTGCGTTCTCGATCATCGCCGCGGGCACGCCTTCGGTCAGCATCAGGTGGCCTTCGCGGATATAGGTGCCGACGACGCGCGAAGTATAAAAGCCGCGCGAGTCATTCACGAGGATCGGAGTTTTCTTGATTGCACGCACGAAGTCGAAAGCCATCGCGATCGCGGAGTCGCCGGTTTTCTTACCCTTGATGACTTCCACCAGCATCATTTTCTCGACCGGCGAGAAGAAGTGGATGCCGATGAACTGATCCGGGTGCGGCGAGAATTCGGCGAGCGACGTAATGGGAAGCGTCGAGGTGTTGGAGCCGAAGATCGCATCCGGTGCGAGCACCGCTTCCGCCTTCTTGATCACGTCCTCCTTGATCTTGCGATCCTCGAAGACGGCCTCAACGACAAGATCGGCGCCTTTGATGTCGTTATAATCGGCGGTCGGCGTGATCTTGGCGAGCAGCGCGTCGCGCGCTTCCGGCGTCGCGCGGCCTTTCGCAATAAGGTCGGACATAAGCTTGTTCGAGAGCTGCTTGCCTTTTTCGGCCGACGGCATGTCGCGATCGAGCAGCACAACGTCAATTCCGGCCTGCGCGGAAACATAAGCGATGCTCGCGCCCATGAAGCCGGCGCCAAGGATTGCGACCTTTTTGATCTTGTTTGCGGGAATTTCCTTCGGCCGCCGCGCGCCCTTGTTCAGTTCCTGCATGGAGAGGAAGAGCGTGCGGATCATCGCCTGCGCTTCCTTGCTGCGCAGAATCTGCGCAAAATAACGCGATTCGACCGTGAGCGCGCGATCCATCGGAAGCTGCAAGCCCTCAAAGACAGATTTCAGAATCGCCTTTGCAGCCGGGTAATTGTCATAGGTCTCGCGGCGATAGATCGCGTTCGCCGGCGGCCAGGTCATCATGCCGCCTTTCGACCAGACGAGGCCGCCGGGAAGCTTGAAACCTTCGATGTCCCAGGGCTGCACGCCCTTGCCGCCGTTTTTGATCCAGGCTTTTGCGCTCTCGATCAGCTGACCGGTGGGCACGACTTCGTTGATGAGCTTCATGTCCTTCGCTTTCGCAGGCCGAAGCTGCTCGCCCTTGAATAGAAATTGCAGCGCATCGCCCGTTTGCATCATTCGCGCCACGCGCTGCGTGCCGCCCGCTCCGGGAAAGAGTCCGACCTTCACTTCAGGCAAACCAAGCCGCGATTTCGGATTGTCGGCGGCGATCCGCTGGTGACAGGCGAGCGCGAGCTCGAACGCACCGCCCATACAGGTACCGTTGATCGCGGCGACCCACGGCTTTCCGGAAGTTTCCAGCTTGCGATAAATTTGCGAAAGCTTGCGCGACTGGTCGAAGAAAAACTGCATCGCCGCCTGGCGGCCTTTGGATTTCGCAAGCTCCTCGAACGCATGACCGAGACTCTGCAGCATCGTAAGATCGGCGCCGCCGGAAAACGTATCCTTGCCGGAAGTGACGACCGCGCCCTTGACCGCGGCATCGCTCGCAACCTTGTCGACGATCTGGGAGAGCTCCTCGATCACGCTCTGGTCGATCACGTTCATGGACTTGCCGGGCATGTCCCAGGTGACGAGCGCGATGCCGTCGGCGTCGACGTCGAATTTGAAGTTCTTGTAGCTCATCGAAACCTCCCGTTATCCGCTCTGCCCGCGATCAATACGGATCGCCGTTCTTCCTCGTGTAGCGCGCATTCTTTCCGTCGCGCGTCACCATCATGTCGATCTCGGAATAGTACGCACGCTCGCTCGCGGCGCGGGTGCCGACCTCGATGAATATCGCGTCGTGGTCCGAGCGGTTGATCAAACAGTGGCCATTGGCGACGCCCGCCTTCCACGCCGCGGCGTCGCCCGGCTTGAGCACGGTTTCGCCGCCGTCCTCGCGAAGCACCACTTCTCCCTCAAGCACATAGACGAATTCGTCCTCGTTCTCGTGCCAGTGGCGCTGCGACGAGGCCGCGCCAGGCTTCAGCGTGCAGAGATTGACGCCGAATTGCGCAAGACCGGCCGCCCGGCCGAGCCGTTTGCGCGCGCGGCCCTCGACCGCCTTGTCGAAGGGCGAAGGGTAGCCGGTGGAAGTATCGAGCGGGATCGTGTCGATGTCGATCTTCGGCATGTGTGCGCTCGTCACACGCGCTCGATGATCGTCGCCGTGCCCATGCCGGCGCCGATGCAAAGCGTGACAAGCGCCGTTTCCTTGTTCGTGCGCTCCAGCTCGTCCAGCACCGTGCCGAGAATCATCGCGCCGGTCGCGCCCAAGGGATGGCCCATCGCGATCGCGCCGCCGTTCACGTTGATCTTGTTCTTGTCGATCTTGAAATACTGCATGTAGCGCAGGACGACCGCAGCGAAAGCTTCATTCAGCTCGAACAAATCGATGTCGGAGATTTTCATTCCCGCTTTTTTCAAGACGCGCTCGGTGACGTCGACCGGGCCCGTGAGCATCAGCGCGAGATCGGAGCCGATCGAGGCGAAGTGGCGGATTTTCGCGCGCGGCTTCCTGCCGAGCGCCTTGCCGCCTTCCTTCGAGCCAATCAGCACGGCCGCAGCGCCGTCGACGATGCCGGAGGAATTGCCGGCGTGGTGGACGTGATTGATGCGCTCGACTTCGGGATGCGCCTGGATGCCGACCGCGTCGAAGCCGCCGAGCTCGCCCATCTGCACGAATGAGGGCTTCAGGCTCGCCAGCGACTGCATGTTGGTCGAAGGCCGCATGTGCTCGTCATGATCGAGGATCGGCAGGCCGTTTACGTCGGAAACCGCGATCACCGAATTTGCGAAGCGCTTTTCTTTCCAGGCCTGCGCCGCGCGCTGCTGGCTCATCACCGCATATTCGTCCACATCATCGCGGGAGAATCCGTACTTTGTCGCAATGAGATCGGCGGAAACGCCCTGCGGCATGAAATAGGATTTGATCGCGACCGATGGATCCATCGGCCAGGCGCCGCCCGACGCGCCGATGCCGACGCGCGACATGGATTCCACACCGCCGCCGATGGTGATCTCCTTCTGGCCGGACATAACCTCGGCCGCGGCGAAATTCACGGCCTCCAGCCCCGACGCGCAGAAGCGGTTGATCTGGATGCCCGGTACCTCCTTGCCGAAATCCGCGGCTATCGCGGCCGCGCGCGCGATATCGCCGCCCGCTTCGCCCACCGGATCGACGCAGCCGAGCACGACATCCTCAATGAGCTTCGGCTCGAACTTGTTCCGCTCCTTCAGCGCGACAAGCGCCTGGCGCGCGAGTTCGACCGAGGTGCATTCATGCAGCGAGCCATCCGCCTTGCCGCGCCCGCGCGGCGTACGGACGTGATCGAAGATGAAGGCCTCGCGCGCGCCGCTCGACCGGGCTGGCTTCGCTTTTGTTACCATTTTGATCTTCCGCGCCGGCTTTGCCCGTTTTGCCTTGGCGGATTTTTTCGGTTTTCGTTTTGCCATTTCAGATTCCCTAGGATCGCTCGGCGAGACGCTGCGCGACGATTTCACTTGCGCGCTCAAGTTCGGCGATGGCGGTGTCAATATCGCGGCGCTGGTTCTTCAGGCGCTCAATCTGCTCCTGAAACCGCTTCGCCGCGACCCTCAATTGTGTCGCCTGCCCGTCACCAAGGTCGTACAGATCGAGCATGGCGCGGATTTCCTCGAGCGAGAAACCAACCTTCTTGCCCAACAGCACAAGCTTCAGGCGCGCGCGGTCGCGGCGGCTGTAGATGCGGTCCTGCCCTTCGCGGCGGGGCGCCAAGAGCTCACATTCTTCGTAAAAGCGCAGCGTGCGCGCCGTTACGCCGAATTCGCGGGCAAGATCGCGAATGCGAAACGTTTCTTTTGTCTGATCGCCGCTCGCATGTTCAGGGTCGAAGCCCGAGGCAAGATCGGAACGTACGGGACCGCGCCGACTGCCTGCCGAATCCATGTTTCCGCGCATGGGGGCACCTCACAGAAAGAAGGCTACGCGCAGCTTACGTTAACGTCAATCTCCTCTCTTGAACGCTGACTGCGGCTGCCTTTCCTGCTCCGGACTGAAGGCAAATTAACCGCATATTTACTATAAAAATGAAAGGGTTGGACCGGAGTGCATAGTTTCGGAGTCACGCCGCAAGAGACGGCATCTCGCACTCCCTGATGGGTCCCTTCATGAGTAACAATGTCCCCTGGAGCATCAATGCGGTCGAAGCCCAGACTTGGGACACCGCACGCGAAGCCGCGCGCAGCTCCGGGCTCTCCGTCGGCGAATGGCTGGAGGCCGCGATCCGCGGCAGCGCGGGCGAGCGCGAATTTTCCCGCGGGCCAAACCGCACGGACAGCCGGTTGCAAAACCAGCTCGACGACATTTCCGACCGGCTCGACCGCTTGATGGAACGCGATCATCCGCGCGCCGGCAGCGGCTCGCGGCAGGAGGCCTCGATCATCAATTCGATCGACGGTCTCACCGACCGTATCGACGCCTTGATTGGAGAAATCCGCGCGGAGGACCACGGCGCGCCCTATCAGATCAAGACCGCGATCGACCGGCTCGACAGCCGGCTGGAATCGCTGTTCACGCAGAGCCGGAGCACGACCTCGCGCGAGCCCGATATCGAGCGCAGGCTTTCCGAGCTCGCTCACCAGATCGAAACCATGGATCGCCGGATCGCGCAGGAGAATGCGCGCTACGTCGCCTCTCCGCGCACTGCGCCCTCCATCGCGGAGCTTGACGCGGCGATCGCCGAAATCACCGTGCGGCAGGCAGCGCTTTCCGACGGAGCGCATAGCCGCGATCTCGACCGGCGGCTCGCCGCGATCGACGAGCGCTTCGGCTTCACGCCAAGCTCGAACGCACTCCTCGGCATCGAGCAGCAGATCAAATCGCTTGCCGACGAGATGCAGGCGCTTCGCCGCGCGAGCGCTCATGCCGACGCGGTCGATCAGCTTCGCCGCGAAGTGAGCGATCTTGCGCGCATGCTGGGCGACCTCACACCGCGGCGCTCGATCGACGCACTCGAGCGTACGGTCGCGGGACTTGCACGCCGGATCGATCGCACCCCATTCTCCGAGCGGCGCGAGGATAACGGCCAGATCGTCCATGCCCTTCAGGAAATTCATCGTTCGCTCGCCGAGGTGAAACCCGCCGAAAGCTTCTCGGCGGTCGAGCGCGACTTGAAAACGCTTTCGGAAAAACTCGACAGCTTAAGCGAGCGCGGCATCGACAGCACGACAGTGGGCCGCCTACAAGCGCAGACTTCGGAAATTCGCGAGCTTTTGTCGAACGCGCTTCCGGGCGATGCGCTCAAGACGCTGGTCGATCAGATCGAAAGCCTGATGCACCGGATCGAAGCGCCTTCGCCGAACGAAGGCGCCCTGATGGATGTTGTATCGTCGCTCGAGCGTCGAATCGACAGTTTCGCCGAGCGCGTGGAGGCCGCGAGCCGCCAGCCCGCGGCATCGCCCCTGCTCGACGAGATCAAGGGACGGCTCGAACAGATCGAAAGCGCGCTCGCGCGCGGCGACCGCGGCGCCCCCGGCGGACTGGAATCTACGATGCAAAGCTTGCTCGCCAAGCTCGACGCTGCGGAATCGCGCCTCTCCGCGCTCGGCACGATCGAGCACAGCATGAACGATCTATTCGGGCAGATGAAGGAAATCCGCGCGAATGCGATGGATGTCGTCGAGCGCGCGAGCAAGATGTCCGCCGAACCGATGCCTCCGCGAGTCGAACCGCGCGAGCCCGCGCCGCTCACCCGCGTCGAGGCGAAGCCCCTGACCGCTACGCGCGACGACGGACCGCCTCCCCCGGTCATGCGCGGGCCAAGGAACGAGCCGCGCTCGATCGCGCTCGATCCTGAAACCTCGACCGTGACTTCCAGCAGCGAGGGGGATTATCCGCTCGAGCCGGGCTCGGGCCTTCCGCGTAATCGGCCGACGCAGAACGCGGTTGAACGCGTCGCGCTTTCGGAAGCTGCGCTCGGCGGCATGCCGATGCGGCCGGCGGATCATTCTTCCACCGCCGACTACATCGCGGCCGCCCGCCGCGCGGCGCAAGCCGCAGCGGCAAAACAGCCGGAGCCTGAAGCAGCGAATACAAAACAGAAAAAGGCCGCGAGCGGCGGCAGCCGCCGGACATTGATGCTCGCCGCCTTGTTCGTGGTGATCGCGTTCGGCGCCGTTCGCTACACCAATCTCGGCGATATGATCCCGTTCATCCATTCCGGCGAGCGGCCGCAGCCGGAGCCGCTGATAAAGCCGAAGCCTCCGATGGCCGAAAACCGGGAGCGGAGTGAAATTCCGGCGGACGACGAACCGCAGGATGCCGCTTCGACGGAAGAGCCGGCCAAGACAGGGCCGGAAAAGCACTCGGGCTTGCCTGCCGCGGGCGAGATCAATCTTACGAACAACGCGGCCGTGAAAATGGTTGCGCCGAATCTGACCGCAAGCCTGCTTTCGGCCGAAATCGATCCGGTGACAACGGGATCGGTGCAAACCGCGAAAGAAACCTCGGCACCGGCGGGCAACAAAGCGATCGCGCCCACACCTGCCGCCTCCGAGAAGCGGGCCGAACTGCCCCTCTCCATCGGTGCGACGGGACTCCGGATGGCCGCGCTTGCGGGCGATCCGGCTGCGGCGTACGAGATTGGCGCACGCTGGTTCGAAGGCCGTGGCGTCGCCGCGAATACCGCCGAAGCAAAAAAATGGTTCGAGGCCGCCTACGCCGAAGGCTCGCTACCCGCAGCTTACCGCCTCGGTAATATTTACGAGAAGGGCTTCGGCACGCCGAAGGACCTCGCCGAGGCACGGCGCTACTACACGATCGCCGCCGAAGGCGGAAACGTGAAGGCGATGCATAACCTCGCGGTCCTCGCCGCCGAAGGGGGCGACGGCAAACCCGATTACAAGCTCGCCGCCCGCTGGTTCAGGGTGGCCGCCGATCACGATGTGCGCGACAGCCAGTTCAATCTCGGTGTGCTGTACGCACGCGGCTATGGGGTGGAGAAGAACCTCGCCGAATCCTACCGCTGGTTCGCGCTCGCGGGCGCCCATGGCGACGCCGATGCCATCAAAAAGCGCGACGATGTCGCCAAGCACCTCGATCCGCAGGCGCTCGCGACCGTGAAGGATGCCGTCCAGGGCTGGAAGCCGGTACCTGCGGACGAAGCCGCAAACGAGGTGAAGCCGCGGCCGGAATGGGAAAAAGCCGTGACGCCGCCCACAACGCGAAAAAAGACGGCGAAACGATAACCTTCTTGTACAACTTCGATTGACAAGAAGGCCGCGCGGCAGTTCATACGAGCGAACGCCGCGTCTAACGCGTCGCTCAACCAAGTCCCGGACGGCCGCTGTGCCCATCTACCTTCCGATTGCCGACCTCCCGGTCAATATTTTCCTCATTCTCGGACTTGGTGCGTCTGTCGGGTTCATTTCGGGCATGTTCGGTGTCGGCGGCGGCTTCCTGATGACGCCGCTCCTGATTTTGATCGGCATTCCCCCCGCCATTGCCGTTTCGACCGTTCCGACCCATATGGCCGCGTCGTCGTTCTCCGGTACTCTTTCCTATTGGCGGAAAAAACTCGTCGACCGCAGCCTCGCCCTCGTTCTACTCGGCGGTAGCTTGGTTGGCACTTGGGTCGGCGTCTGGTTCTTCTCGCTGTTGCGGCAGATGGGTCAACTCGATCTGTTCATTTCGGTCGCCTACATCATTCTGCTTACATTTGTGGGCGTGATGCTCTCGGTGGAAAGCTTTCGCGCCATCATCCGCGCGTGGCGCGGCACGCCGCCGGTCCTTCGCCGCCCCGGAACTCACGCCTGGTTTCACGGCCTGCCGCTGAAAATGCGCTTTCGCGAGTCGCGAATCTACGTCTCCTCGATTCCAGTCGTCGTAATCGGTTTCTCGATCGGCTTCTTGGGCGCGATCCTCGGCGTCGGCGGCGGATTTCTGCTGGTTCCGGCGCTTATCTATCTGTTGCGGGTGCCGACAACGGTTTCGGTCGCAAGCTCGATGTTCATCACGCTGTTGACGATGTTGCTCGCGACCATCTTGCAGGCGGCACAAAACCATACGGTAGACGCCGTGCTCGGCTTTACGCTCATGGCCGGCGGTGTGATGGGCGCTCAATTTGGCACTCGCGCTGGACAAGCGATCCGCGCCGAACAGTTGCGCCTCTTGCTCGGTCTTCTGATCCTGGGTGTCGCCGCGCGCGTCGCATCCGACCTCATTCATACGCCGGCGGAGCTGTTCTCCGTCATCGCCCGGGAGGCCCTGAAGTGAACCGCCCGGCTACGAAAGCAGCTTTTACGGCTCTGCTCGTAACGGGCCTCCTCTCGTTCGCCGCTCCACCTGTCGCGGCGCAAAAGCTCGTCACTTCGATTTCGACACATCGCGTTCTTATCAATTCGAGCTTTACCGGCGCGGAGCTCGTGCTGTTCGGCACAATTGAAGACGCGCCAAATGCACAGATCGGAAAATATGACATCGTCATCACGGTGCGTGGACCGGCCCGTTCTTACATCACGCGCGAAAAGGCCCGGATACTAGGCCTCTGGGTGAATGCCGCGTCGCGCGAATTCACGCGCGTGCCCTCTTACCTCGCGGTCCTGACCAATCGGCCGCCGGTCGAAATGGGCCCGCCGGATTTCTTGCACAAAAACCGCATCGGGCTTTCGAATCATATTTTCGCGCAACAGATCGGCTCGGATATCGCCGACGTGACGCATGACGACCCGTTCCGAAACGCGTTCCTGCGCGTGAAGGCGGACGAAGGAGCCTACATCACCAATCCAACCGGGGTGACTTTCATCACGCCGAGACTGTTTCGCGCATCGGTACCGATTCTCGGCACGGCGCTCACCGGCAATTACGAAGTCGAAACACTTCTACTCGCGAATAGCGCGGTGCTCGCCAAGCAGCAAACGGCGTTCGAAGTGGTCAAAACAGGCTTCGAGGCTTTCATCGCGATGGAATCCCGCCGGCACAGCCTCTATTACGGTTTTGCCGTCGCCTTGCTCGCGATCGTGGCGGGAATTATCGCAAATCTCCTGTTCCGGCGAGAATAGTCATCCGCGCCGTCGGAGCACCGCGAGCAATCCTTCGACCGGAATATTTCTCTCGCGACGGGCCGAGACTTTTTCCAGAAGCAATATTTCGAGCGCGGCCGATTGCGCCGCCGCGCGCAGATGCGGCTCGCCGTGCGCGAAGCGAAGCGTGCCGCCGAGCACCGCGCCGTCGCCGTCGTGAGTCTCAACCGTGAAGGCGAAATAGCCCGCAGGCGAAAGTTTTACTGCGACGGCCGTAAAAATCGGCTTGAGATCGGGAAGATAAACGAACACGTCGGCGGCCACGATAAGATCGAATGGCTCCGCTTCCGCCGCAAAAGATTCCAGGAGATCGCCTACGGCAAGGCGGTTGTAAATTTTCTTCCGCTCGGCGACCTCGATCATCTTCTTCGATAAATCGACACCGACAAGCTCGTCCGCGCGGTCGCGGATCGCTTCGCCCATCAGACCCGTGCCGCAGCCGAGATCGAACACACGCGCGAAACGGCGCTCTCCGGCGGTGCGGTCAAGCGCCGCGCGCAAGAGCGCGGGCGCGTTGTAGTGCAGCGATTCGACGAGTTCACGATCGAAGCGCGCCGCGTACTGATCGAACAGCGTCCGCACATAGGCGGAAGACATGGCACGTGCAGTGTTTCGCTCGCCGAGCCTTGCAAGCCGCAGGCCCGCACCGAGACGGTCATCGGGATCAAGTGCGAGAACGCGGCGAAAGGACTTCGCCGCCGCTTCCTTGTCTCCGATTTCCTCCTGCGTCTCGCCAAGAAGAAACCACCCGGCAATAAAACCCGGCGCATGAGCGAGTGTTTCCGAAAGCAGCTCTGCCGCTGCATTCGCCTCTCCTCGTTCGATCAGACCGCGCGCCCAAGCGTGGCGCCGGTCGAGCGTCGGGTCGCCGGACGAAAGAAAAAGGGCCGAAAGCGGGCTCATTTCCGTCTGCTTAGATTTGAATGAATCCGGCCTTCGGCCGCCCCTCGGAAGAAAGACAGAAAAAATGCCTTTATTGCGCTTGCGGTCAAGCCTCGCCCACCCCGTTTGGGCATGCTAAATCGCGGACAGCGGATGGAGGAAGAACATGTCCGACAATGCCATCGACCGTTTCTTCGGCGGCTCGCCCCTTTGGGTGATCGTACGCTTGATCCTGCTGTCGATCGTGATCGGCGTGCTCTTGACCGCCTTCGGCTTCGATCCGTGGAATTTGATCCCGAGCATCCAGCGGCTGATCCGCAAGATCTGGAACCTCGGCTGGGATGCGATCGACTCCGTGTGGCGCTATTTCGTACTCGGCGCGATTATCGTTTTCCCGATCTGGTTCATTGCGCGGCTCGTGCGCTCGCGCAGCGAAGGGTCGCATTAACGCGCCTCCGTTCCCACCGCGTCCAGAATCGACTTGAAGCCGTGTCGATCCAGGCGGCGGCGCAGACCTGATTTGATTTTCGAGACAAGCCCAAAGCCTTTGTAGACGAGGCCAGTATAAAGCTGCACGAGCGTCGCGCCTGCGGTGATCTTCGCCCAGGCAGCCTCCGCGCTGTCGACGCCGCCGACGCCGACGAGCGGAAGCTCCTTGCCGACGCGGCGATACGTCTCCTTCAGCATGAAGGTCGAGAGCGAAAAGAGCGGCTTCCCCGAAAGCCCGCCGCTTTCCTTCGCATGCGGGTCGCGCAGGAGCGCGGGGCGCGAGAGCGTCGTGTTGGAGATGACGAGCGCATCGACCGCGCGCCGCATCGCCGTTTTCACCACGTCGTCGAGCTCATCGAGCGAGAGATCCGGCGAGATTTTCAGAAAGACAGGTTTTTTCCCGTACTTTTCGGCCGCCTTGTCGCGCGCTTCCAGAACGCGCGCGAGGAGATCGTCGAGCGCCTCCGCCGCCTGCAGATCGCGCAAGCCCGGTGTATTGGGCGAGGAAATATTGACGACAAAATAATGCGCCACGTCCGCGAAGGTTTTGATTCCCTTCACATAGTCGGCGGCGCGATCCTTGGAATCCTTGTTTGCGCCCACATTGACGCCAACAATGCCTGGGCGGCGCGAGCGCGCGGCAAGCCGCGTATGCGCGCTCGCAAAGCCGCCATTGTTGAAGCCGAGCCGGTTGATAACTCCTTCACTGGACGGCAGGCGGAAAAGCCGCGGCCGGGGATTGCCAGCCTGGGGCTTCGGCGTGACGGTTCCGATTTCCGCGAAGCCAAAGCCGAGGCCCAGCACGGCGTCCGGCACGTCCGCGTTCTTGTCGAAGCCCGCCGCAATTCCGAGCGGGTTCGGGAAATCGAGCCCGAAGGCGGAGACAGCAAGGCGCGGGTCGTCGCGTCCGACCGTGACCGAGGGGAAGAGCTTCAGCGCGTTGAGCGCAAGCCGGTGCGCTTCCTCGGGGTCGATCAGCCCGGTGAACGGGCGCGCTAGATCAAGAAGACGGATCAAAGGGATACCGCAGGAATGGCGTGATTACTGGGTTCTTTCCGCTATCGGCCACAGCGGAGCGCCGGACGCAACCGAAAAATCGCCCGCGTCGAATAAACGCTGGACGCGGGGGCTAACAGGTGGTTATTCCTAACCCACGCACAACATAAAAAGGGAGCGATTCGTGGCGACTATGCTGACCCATCCCCAGGTTTGGGGCGCCATCGACCGCCTCGCGGCGCGTTACGGCTATTCACCTTCGGGCCTCGCAAAAAAGGCGGGCCTGGACCCCACCAGCTTCAACAAATCGAAGCGGATCACGCCAGAGGGCCGCCCGCGATGGCCTTCAACCGAGTCGGTCGCGAAGATTTTGCAGGCGACCGGCGCCACGATCGACGAGTTCATTTCGCTGCTCACGAAAAAGGAACGCAAACCGAAACGGCCGGTGCCGCTGATCGGCTTCGCGGAGGCGGGCGCCGGCGGTTATTTCGACGACGGCG
The DNA here is from genome assembly GCA_021325315.1 of Alphaproteobacteria bacterium. GTDB lineage: Bacteria > Pseudomonadota > Alphaproteobacteria > Rhizobiales > Xanthobacteraceae > Palsa-892. The sequence continues at coordinate 28,403 of JAJPHK010000046.1, forward strand.
GCTTTCCCGTCGGCGGCGGCTGGGACGAGATCATGTTTCCGAATGTCGACGACGATAACGCCTATGCGCTCGAGGTCTCGGGCAACTCCATGGAGCCCTTGTTCCGCAAGGGCGACATTCTCGTCGTCTCGCCGAACGCGCAGATCCGCAAAGGTGACCGTGTCGTCGTGAAAACCAAGAATGGCGAAGTGTTGGCGAAGGAACTGAAGCGCAAGAACGCTAAGGTCGTGGAACTCGCCTCGCTCAATCCCTCGCACAAGGACCGGACGATTCCGGCATCAGACATTCTCTGGATCGCGCGGATCGTGTGGGCGAGCCAGTA
>JAJPHK010000023.1 GCA_021325315.1 Alphaproteobacteria bacterium
CTCGCTGACGGAGAGGCTTTCGCCTCACGAAAAGCGCGGCCCGGGCCGAGAAACCGCCACGACGGAGCGCCGCAAGGCGAGCGCCGGAGCCTTCCTCCGGCGCGCAAAGGAAGATGGCTGCGCCGGGCGGCGCTCCATCCCCCTCGCCTCCCACGATGGGCTTGGCGCGGGGCCGATTGAAACGAACTCGCGCGCAATCACGCGCCGCGGGAACGAAGGCGCTTGCCCGCAACCCCAAACCGAAAGGATTTCCCTTGGATCAAACGAACCTCCTCCCCCGCGTTCACCTTGCCATCGAACGGCTGCTCGATTCCATCGAAGCGCGCGCGTACAGCCTCGGCGAATTCGAAGCGGCGAAGGCGCGCGCGCTTCGGGCTGCTCGCGCCGGAATCGAAGGCGCTCCCGCGTCCGGGCGCAGCCCCGGCCGCACGTGGCTGCGCGCTGCGGCGCGGCTCGGCCGCAAGCTCGGCGCGCGCGGCCGCAAGGAGAATGCACTGCAATTTGCAGCCGGCTTCCTGCGTATGCCGCACTTCTGCGCCCGTACTGTCTGCCGCAAGGCGCAATCCTGCCGCGGCAATGCGCGCGCATGCCTCAAGACCTCCGCTCCGCGGGTGCCGGAAACCGTGCGCGCGGCGATCGCCGCGCTTTCGGCGCGCGTCGAGCGCGGCGACTCGCTGGAGCTCGCGATCGCGCTTCTGCCGTTCGAGTGCAAGGCGGCGCTGTGGGCGTGGGACCGGGTGGCGGGTGGATGCGAGCGCAAAGACGAACTCCGTCATGCCCGGCCTTGTGCCGGGCATCCACGTCTTTCTAAGGAACCAGCGCGCTAGACGTGGATGGCATTCGAACTCGGGCTTGCCCGAGTTCGACGCCTTAAGAGCTCAAGCCGGGTAAACCCGGCTTGAGTGACAAGCCCGGCCATGACGATTGCTTGCAAGCTAGAGATTAAATCTACTGCCTTACAATCACCGTCGCGCCGATCCTGGTGCGGTTGTAGAGATCGATCACGTCGTCGTTGGTCATGCGGATACAGCCCGACGAGCGCGCCGTGCCCATGTACCAGGGCTCGTTGGTGCCATGGATGCGGTAGAGCGTGTCGCCGAGATAGAGCGCGCGGGCGCCGAGCGGATTGTCCGGGCCGCCCGCCATATGGACCGGCAAGTCGGGGCGGCGCTTGCGCATCTCGGCCGGCGGGTTCCAGTCCGGCCACTCGCGCTTGGCGCTCACGGTGCTCGTGCCGGACCAGGCGTAGCCTTCCTTGCCGACGGCGATCGCGTAACGGATCGCCTTGCCGTCGCCGAGCACGTAATAGAGGCGGCGCTGGCTGGTGCTGATGATGATGGTACCCGGCGCGTGCTTCTCGTTGAAGCTCACGATCTCGCGCGGATAGTTCGTGCCGATGATGAGCTTGGTGCCGAAGATCGTCGGGATCTCGATCGGCTCGCGATTGTAAACCTGGTCAGCGAACGCCGGCGTCGCGACCAGCGCCGCGAGCGGCAAAAGCACTTTCAGAATACGCATGGCGGTACCCTATCCAAGGCCCTGGGAGGGCTGGAATTTAGCCCTGCGTCATTCCGCCCGCTAGTGTTGAAAAGACACAGCGTTAAGGGATCGAACCCAAGTTCGATCAAATCACGGTGTTCACGCCGCTTTCGCGCCGTGATCCTTTTCCATCGCGCGTTTCAGCGCGGGGCGCTCCGAAAAGCGCGCGATATAATCGCTGAACTCCTTCCGCTCGGGAACCAGCTTGAACATCGTGCCGTAACGGATGCCGGAACCCAGCACGACGTCGGCGGCGGTGAACTGCTCGCCCATGAGATACGGCCCCCTGGCAAGCGCCTTCGCGACGATATCGAGCACCTGATCGAACGGGCGATAGCCGAGCGCGGCGGGGTTCGCCGCTTCCTTGCGCGGAAAAGCGGCGTCGGTCATCGCCGGCTCGAACACGCTCGGCCCGAAGAACAGCCACTTGAGATAGACGCCGCGCTGCGGATTGCCGACCGGAATGTTCAGCTTTGCCTGCGGAAATTCGTCGGCAAGATACGTGCAGATCGCCGCGCTCTCGGTGATCACCGCGTCCTTATGCTTGAGCGCCGGTACCTTGCCCATCGGGTTGATCGCGAGATAGTCGGGCTTGAGCTGATCGCCGTTCTGCAAGTTGAGCCGGTGAAGATTATACGGCGCGCCGACCTCTTCCAGCATCCAGAGCACCACAGACGAGCGCGAGGGGGTAGCGTGATAGAGCGTGAGGTCGGACATGGCGTTCTCCCGTGGTGCCGCGAATTTAAAGCAAGGCTCGATGGCCGAAACGTGACCCTACTCGCCGATCAAATGCAGCACAATCTCGCGCCGGTGCGGGCTGCTTCTGTGCTCGAACAGGAAAATCCCCTGCCAGCTGCCGAGCACGAGCGCGCTTTTTGTCACAGGGATCGACAGCGATGTCTGCGTCAACGCCGCGCGGATATGCGCAGGCATGTCGTCCGGGCCTTCGGTGTGGTGGATGTATTTGCGCGACTCCGGCGCGATGTCCTCGAAGAAATTTTTCAAATCCTTTTGCACGTCCGGGTCGGCATTTTCCTGAATAAGCAGCGACGCCGATGTGTGTTGGCAATAGACGGTGAGCAGGCCGGTCGCGATCTTCTGTTCCGTAAGCCAGCGCTTCACCTCGCGGGTGATCTCGATCAGACCCTTGCCGTCGGTCTGCACGATCAGCCTATGTTGCGACTGGCGCATAAGGCGATTTTGTCCGAGCCGCGCCGGTGCCGCAATGCGCGCCGCCGCGATCAACGAAGCGTGTTCTCCGCCCTCTTTACGACACCGAAAAACGGGAGGATGATTCCCGTTCGAACGAACGGGCATTGCGGTTCGCGCAGGCGCAACCGGCAACTGCTTCGCCGGCTGCGGCACGACCTCAATCCCGGAATTTGAGGAGAAGTCGCATGGCCCATTTCCACGTCATCTCGGGCTCAAGCGCCCGCCCCGCGCGTCCTGTAATCCGCAAAATCGGAATCGAGGACATCAAATTCGCGCTCCGGAAAGGCTGGGAGGATTTCATGGCCTTTCCGACGCAGCTTTTCTTCCTCTGCCTGATCTATCCGATCGTCGGCCTCGCGCTCGGAAGGCTCGCGTTCGGCGCCGCTGTGCTGCCGCTTCTGTTTCCGTTGATGGCGGGTTTCGCCTTGATCGGCCCCATTGCCGCGGTCGGGCTTTACGAGCTGAGCCGCCGCCGCGAAGCGGGGCTCCCCACCACCTGGCGCAATGCCTTCGACGTGCTGCAGTCCCCCTCGATCGGCGCGATCGCGGCGCTCGGGATCGTGCTGATGATCCTGTTTCTGGCGTGGCTCTATACGGCGCAGGCGATCTATCAGTCGCTGTTCGGGCTGAACGCGCCGGACGATATCGAAGTGTTCCTGCGCGAAGTGCTGACGACACAGGCCGGCTGGAAGCTGATCCTATACGGGAACGCGGCCGGCTTCCTGTTCGCGCTCGCGAGCTTCCTGATCGGCGCGGTCTCGTTCCCGCTGCTCTTAGATCGCGACGTGGGCGCGGCGGCGGCCGTCGAAACCTCGGTTCGTGCGGCGCTCAAGAATCCGTTCACGATGGCGATCTGGGGCATCGTAATCGCGGCGCTTCTGGTGGTCGGCTCGATCCCCTTCTTTGTCGGGCTTGCGATCGTGATGCCGGTGCTCGGCCACGCCACCTGGCACCTGTACCGCCGCGTCGTCGCGCGCGAAATCTGAAAAGAAAAGCGGCGCGCTTCCTAAGGAAGCGCGCCGCTTTTCACCGCAAAAGTTATTTCTTCATCAAGTCCGAAGTCGGTTTTCCGCTGTTTTTCGCGAGCCGGTCCATGACCTGCTTGTGCAGCCAGATATTCATCGAAGCGGAATCGTTCATATCGCCGGTGTAGTTCAAATCCTTGGCGAGCTGCTTGCGGTTCGCAAGGCTGGAGTCGAGATCGATCGCTTTCATCAAATCGACGATGGAATTGCGCCAGTCGAGCTTTTCCTTCTTTTCCGCCACTGCCTTGTCGAGAACCGCTGCGACGTCGACATTGGCTACCACCTGACCCGCTTCGGCTGCCTGCGCCTGAGTTCCGAAAATCGCGCTCATGATTTTTCCAAAAATACTCATCGTAACGCTCCTCTCTTCTTGGTTTGCGTTTCTGGCGAGAAACCACCCGAAGGCGATTTTTCTGAAATGAAGTGTATCGGGAGATCGAGGTTGCCCGCAGGACATATATGGCGTCAAGCCGCGCGCGAATGCTGCAAATATATTTATAAAGCGACGATGACAGTTGGCATGCCGCTTCCGTGCGTAAAACGAAAGGAAGTGAAGTTCACACGCCCAGTTTCGCAGCGATCTCCTCGAACGATCCTCCCGCGACATCGACCTCGATCGACGGCGCGCGCTCGCCTTTGCCCGGTCCCGCTTCGTCAGGGCGCGCGACATGCGCGGTGCGGAGGCCCTGCGCGGCTGCGGCTGACAAGTCATAGGAATGCGCCGCCACCATCATGCATTCGGAAGGCTGCAGGGAAAACGCCTCGCAAGAAGCGAGATAAACGCGCGGCTTCGGCTTGTAATCGCCGGCAATTTCCGCGCCAAGGATCGCGTCCCACGGAAAATTATTCCTGCGCGCGAGCGCAACCATCATGGAGATGTTGCCGTTCGAAACCGGCGCGAGCCAGAATTTCCGCTTCAGGCGCGCTAGCCCCGGTGCAACGTCAGGCCAGGCGTCGATCCGGTGCCAGGCAAGATTGAGCTCGGTGAGCGTCTTCTCGTCCGCCTTGATATCGAAGCGCGGCAGGATCCGGCTCAGATTGCGGCGGTGAAGAATATCGAGACGCGAAAACGGAATTCGCCCCGCGCGCACCTCCTCCATGCCGGGCTGATACTCGCTTCGCCAGGCGTCGGCGAAGGCGAACCAATCGAGCTTGTAGCCGAGCGGCGACAAGACCTTCTCGGACTCGCGCGCGATCCCCATGCGCCAGTCGACCAACGTGCCGAACACGTCGAAGAACAACGCCTTCACTTCATTCATTTCTTCTTTTCCTGCTGCAAAGATCGCAAATAGAGCTCATCGCCTGCTTTCCGGAAAGCCGGCCGCACGAGCGCTTTTTCCTCGTCGGTGAGATACACGGCGTCATAATCGTCGGCCGCGGGCAGCCGCGTATTCGGATTCTCACGATAGGCCTTGACGAAACGGCGCGTGCTCACGAAACGGAGAATTTCCTGTTTCGATTTCTTCTGCCGGGCGAATTCATCGAGACTCGCGGTGCCGCCGTTTCGCATCGGCACCGCCTCTCCTTCGACGCTTGCGATCTCGGCGGACTGCGGATCCAGCCCGATTTCCTTCAAATAGCCGCTCGTGCTTGCCGACAGATCGGCAAGCACGGGAAGCGCCGAAAGAACGGCAATCGAAATGAGCGCGATTACAAGACGCATTCTTGCATGCCGTAACAAATAATGAAGGTTTGCGCCATTCAGCATATGCCGCCTGCAGACGCAATCGAACGCGGCATTTGCCCGCGACGCAATTCAGCTGGCGCTACGCCTGATCGAAGGTGTTCACCAGCCGTCCGACGCCGTCGATGACGACTTCGACCGTGTTCTTCGGTTCCTTCATCGTGCCGACGCCAACCGACGTGCCGCAGGCGATCACATCGCCCGGCAAGAGCGTGACGTCTTTCGAAAGCGCCGCGACAAGCTTGTGCGGCGGAAAAAACATATCCGAGACCGGATAATTCTGCCGCTCGGCGCCGTTCAGAATGGTTTTCACCGAGAGCTTCATCGGGTCGACACCGGTCGCGATCACAGGACCGAACACGCCGAACGTGTCGAAGCTTTTCGAACGCGACCACTGATCAAAGGACTTGTCCTTCTTCAGAAGATCGACGGCGGTGATGTCGTTCACGCATGTATAGCCGAAAATGTAATTCCCGGCTTCCGCCTCGGTGATGTTGCTGCACGCCTTGCCGATGACGATACCGAGCTCGCCTTCGTAGATGATCTTACCTGTGTAGCTTTTGGGGCGGCGGATCGGCTGGTTCGCGGGCCAGTAGGCATTCGCGGTCTTGATGAACCAGAGCGGTTCCTCCGGCTCGGTCTGATTGTTCTTGGCCGCAAGCTGGTGAAAATTGTTCCAGAGGCAGATCATCTTCGACGGATCGCAGGGCGTTGCGACCTTTACATCTGCAAGCTTCACCGTCTCGCCGCTCGGCTTTGGGCCCGTAAACATATCACCAGCGTGGATGGAGATTGTGTCGCCGTCGAGCGTGCCGAAGCCGCGTTTTCCGTTCTTGTCGAAACGTATCCAGTGCGTCATTTCACTTTCCCAACTTCAGGGTGAAGTCCCCCTGCATTCCTATAGCAGGGGTTTACGCGCGCGGAACAGCGGCGTTTCGAATGAATCGATCGGCAATTTCGCTGAACGCTTCGGAACCCTTCGCACGCGCTTCCGTTTCTCCCGACGCGGGGGGCGCAGACAAGGAGCCCATGCATGCCTCTCAAAGGAAAAAAGGTCGCGATCCTCGCAACCAACGGTTTTGAACAATCCGAGCTTGAAGTGCCGCGCGACCGGCTGAAGGAGCAAGGCGTCGAGGTGAAGATCGTCTCGCCGGAAAGCGGCGAGATCAAAGGCTGGAATAAGAAGGACTGGGGCACGTCCGTGAAGGTCGACCTCACGCTCGATCAGGCCTCCGCGAATGATTTCGACGCGCTCGTGTTACCCGGCGGGCAAATCAACCCCGACCTCTTGCGCGTCAACGACAAGGCATTGAATTTCATCAAAGCGTTTTACAGCCAGAAGAAAACGATTGCCGCCATTTGCCACGCACCGTGGCTGTTGATCGAAACCGGAATCGCCAAAGGCCGCAAGGCGACTTCGTACAAGTCGATCAAAACCGACATGATCAACGCCGGAGCGAAATGGGAAGACTCGCAGGCCGTCGCCGACCAGGGGATTATCACCTCTCGCAATCCGGGCGATCTCGAAGCCTTCTCGAAGAAGATTATGGAAGAGTTGGAAGAAGGCAAGCACACGCAGCGGGCGGCGTAGTTCTCAGCTCATCAAAGTGTCATGGCCGGGCTTGTCCCGGCCATCCACGTCTTACTTTTACTTTCCAGCTGCAAAGGCGTGGATGCCCGGCATAAAGCCGGGCATGACGCAGCAGCAACTCAAACGATCTTGATCGTCAGATCGGGGAAGCCCTCGATCTTCGCGACCAGCGTATCGCCCTTCACGACCGCGCCGACGTTTTCCGGCGTTCCGCTAAGAATGATGTCACCCGCTTTCAGTTCAAAAGCCTCCGAGAGCTTCTCGATCTGTTCGGCGACGCTCCAGATCATCTGCGAAAGATCGGCGTTCTGCTTCACCTCACCATTCACGGAAAGCGAGATCGCGCCCTTCGAAGGATGGCCGACCTTGGAGACTGGGAAGATCGGGCCGATCGGCGCGCCATAATCGAAGCCTTTGCCGATTTCCCAAGGTTTCTTCTGATCCTTCATTTGGGACTGGAGATCGCGCCGCGTCATGTCGAGTCCGACGGCGTAGCCGTAGACGTGCTTCAGCGCATCGGCGGCCTTGATGTTCTTGCCGCCCGACTTCAGCGCCGCGACGAGCTCGATCTCGTAGTGATAATTCTTCGTGAGCGGCGGATAAGGATGGTTCACCGTCTTACCCGGCGCGACGTATTGGATGGCGTCGGTCGGCTTCTGGAAGAAGAACGGCGGCTCGCGCGTCGGGTCCGAGCCCATTTCGCGGGCATGCGCCGCGTAGTTGCGGCCGATGCAGTAAATGCGGCGGACCGGAAAGGTCTGGTCGCTGCCGAAGATCGGGACCGTCACCTGCGGGAGGTTGAAAACGGTCCTGAAAGCGGCCGTTTTCGGCGCGGCTTTCTTCGCCGCCGCCTTGGCCTTTGGTTTCGCTTTCGCTTTTTTGGATTTCGCTTTTTTCTTCGGCTTTGCCATCTTGTCCCCCTGGCGGCGGCAAAAAAGCACGCCGCGCAATTTGAATCGGGGTTTTTTAGCGACCTTTTGGGTGCAATGCGAGGGCCATGATGCCCCGCTAAGTCCTTACGAAAAAGCTAATATTCCAACCAATCCCCATGCGTTTACCGCATTGCAGCAATGCTGCTGCCCATCTAACCGGCAGCCGCTGCCTTCGATACATACACACCAGTTTCGAACGAAAGACTCGGCCATCCGGGCCGGGAGATATCAGGAGAATGACCATGTTGCTTTGGGGAAACCTCGTCCGCCTCTACAAGCGCTGGCGTGCTTATGAGCGGACCTATGAAGAGTTGATGCGGCTCGACGACCGTGAACTCGCCGATATCAATGTCCGCCGCGGCGATATCGATTTCATCGCCCGTCAGTCGGCGAATACCGCCTACTAATCGGCGAAAGATCGAGAAATCCAGGGGCCCCTTGCGGGGCCCTTTGATTTTTAGGGGCTGCCGCGCCTAATTTTGCGGGTATGAAGCCCGTTCATATCATTGGCGGCGGCCTCGCAGGCTCGGAAGCCGCTTACCAGATCGCCCAGCGCGGCGTGCCGGTCGTGCTGCACGAAATGCGGCCTATTCTAGGCACACCCGCGCACAAGACCGACAAGCTCGCCGAACTCGTCTGCTCCAACTCGTTCCGTTCCGACGACTCCGAAAAGAACGCGGTCGGACTCCTGCATTACGAGCTGCGGCGGATGAATTCGCTCATCATGCGCGCGGGCGATGCGAACCAGGTGCCGGCGGGCGGCGCGCTTGCGGTTGACCGTGAAGGTTTTTCGGCGGCTGTGACCGCGGCGATCGAGAAGCACCCGAATATCGAAATCCGCCGCGAAGAGATTTCCGTTCCGCCCGGGGAATGGGACAGCGTCATTATCGCGACCGGGCCGCTCACCTCGCCCGCGCTCGCCGCCGAGATTTGCCGGCTTACGGGCGAGACGGCGCTTGCATTTTTCGACGCGATCGCGCCGATCGTACATCGCGACTCAATCAATTTCGATATCGCGTGGTTCCAGTCGCGATACGATAAGACGGGACCCGGCGGCTCCGGCGCGGACTATATCAATTGCCCTATGACACGCGAGGAATATGAATGCTTCGTCGCGGCGGTGAACGAAGCCGAAAAGATCGAATTTAAGGAGTGGGAAGGCACTCCCTATTTCGACGGCTGCCTGCCGATTGAAGTAATGGCGGCGCGCGGCATCGAAGTGTTGCGGCACGGGCCGCTCAAGCCCTTCGGCCTCACCAATCCGCACAAACCGGAAAAGCCCTACGCCGTCGTGCAGCTCCGGCAGGACAACAAGCTCGGCACGCTCTTCAACATGGTGGGCTTTCAGACCAAACTCCGTCACGGCGAACAGGTGCGCGTCTTCCGCACGATCCCCGGTCTGGAAAACGCGGAGTTCGCGCGGCTTGGCGGCTTGCACCGGAATACCTATCTCGACTCTCCCAAGCTCCTGGACGGAACGCTGCGGCTGAAAGCCGCGCCAAGGCTGCGCTTCGCGGGCCAGATCACCGGCTGTGAAGGTTACATCGAAAGTGCCGCAGTGGGCCTGATGGCCGGGCTGTTCGCTGCCGCCGAGCGGCGGGGCGAAGAGCTGCATCTGCCGCCCGCGACGACCGCGCTCGGCGCATTGCTCGCGCACATCACCGGCGGGCATCTTGCCGATGAAAATTCAGGCGCGCGCTCGTACCAGCCGATGAACATCAATTTCGGACTGTTCCCGCCGCCGGAGGAACTGCGCAAGCCTACAGGCGGCAAGCTGCGCGGCTCAGCCCGCGCGATGTCGCGGAAGCAGTCGATCACGGACCGCGCGAAGGCCGACCTCGAAAAATGGCTTGCCGGCCGAACCGGCACATACGCAGCGGCATGAAAACCAGCAGCAACGCAGCTCTCGACCGCTTCCGGCCGGTCACGATCCTGAAATCGGATCATTTCAGTTCGGTCACGCGGGGATTCTGGCGCACGGATAAAGGCGAGGCCGAGGCCGTGCTGCGCCGCTTCGACAACGTAGCCTGGTGGACGCGTCCGATCGCGCGCTTTTTTGCACGCAACGAAATCCGGGCGCTCGAACGGTTGGGCGATTCCGGCGTCGGACCTGTTCTGCTCGCACGCGGAGAAGGATTCCTCGTACGCTCGTGGGTCGAAGCACTGCCGCTGCACCTTGCCGCACCGAAGGGAGACGACGAATTCTTCAGAAACGCGAAGCGGCTCTTGCGCACGATGCGGCACGCCGGCGTCGTGCATAACGATCTCGCCAAACAGCAGAACTGGCTGCGCGATATGGAAGGTAAACCGCGCGTCACCGATTTTCAGCTCGCCGCCGTGAGCAAAAAACGCGGGCGCATGTTCCGCATCGCGGCGCGAGAGGATCTGCGGCATCTTCTGAAGCACAAGCGCATGTACTGCCCGCAATCGCTGACCGCCACCGAAAAGCGAATGCTGTCGGAAAAGAGCTTGCCCGCGCGAATCTGGATGGCGACAGGGAAGCGCGTCTACAATTTCGTCACCCGCAAACTGCTGGGCTACATGGATCGCGAAGGCTCCGGCATCGACGCGATTGTCGCCGCCCCAAAGATTGCGCAACGAATCTTGGAGCATCCGCTCGTAAGAGCGGCCGCGGTCCTTCCGTATCCGTCGCCGCGCGGCGCGTTGCTATATGCATTTATCGAGTCGGCGTCGTCTCCGAGCGAAGGCGATCTCCGCAATCACCTCCGCGCCGTTTCGCTTCCGATGCCTTCGCTTGTGCAATTCGTTAAGCAGCTGCCGCGCCGCAATGACGGCGCGGTGCGGGAAGATATCCTGCGGATCATCGCACAAAACCACATCGAGCTCCTCGATCTCATTTCGCTAGACGAGGAAACCAGGAGACTCACCGCCGAGCTGGTCGAAGGGCGGCTAAACCGGACCGACCGCCCCTTACGGGGACTAACCTGATTTGAAACGCCGCGCCGCACGCCAAAGCAACCAGGGCTTTTTCCACGGCGCGATATCGACACGCGTGCGGAACGGGTCGTAGTCCGCCTTCTCCATTCGATGGAGATATGCCGGTACCAGCGCCGCCGGAAGAAAGGCGGCAAGCGAATGCTTCGGCACAGCGGGCAGCGCCTTTTGCGCCTCCATCCAGTGAAACCGTGCGAGATCGCGCATTTCGCGGAGCGCCGCGTGCAATGGCGCTCCCGCCGCGCCGGAAAGCGCCTCCTCCGCACTCGACCCGTGCCGCGCCAGGAGATCGAGCGGCGGCAAGAAAATCCGCCCGCGGGCGGCATGCGGACCATAACTCCTCAGCAGTCCCGTGATGGCAAAGGCGCGGCCGGCTGCAATGGCCGCTTTCCGCGCCGCCGCCGTCTCCTGCCCGCACAGGATTTGCGCCGCAAGCCGCATCAACGATCCGGAGGTGAAATCGGCATAGGTTTCGAACCTTGCCGGCGTTTCCATCGGCTCGCCGTGGAAATCGAAGGCGCGGGCATCGATCAGTTCATGCAGAAGTCCGCGCGAAAGATCGCACCGCTCGATCGTATCGAGCAACGCGCCCGCGACGGGGCTCCGGACGACGTCACCTGCGGCCACGCCTTCGATCGCATCGCGCCACCATTGCAAGCGCATCTCCCCCATCATCGGTTCGCGCACGAGCTCGGGAATACGCGCAATCTCGACATTGAAAGCATAAAGCGCGAACAAATATTTCTGCTTGTCGCCCGGGGCAAACAGCGCGGCTACGTAACGGTCGCGATCCTCATCGCGCACGAGCATCCGGCAGGCGCGGTAGCCGCTTTCGAGATCCATCCCCTATTCTACCGCGATCAGCGCCGCCGCCACGCGGCGGCCTTCGGCGAGCAGCACGTTATAGGTACTCGCCGCGGCGCGCGTCGGCATCACGTCAAACGAAATCCCAGCATCGCGCAGGCGCGCACGCAGCGCTTCGGGCAGCAGCACCGGATCGCGCCCGCAGCCGATCAGGAAAATGTCGATATCGGCCTTCTCCGCGAAAACCTTCGCCAGCGCAGCCTCGCTGATTTCTGCAGCAGATTTCGGGGCCCAAGCCCAGATGCCGCTTGGCAGCGCAAGCAGCGAGCCCCTGTGGGACATGTCCGCGAAACGAAAGCCGCCTGCGCCATAGGCCTCGATCGGCGCGCGGCCGGGGAAATGCCGCTCGTCTTGTTCGCTCAACGCTTGTACGGCGCGGGCTTGGGCGCACCGGGCGCGATCGATGGCACGGGAAGCTCCTCCGGCGTTTCGACATGGGCGGTGCGCCCTTCGCCGACGCCGAGATAGATCAAAATCGGCGAAGCGATGAATACCGAAGTATAGGTGCCGACGAGCACGACGCCGAACATCATGGTCGCCGAGAAGCTGTGAATTGCGTGGCCGCCGAAGATCAGCAGCGCCAGGAGCGCGGCCGCGACCGTGACGTGGGTGACGATCGAACGCGAGAGCGTCGCGTTGATCGAGATGTTGAGCAAATCGGCCATCGAGAGCTTCTTGTATTTCCGCAGCATCTCGCGGATGCGGTCGTAAATGACGACGGTGTCGTTCAGCGAATAGCCGAGAATGGTCAAAAGCGCCGCGATCGAGGTGAGATCGAAGTCCACCTGCGTAACCGACATGAAGCCGATGGTAAGCACAAGGTCGTGCACGTTCGCGATCATCGCGCCGAGCGCGAACTGCCACTCGAACCGGAACCAGAGATAAATCAGGATGCAGAAAATCGCGACAATGATGCCGATGGTGCCGTAACCCAAGAGCTCCTGCGAAACGCGCGGGCCGACAACTTCGACGCGGCGATAGTCGATGTCGCTGCCGAGCGTATCTTTCACTTTCGTTACGACGTCCTGCTGCGCCTTCTCGCCGCCGGGCTGCTGCGAAATGCGGATCAAAACCTCTCCGTTCGAGCCGAATTCCTGCAACTGCACTTCGCCGTAGCCGAGCGCGTCGAGCTTCGAGCGCATTTGCGCGAGGTCGATGCTGCCCGCCTTCGACTGCACCTCGAGGAGCGTCCCGCCCTTGAAGTCGATGCCGAAATTGAGCCCGTGGGTGAAATACAGCGTAAGCGCAAGAATCGAGAACGCCGCCGACATCGGAAAGCTGATGCGGCGAAAGCGCATGAAGTCGAACTTGGTGTTGTCCGGCACGATCCGGAGATGCGGGATCACGCCGAAAAGCACGAGCAGGCAAAGCACCGTTGCGGCGGCGGCCAATCCGTAAATGAGGAGCGTCGTGGTTTCCATTCCGTCCTCGCGATCAGACCGGCACGGTCTGCGGCCGCCACCAGCGCACCCAGAGCGCGACAATGAGGCGTGTCAGCGTGAAGGCCGTGAACAGCGTGGTGAGAATGCCGATGCCGAGCGTCACGGCAAAGCCGCGCACGGCGCCGGTGCCGATGAAGAACAAGACGGCCGCGGCGATGAAGGTCGTGATATTCGAGTCGAGAATAGTCGCGAGCGCGCGCGAGAACCCCGCGTCGATCGCGGCGATTGCCGAGCGCCCGGCATGCAGCTCCTCGCGGATACGCTCGTAAATCAGGACGTTCGAGTCGACCGCGATGCCGACGGTAAGCACGATGCCCGCGATACCGGGAAGCGTGAGCGTCGCGCTCAGGAACGACAGGATACCGAGGATCATGCCGACGTTCACGGCGACCGCGACGTTCGCGAACAGGCCGAACAGCCCGTAGGTGACGATCATGAACACAACGACGAGCGCCATGCCGAGATAGGCGGCGGATATGCCGGCAGTGATCGAATCCTGCCCAAGACCGGGGCCGACCGTACGTTCCTCGATGATGGTGAGCGGAGCGGGCAGCGCGCCCGCGCGCAACAGGATCGCAAGATCGTTCGCGCTCTGCACCGTGAAATGACCGCTGATCTGGCCGGAGCCGCCGGTGATCGGCTCGCGGATCACGGGCGCGGAAATCACCTGGTTGTCGAGCACGATCGCAAAGGGCTTCCCGACATTTTCGGTGGTGGCCGCCGCGAAACGCCGGCCGCCTGACGTATTGAAGCGGAAATTGACGACAGGCTCCTGCGTGCGCGAGTCGAAGCCCGGCTGCGCATCGACAAGATCTTCGCCGGGCACCAGGACACGTCGCTCGATCAGATAAGGCTGTTTTCCGTCCTGCGAGTAGAGAATTTCGGATTCAGGCGGGGGCCTGCCCTCGAGCGCCTGCTGCGGCGTCATGGAAAGATCGACCATGCGGAAGGTGAGCTTCGCGGTCTTGCCGAGAAGCGCCTTCAAGCGTGCCGGGTCTTGCAGCCCCGGCACCTGCACAAGTATGCGATCGTCGCCCTGTCTTGCGATCAGCGGCTCGACGGTGCCGAGTTCGTCGATGCGGCGGCGCACAATCTCGATCGACTGGTCGACCGCCTGCCGGATGCGGTTGCGAATACCGTAATCGGTAAGCGTGAGCTGGATCAGTCCGTCGTTCTCGCTCACTTCGATGTCGCGCTGCCCGCTTACGGCGAGCAACCCGCCCGTCGGGGCGGAGAGTTCGCGCAGCCGCCGCATCGCTTCAGGCAGTTCTTCCGGCTTGCCGGGACGCAACTGCACGCTGTTTCCCTGGATCGTGAGGTTGCGATAGCCGATGCGAGCCTCGCGCAATGTTTTGCGCACGTCGTCGCGCAGCGCCTCCAGCTTTTCCTTGCGGACGGCGGCGCCATCGACTTCGAGCAGAATGTGCGAGCCGCCCTGCAGGTCGAGGCCGAGCACAAGCCGCCGCTGCAGGAAATTCGGCAGCTTCTGCACATCCTGCGGCGGCATCAGGCTCGGCACCGTGAACAGGCAGACGACGAGCGACGTCAGCAAAATCGCCAAGGCCTTCCAGCGGGAGAAATGCAGCATCGTTTCCTCGACTCAAGCGCGCCGTTAAGCGGCCGTATCGCTCACCGGCTCGCCCTTGGAGCGCACTTCCTGAATCATCGCCCGCATCTGGCGGATGCGCACGTTGTCGGCGATCTGTATCTCGACCTCATTGTCATCGACGACCTTGGTGACCTTGCCGACCATTCCGCCGGAGGTAATAACGGTGTCGCCCTTGCGGAGCGCTTTCACCATCGCCTGATGCTCCTTCACGCGCTTTTGCTGCGGACGGAGAATGAGGAAATACATAATGACGAAGATCAGCAGGAACGGCGCCATTTGGTAGAGCACGTCGGCTCCACCGCCACCGGGCGCAGCTTGGGCAAAAGCAGGTGTAATAAACATCGGGGTCCTATCGGAAATGGGGTTTGGAGAGGATTGAACAAGCCCCGGAAAACCGAAGCGGGCGGACTATACTCACGCACCTCCGGATTGCAAACTTACGTCCCTGTAAGGCGTTGCCGGAACCGTCACACGCCCGTATCGTTGCGGCCATAAGCCGGGCGAACCGGCCCAGGGAGGAAATTATTATGACGGCGGTTTGGACGCGGCGGCTCACGGCTGCCTCGATTGGCGCCCTAGCGGTGGCATTCATCCCCTCATTCGCGCTTGCGCAGGACAGCTGCAAGCATCGCGGCGAACTCGATACGGCTTACTGCGACGAGAATAACGATCTCGTCGCGGACGTGCCGGCCGATCCGAAAAAATGGAAAGATCCTTCCACGCTCGTCTTCGCCTATACGCCGGTCGAAGACCCCGCGGTTTACGCAAACGCATTCCGCCCCTTCACCGAATATCTCGCGAAATGCACCGGCAAGAAGGTGATCTACTATCCGGTGCAATCGAACGCGGCAGAGATCGAGGCGATGCGTTCGGGCCGCCTGCATGTCGCCGGCTTTTCGACCGGGCCGACGGGATTCGCCGTCAACCTCGCGGGCGCCGTGCCTTTCGCCACCAAAGGCACCGCGAACGGCATTCAGGGCTATCGCCTGATTTCGCTGGTGCGCGCCGACAGCCCGTACCAGAAACTTTCCGACCTCAAGGGCAAGCGCGTCGCGCATACTTCGCCCTCCTCCAACTCCGGCAACCTTGCGCCGCTCGTGCTTTATCCGAAGGAAGGGCTGAGGCCGAACGAAGACTACAAGCCAATCATGTCGGGCGGGCACGACAAGTCGGCGCTCGGTGTGGTGTCAGGCGACTACGACATGGCCGGCGTCGCCTCCGACGTGTATGAGCGCATGGTCGCGCGCGGCACGATCGACGGCAGCAAAATTCGCATCATCTTCAAGAGCGAGATCTTTCCGACTTCGTCCTTCGCCTATGCGCACGATTTAAAGCCGGAGCTCGCGAAAAAGATAACGACCTGCTTCTACGATTTCCGCTTCCCGCCCGAGATGCAGAAGGAGTTCAACGGCGACGACCGCTTCGTGCCGATCACGTATCTCAAGGACTGGAAGGTGGTACGCGAAATCGCGGAAGGCTCCGGCACGCCCTACAACAAGGCGGCTTACGATGCCGAAAGCGCGCGTGAAGCTGCCGCACTGAAAAAGAAGCAGGAAGAAAAGGCGAAGCAACAGTCGCAATCGCCCGCCGCGCCGAAACAGTAACCGCGTCTAGGGTTGAGGCAATGCATGCCTCCGAAAAATTCATGACGGCCGGCCAGTCGGCCGGCCGTATGCTCGTCCTGAAAAATCTCACCAAAGAGTACCGCGCGGGCGTTCCGGTCCTGAAGAACGTCTCGCTCGCCTTCGCGGACAAGGGCATGACCGCGATCATCGGCCCATCCGGCACGGGCAAGTCTACGCTCATCCGCTGCATCAACCGGCTCACCGACCCGACCTCGGGCGAAATCCTGTTCATGGGAACGGACCTCGCAAAGCTTAAGGGCCGCGAGCTCCGTCATGCGCGGCGCCACATCGGCATGGTGTTTCAGGAATATAATTTGGTCGAGCGGCTTTCAGTGATCGAGAACGTCTTGTGCGGGCGGCTCGGTTATGTGGCCTTGTGGCGGACGTGGCTTCGGAAGTTTCCCGCGAAGGACATCGATCGCGCCTTTTATCTCCTGGACGCGATCGGCCTCGGCGATTTCGCCCAGCAGCGCGCCGATCAGCTCTCAGGTGGCCAGCGCCAGCGCGTGGGCATCGCGCGGGCATTGATGCAGGAACCGGATCTGATCCTAGCCGACGAGCCGACGTCCTCGCTCGATCCGAAGACCTCTGTCGAGATCATGGAATTGATGGTGAAGCAGGCGCAAGCGCGCGGCATCCCCGTGATCGTCAATATCCATAACGTGGAGCTTGCGAAGCGCTACGCGGACCGCGTGATCGGTATGAGCAAGGGCGGCGTCGTATTCGACGGGCCGCCGAAGGCGCTTGAGGTTTCGCATCTCAA
>JAJPHK010000185.1 GCA_021325315.1 Alphaproteobacteria bacterium
CCGACGATCGCATAACGCCGCTTCTCCTTCAGCCATCTCGAATTGGTCATGCCGACGCGCGCAAGCACGGTCAAAATCACCGGCAACTGGAACGTGATGCCGAAGGCGAAGATCAGCGTCATAATCAGCGAGAGATATTCGGAAACGCGGGGCAAGAGCGAAATCGCCGCCTGCCCGTCGCCGCCCGCCTGCTGCATGCTCAGGAAGAAGCGCATCGCGAGCGGCATCGCGACGAAATACACGAACGAAGCGCCGAGCAAAAAACAAAACGGCGTCGCAATCAGATACGGCAGGAAAGCCGCGCGCTCGCGTTTATAGAGGCCGGGCGCGACGAACATATAAATCTGCGTCGCGATCACCGGGAAAGACAGGAATGCCGCGCCGAACAGGCCGAGCTTGATCTGCGTGAACAGGAATTCCTGCGGCGCGGTGTAGATCAGCTTGATCTCGGCGTTCGGGCCCGCGGCAAGCTCATAAGGAAAAAGAAGAATGTTGTAGATCTGCTTCGCAAAGAAGAAGCAGAGGAAAAACATCAGGAAGAACGCAACCAGAGACTTGATGAGCCGCGAGCGCAGCTCGATCAGATGCTCGATCAGCGGCGCCTTGCTGGCGTCGACTTCATCATCTTCGGTGGTCATGCGCCGCGATCCGGTTCGGATTTCGGCTTGCCGGCGCCCGCGGCGCTATCCGGCTTGCCCGGCTCGGCGATGCTTAACGGCTCTTCCACCGCTTTTCGAATCTCATCGCCGGTTTTTTTCACTTCGTCGAGTGCGGTGCCCGCAGTCGCGTCGTTCAAGAGCTTCTCCGCGTCCTTCTTCATCTCGGCGAGCTCCATCTCGCGCATGGCGTTGGAGAACTGGTTTTGGAAATCGCTCGCGAGCCTTCTCAGCTTCCCGAGATTTTGCGCGACCGCGCGCACGACGCCGGGCAGCTCCTTCGGCCCGATCACGACGAGCGCGACGATGCCGATAACGAGAAGCTCGCTCCAACCGATGTCGAACATGGCTCTTGTCAGCGCAGGCGCAAAGCGCCGCTCAGCGCGCGGCGAGCGCCGTGTCAGCTCACCTTTTTCTCGGACTCGTTCCGCATGGAGGATGAAGGCTGGTGGTCGATCGTTTTCGGATCATTGCTACGGGTATCGGCGGAGGCCGTGTCTTCCTCGGACAACCCTTTCTTGAAGGCTTTAATGCCCTTGGCCATGTCGCCCATCATTTCCGAGATCTTGCCGCGTCCGAACAGCAACAAAACGACCAGAACGACAATGATCCAGTGCCAAATACTCAAACCACCCATGACTTTCCTCCACTCCCCGAGAACCTAGGGCCCGGAGGCGGTAAAAACAAGAACTACGGCGTTGAGCCAGGTTTCGGCCGGAATTGCGGCGTCGAACGTGATTAACGCTTGCCCGCCGTGGAAGGCTTTGCCTCGGGCTTTTCGGCCTCCTCGGTCTCCTCGCCTTCAGTCTGCGGCGAAAGTGTAAGGTCGAGGGACTCTTCCAGCGGCTCCTCGTCCTCCCGCAGCGCGACATCATCATTCGGCATCGGCACGCTGAAACCCGACGGCAGCCGGCCTTCGAGAAAGCCCGCGCCCTTGAGCTCTTCGAGACCCGGCAAGTCGTCGATCGCCTCGAAGCCGAAGTGAACGAGGAAATCGTCGGTCGTACCATACGTCACCGGCCGGCCCGGCGCCTTGCGGCGGCCGCGCAAGCGCACCCAGCCGGCCTCGATCAGGAGATCAAGCGTTCCCTTCGAGATCGTCACGCCGCGGATCTCCTCGATCTCGGCGCGCGTGACCGGCTGATGATAGGCGACGATCGCAAGCGTCTCGATCGCGGCACGCGAAAGCTTTTTCGGCTCGCCGGTTTCCTTCGCAAGCAACGGACCCAGATCGGGCGCCGTGCGCATCATCCATTTGCCGGCGACCTTCACGAGATTGACGCCGCGATCGGCGTAAGTCTCGGCAAGCTGATCGAGCAGCTTTTTGACATCTGTTCCGGCAGGCAAGCGCTTCTTCAGTGCGTCCTCGTCAAGCGGCTCGGCGGAAGCGAACAGCACGGCTTCCAGGAGACGGAGCGCCTCGTCACCGCCCGCCGTCTGTTCAGCCGGCGCTGTTTTGGAGGGACGGAATTTTGCCCGGATAACACTCACTGACGCTTGTCTCCATTGTCTTGACGCGGTTCGGCGCGGCGGCGCAGCCATAGCGGCGCGAACGGTTCTTCCTGTTGCAGTTCAATCTTGCCTTCTTTCACCATCTCCAGCGTGGCGGAGAAACTCGACGCGAACGCCGTCGCGCGCTGCTCGGGCTCCACGACATAGGCAATGAGATATTGATCGAGTCGTGTCCAGTCCGCCGCTTTGCCGACGAGGCGCTCGAGTGCCAACCGTGCTTCCGGCAGCGACCACACTTTGCGCTCCGGCATCTTGACCTTCGCGAGCGCCTGGCGCTGGCGCTGCATCGCGTAAGCGGAAAGCAAATCGTAGAGCGTTGCGGTGTAGCCCGACGGCGGAATTTTTCGCAGCTCGGGCATGCCGCGGATGAAGAAATCGTGGCCAAGCCGGTGGCGGCTGATGAGCTTGCCGCCCGCTTCGCGGATCGCTTCGAGATGCTGCAAACGCGCCTGCAGATCGGCGGCGAGATCGGCGGCGGAAGGCTCGTCGGTAACGGGTGGTTCGGGCAACAGGAGCCGCGATTTCAGATAAGCGAGCCATGCCGCCATCACAAGATAATCGGCAGCGATCTCCATCTTGAGACCGCGCGCGGTCTCGATGAACCGCAGATACTGCTCGGCGAGCGCCAGGATCGAGATGTGCTTGAGGTCGACCTGCTGGTTACGGGCAAGCGTCAGCAGAAGATCGAGCGGGCCTTCAAAGCCTGCGACATCGATCATCAAAGCGGGCTCGTATTGCGAGCGCTCGCCGCCAGGAGTTTCGAATTCGGCCGGTTCCATCTGATTCTGTTCTTACGCTGTCAGCATAGCGGAAAAGCGGGCATGCGCCTCTGCCAGATTAATCTTTTCCAACGGGGACTTACGCGCTTTTATTGCGGCGGCCGCGCGGCGGGCGGCATCCCCTTTGAGCGGCGGACAGGCCGCTGCAATTTCTTTCATCTCGGCCAGGTTCCCGTTGCAATGGAGGACGATGTCGCAGCCTGCTTTTAGCGATCTCTTCGCCCGTTCGCGCAGGGAACCTTTGAGCGCCTTCATGGAAAGATCGTCGGTCATGAGCAGACCATCAAAACCGATATGGCCGCGGATCACGTCCCGGACAACCGTCGGCGAAATCGTCGCTGGGAGTTCCGGATCGATCGTCTGATAGAGCACGTGTGCAGTCATTGCCATCGGCAGATTGTTCAAGCGGCGGAAGGGCTCAAAATCCGTTTTTTCAAGCTCCGCTAAAGACGCGGCGACCGTCGGCAGAGCTTCATGACTATCGGCATTCGCACGTCCATGGCCGGGGATGTGTTTCATCACCGGCAAGACACCGCCTTCCATCAAACCCTCGCTCGCCGCGCGGGCGAGTTCCACCACGGTATCGACCTTCTCACCATAGGCACGGTCTCCGATCACGCCGTGTCCTTGGGGCAAGCGCAGATCCGCGACCGGAAGGCAGTCGGCGGTAATGCCGAGAGCTGAAAGCTCCTCTGCAATCAGGCGACCGCCGAGCTTCGCGGCTTCCCGCGCCTCTGCCGGGCTGCGGGTATAGATTTCGCCGAACGTCGCCGCCGGCGGGAAGCTCGGCCATTGCGGCGGTCCAAGCCGCTGCACCCGGCCGCCCTCCTGATCGATAAAGACGAGCGCGTCGCGGTATCCGGTGAGTCCGCGAAATTCCTGAGTCAAAGCAGTAATTTGTGCGGGGCTTTCACAGTTCCGCTTGAAAAGAATAAGCCCCCAAGGCTTCACTTCGGCGAAAAGCTCCCGCTCCGCCGCGTTCAGCCGCGGACCGGCGCAGCCCACAATCAATGCCGTTTGTGACATGGGTGCGGGCGTAGAGACGGCTTACGAAACCGTCAAGCCTGCTTCGATCAGAAGATCAGTTGCGCTGGACGACGCATTCGCCGCCGGCGGATTTGAGATTCTGGCACATCTCATAAGCCTGATCGCGGTTTGCGAACGGCCCCACCATGGCGCGGTAGAATGTCCCGCGATCACCCAAATCCACCCGCTTGAAAGTGACCTGGGCATTGCCGAGCACGTTTGTGTATTTCGCCTGCAGCTGCCGCCAGGCGGTCTGCGCGTCCTGCTCGTTCTTTTGCGAGGACACCTGCACCACATAGCTGCCCGCCGGGGAGTAGCCGCTCGTCCGCGACGGTCCTGGGTCGGCATAAGCCTGTTGGCTCGACGGGCGTGTCGCCCCGCGGGGCGGAGGCTGGTCGTCGGGGCTGTCTTGCGGATCGGTCTGAACGTTCGGGTTCAAGGCCATTGGCGTGTTACCGCGCACGGGCGGCGTACGGCGCGGATCGACCACCGTGCCGTCGGCGCGGACGGTCATGGTGCGCACCCGCTTCGGTTCGCCATTGCCCTGGTTCAGGGCAGACGGCGGCGGCGTCAGCGCGGGCGTAGCCTGCGCCGGCGCGGCAAAGGCCGACACCGAGCCGCCTGGCTGCGGGCCAATCGGAGTCGTAGTTACCGTACGGCTGCCGGGGTTCGCGTTGATGGCCGGTTGCTCTTCACGCGAAACCACGCGTTCGCCGCTGGCGGATGGCTGTTCGCCGATACGATCATAATTCTGCTTAGTGCCATCGGGCGTCGCTTGCGAGGCGGGCGGCACGACTTTTGTCGGCGTCTCGGCCGAGCGGATCGTAGGCGGGTTACTCGCCGTGTGCTTCTTGAAGACCGTGCGATAACCGTAGATGCCCGTGACACCCAGCACGATAACACCGATCAGCGACATTGCGCCGACCAACATCCAGCGGCGCTTGTCGCGCACCGGCTCGGCATATTCATCCTGCGGATAATCGTCGGGTGCGTATTCCTGTTCGTACTCCGGCGCGTAGTCCTGCCTGTCATAAGGACCTTCGTCGTATCGGGGATCCCCTTCGTATCCGCGAGTCTGACGATAATCGGCATCGTAACCATCCGCGCCTTGCCTGGCGTAACGCGGATCGTCGTAATCATCATCGAGGTCGGGAAGAGGCTGCCGCGCAGCCGGCTTGGATGGACGCGCGGACTGTTCGGCGCGAGCGGCCGGCGTGCCGCCATAAGAATAGACACGGCCAAAATTCTGCGGGACCGGCGCGCGCTGTATTTTCGGCGCTTCGAAATCGCGGTCTTCGTCCTGATATTCGCGCCCATAAGCCGGTTCAGGCATGCGATCAAAATCGTTCGCCGCCTGCTCGTAATCGTCGGCTTCGTAACGGTCATAATGATCGTCGCGGCGCTCCGCACGCGGATAGGCCGAGCCAGGCGAGCCGTTTCCATTCGCGGGGCGGCGAGCAACCGGGGTTGCTTGCGAACGCGGCGGGGCTGCGCGTTGCAGATTGTTGAATTCGGCAAAGGGATCGTCCTGGCCGATCAGGCGGGCGAGCTCCGCAAGCGGATCTTCCGCACGGCGGGAGAAACGTCCCTCCGGGCCGGAGCGCGCTTGTGGTGAACTATTACCCCTTTGCTGGGGGTATCGAGTTTGGTCGGTCATACGCTAGGACGCTCCCCGACAAACGCCTGCACAAAAAATGGCTGTCACCGCATCTCCTCAGGTGCCCCCACGCCGAGGATTGCTAAGCCACAGGCTAACACCAACACTGTCCCGTAGACGAGAGTCAGACGGGATACTGTTAAAGATGGATCATCCGCGATAATGAAGCGTAAATGTGGCACTTCAGTACCGCGGTTCCATTGGGCGTGAAATTGGCTAGCTAAATCATGTAGATAGAAGGCAATCCGGTGAGGTTCATGAGCGCTTGCCGCGGCCTCCACAACTCGTGGCCATTCCGCGATTCGCTTTACAATCGAAAGTTCGCCGGGGTCGGTCAGGAGCTCCAACTTCGCTTGTGCGGCCATTTCGGCTTGGCTTTGGATTGTGGGGATAACTTCTTTGGCCTTCCGGAAGGCCGAATAAGCCCGAGCATGGGCGTACTGAACATAGAAAACAGGGTTCTCGCGGGATTGCTCCAGCACCTTGGCGAGGTCGAAATCGAGCACAGCGTCGTTCTTCCGGAACAGCATCATGAAGCGGACAGGGTCGGGCCCGACTTCGTCGACCACATCGCGAAGCGTCACGAAGTCCCCTGCCCGTTTTGACATCTTCACCGGCTCGCCGCCGCGCAGAAGACGGACGAGCTGGCAAAGCTTGACATCAAGCTTCACCTTCTTGCCGGAGAGCGCGGCGACCGCAGCCTGCATTCGCTTTACATAGCCGCCGTGGTCGGCACCCCAGACATCGATCAGCCTGTCGAAGCCGCGCTCGATCTTATCGCGGTGGTACGCAATGTCGGCGGCGAAATAAGTGTAACTGCCATCGGATTTCTTCAGCGGGCGGTCGAGATCGTCGCCGAACTCGGTCGCGCGGAACAATGTTTGCTCGCGGTCTTCCCAGTCGTCGGGCAACTGGCCCTTCGGTGGGGGCAAGCGTCCTTCGTAAACGTGGCCCGCCTTGCGGAGCGCTTCAATGGTCTCGGCGACCTTGTCCTTGCCGGTGGAAAGCGAGCGCTCGGAGAAAAAGACTTCGTGCCGGATGGCTAGCGCGGCGAGATCTTCCTTGATCGTCGCAAGCATCGCGTCGATCGCTTCCGTGCGGACAACAGGCAACCATTCGCACTCCGGTTTCCCAAGTAATGCCTTGCCGTGCTTTTTTGCGAGCGCCTCACCGACGGCTTTCAGATACTCGCCGGGATAAAGGCCATCGGGGATCGCGCCGATATTTTCGCCGAGCGCCTCGCGATAGCGGAGGTAAGCCGAGCGCGCGAGCACGTCTACCTGCGCACCGGCGTCGTTGACGTAATATTCGCGCGTAACCTTGTGACCGGAAAAATCGAGAAGGTTCGCGAGCGCATCGCCAAAGACCGCTCCGCGGCCGTGACCGACATGCATCGGCCCGGTCGGGTTGGCGGATACATATTCCACGTTTACTTTTTCGTTTTTGCCGAGATCGCTGCGGCCAAAATTCTTGCCAGCTTTCAGCGCCGCGCGCAGCACATAGAGCCAAAAAGCCGGCTCCAATGAAATGTTGATGAAACCTGGCCCCGCGACCTCGGTTTTGGTCACATGCGGCACCGTCAAGAGCTTCTGCGCGATCAATGCCGCGAGTTCGCGCGGTTTTTTGCCGGCGTCCTTCGCGAGCACCATCGCGGCATTGGTCGCAAGATCGCCATGGCTTTCGTCGCGCGGCGGCTCAACGACGACGCGGCTTGTGTCGGCAACTGGCTTGATCGCACCGGCTGCGGCGAGGTCCGCAACCGCTTCGCGCACGCGCTCGGTGAACAGGGCAAAAGCATTCATGAATCGTGTCCGGGATGGCCGCGACTAACGTAAATCGAGCCTGGAGTCAAAGAATCGGCGGTGTTCCTCAAGCGCGAAATTGTCGGTCATGCCGGCAATGAAGTCGGCAACGCGGCGCGCTTTCGCCAATTTGTCGTTCAGCGCAAGATTCTCGCTCCAGTCCGGCGGTAGCGCATCGAGATGATCGAAATAGTAGGAGAACAAATCGTGCAGCACCTGCTGGGCGTTATTCATGGTCGAAAGCACGCGCTCATGCTTATACATCCGCGGCGTGAGGAAGCCTTTGATCGCGCGATCCGCTTCGGCGATCGCCGGCGAAAAGCCGATTAACGCGCCTTTCGCATTTCGCACGTCTTCGACGGTTTTGATCCGCGCGGCCTCGATACGGCGGCTGCTTTCGGCTACCACGTCGTTGATCATGGTCGCGATCAGCCGGCGGGTGATTTCGTTGATCAGGCGCGCACCCTCGGCGGCGGGATATTTTGCCTTCACCCGCGCATAAATTTCACCCGCGACCGGCAATGTCGCAAGTTCGTCGATCTCGACAAGATAGGCGCGCACGGCATCGTCGAGATCGTGGGCATCGTAAGCAATGTCGTCGGCGATCGCCGCCGCCTGAGCCTCGGCGCTCGCGAAAGTCCATAACTCGAGGTCATGCTGCTTCACATACTCGGCGATCACATAGGGGATCGATTTTCCATGGTGACGGCCCATCGGTTTTCCCTCGCGATCGGTCAGAGGACCATTATGTTTCGCGATCCCTTCCAGGCTTTCCCATGTGAGATTGAGTCCGTCGAAACTCGCATAGCGCCGCTCCAAATTTGTCACGACGCGGAGCGACTGCGCATTGTGATCGAAACCGCCGAAACCTTTCATGCAATCGTTGAGCGCGTCTTCGCCCGCATGACCGAAAGGCGGATGGCCGAGATCGTGCGCAAGCGCGAGCGTTTCGGTCAGGTCCTCATCAAGACCCATTCGCCGGGCGAGCGCGCGGGCGATCTGGGCGACTTCGAGCGTGTGCGTGAGCCGCGTGCGGAAGTGATCGCCCTCCGAGGAAACGAAGACCTGAGTCTTGTGTTTCAGGCGCCGGAAGGCCGTCGAATGAATGATGCGGTCGCAATCGCGGCGGAAAGCGTTGCGGTTCGCGGTTTCATCCTCCGGGAAAAGCCGCCCGCGCGAGCACAACGGATTGGCCGCGAATGACGCTCTTTTGGCTTCCCCAGCAATCGCCACGCTGCCCTCGAATTGACATGCCTGGAAGAGCACTTAACTATCCCCTGGAACCCGCCAAGGGCCGGAATCACATGAATACGCAGTCTTTTACAGTGACAGAGCGCGCGGCGCGACGGATCGCGCAAATCCTCGCCAAGGAGGCGAAGCCCTCCGTGCTGCGCGTCTCGGTCGAAGGCGGCGGCTGCTCGGGCTTCCAGTACAAATTCGACATTCAAGAGAAGCCTGCGCCGGATGACCTCGTGATCGAACGGGACGGTGCAAAAGTCGTGGTCGATCCGATCTCGCTGCAATATATGGGCGGCTCCTCCCTCGATTATGTCAACGACCTGATCGGCGCTTCCTTCAAGGTGGAAAATCCGCAGGCTACCGCATCTTGCGGCTGCGGCACCAGCTTTTCGCTCTGATGCGGATTGCCACCTTCAACGTCAATTCGATCAAGCAGCGCGTCGAGCCGCTGAAGACTTGGCTGAAGGAGCGCGAGCCGGACATCGTCTGCCTACAAGAAATCAAATGCGTGGACGATGCATTCCCGCGTGCTGAATTCGAAGGGCTCGGCTACAACGTCGCGGTTCACGGGCAGAAAACCTATAACGGCGTCGCGGTTCTTTCGAAGCTGCCCTTCGACGACGTGACCCCTCGCCTGCCCGGCGACGACACCGACGATCATGCGCGCTATCTCGAAGCCGTCATCTCCATCAAAAACGGCGTGCTGCGTGTCGCCTCGATCTATTTGCCGAACGGCAATCCGGCGAATGACGAGCGCAAATACGGATTCAAGCTCGCCTGGATGGACCGGCTTGCGGCGCGGGCACGCGAGTTGCTCGCGACGGAAGAACCGATCGTGCTCGCGGGCGACTACAACGTGATCCCCACGCCGAACGATGTCTATGCGCCGGAGCAGTGGCTGACGGATGCGCTGTTTCTGCCGACCACGCGGGCAAAATTCAGGGTGTTTGAGACGCTCGGCTATGTCGATGCGATCCGCGCGGCGAGCGATTCAAAAGAACTCTATACCTTCTGGGATTATCAGGGCGGCGCTTTCCAGAAGAACAACGGCATCCGCATCGATCACCTGATGCTGTCGCCGCAAGCGGCGGACAGGCTCGCGCAGGCGGGCATCGATAAGGATATGCGCGCGCGCGAGAAGCCTTCGGATCACGTGCCGGTCTGGGTCGACCTCAACGTTGAGGCTCGCTGAAGATCAGCGCTGCGCCGCCGCCCATTGCTCGGCGTAAGTATGCGCGAGGCCGCGCTCCTGCTCGTTCGCATGCGCGTAAGCCTGATCGTAGTACTCAATGATCCAGCCGTCCTCGGCGCCGGTCGCGCCTTCGCGCGCGAGTGTGAGCCACGCCAGGCCGCGCGCGGGAAGATGCGGAAGTCCCGCCTGCCCGGTGAACAGCATGTGGCCGAGCAGCGCCTGCGCCTGGTGATGGCCCTTGTTCGCCGCGAGCGACAGCCAACGCGCGCATTGACGCGGATCATTGAACTCGCCCTTGCCCGCAAGATAAAGCCGCGCGAGCCGATACTGCGCGTCGGGATCGCCGAAATAGGAGGCGGCGTAGGAATACATATCGCGCGCGCGCTCGATATCGGGCTTCACGTTGGAATTCGGGATGCCGCTCTGATAGTAGGAGCCGACCGCGACGAAAGCGTTGGAAACGAAACGCGCCTGCGGACTGTAAGGCGAGACGTCGGCGTTGTCGGAAGCGAGCTTCGAGAAATAGTGAAACGCCTTGAGGTCGTTCTGCTTCACGCCGTCGCCCTCGGCATACATGCGGCCGAGCTTCCAGGTGGCGAGCGCGTGGCCGTGGTCGGCGGCGTAACCGAGCTCTTTCACCGCCTTTTGCTTTTCGCCCGCGAGATAGGCTTGTGTGCCGGTGCGGAACGCCTGGAACGCGCTGTTCGCAGCGCCAAGGCCGGGTTCAGGCGCGAGCGCCGTCGGCGCAATGCCGGATCCCGCAGCGGCGGCGTCGGACGAAAGATCGCCGGTCGCGGCGTTCTTGCTCGGCACGTTCGGAATATCCGCGGGCGGCAGCGGCACCGGAGCGATACGCGCCGCGGAAGGCGCGGCGGACACCGATGCGTCTTCCTTCTTGACTTCAAACGCGTGCGCGGGCGCTCCGGCGGCGAGCGCCGTACCTGTCACCAGGATGCACAGCGCCTCAGCTATCCGCATAGGAAACCTTCTCCGCCTTGCCGCCGGGATGGGTCACGGCGCCGTCGACCGCAGGGCCGACCTGCTGCGCATATTTCCAGAGATAGCCGGACTGAAACTTGCTCTCGCGCGGCTTCCACTCGGCTTTTCGCTTCGCGAGTTCACTGTCGGACAGCTTGACGTCGAGCGTGCCTTTCGCGGCGTCGATCTCGATGATGTCGCCGTCCTTGAGGAGACCGATCGGCCCGCCGATTGCCGCTTCCGGCCCGACATGGCCGATGCAGAATCCGCGGGTGGCGCCCGAGAAGCGGCCGTCGGTGATGAGCGCAACTTTGTTGCCCGCCCCCTGCCCGTATAGTGCGGCCGTCGTCGCGAGCATCTCGCGCATGCCCGGGCCGCCTTTCGGACCCTCGTAACGGATGACGAGCACTTCACCTTCCTTGTATTTCCTCGCCTTCACGGCCTCGAAGCAGGCTTCCTCGCCGTCAAAGCATCGCGCCGGACCGGAGAAGCTGAGCTTCTCCATCCCCGCGACCTTCACGATCGCGCCTTCCGGCGCGAGGTTCCCCTTGAGGCCAACGACACCGCCCGTTTTCAGAAGCGGTTTGTTCGCGGGATGCACAACATCCTGCGCGTCGTTCCATTGAACTTGCTTCAGGTTGTCGGCGATTGTGCGGCCGGTAACGGTCATGCAATCGCCATGAAGGAAGCCGTGGTCGAGCAAAGTCTTCATGATCAGCGGAATTCCGCCGGCCTCGAAGAGATCCTTCGCCACATATTTGCCGCCGGGTTTCAGGTCGGCGATGTAAGGCGTCCGTTTCATCACCTCGGCGACGTCGAACAGATCGAACTTGATCCCGCACTCATGCGCGATGGCGGGGATGTGCAAGGCGCCGTTGGTGGAGCCGCCGGTCGCGGCCACGACCGCCGCGGCGTTCTCCAGCGCCTTGCGCGTTACGATATCGCGCGGCCGGACATTACGGGCCACGAGCTCCATGATCTTTTCGCCAGCGATCATGCAGAATTTGTCGCGGATTTCGTAAGGCGCCGGGGCGCCCGCCGAATACGGAAGCGCCAAGCCGATCGCTTCCGAAACCGTCGCCATGGTATTCGCGGTGAATTGCGCGCCGCAGGCGCCGGCGGAAGGACAGGCGACCTGTTCGAGCTCATCGAGATCGGCGTCGCTCATATCGCCGACCGAATGCTTGCCGACGGCTTCGAAAACGTCCTGCACAGTGACGGGCTTGCCTTTGAACGAGCCCGGCAGGATCGAGCCGCCATAAATGAAGATCGACGGCACGTTGAGGCGGCACATCGCCATCATCATGCCGGGCAAGGACTTGTCGCAGCCCGCAAGACCCACGAGCGCGTCATAGCCGTGGCCGCGCATGGTGAGTTCCACCGAGTCAGCGATCACCTCGCGCGACGGCAGCGATGACTTCATGCCCTCGTGGCCCATGGCGATGCCGTCGGTGACGGTGATGGTGCAGAATTCGCGCGGGGTTCCGTTCGCCGAAGCAACGCCCTTCTTCACGGCCTGCGCCTGGCGCATCAGCGCGATGTTGCAAGGAGCGGCTTCGTTCCAGCAGGTGGCAACGCCCACGAAGGGCTGATGGATCTGTTCCCGCGTCAGCCCCATCGCGTAGTAGTAGGAACGATGCGGCGCCCGTTCCGGCCCTTCGGTAACGTGCCGGCTTGGCAGACGGGATTTGTTGATAGTCTTGGCGTCCATGAAGACCCACGCTGGGGCCGTCGCTGCGGGCACGCTTGCCCGCGATTTTATTAGGCTGGCGGCTTACTCCCCCCTGATTTCGGTATTGTTTATGGCGGGAACGCGGCTCAGGCAGCCCCGAAAACCGGCCGCAACGCGATATTGGGCGACCTGTGGCCCGGCCGCCACACCATTTCCGGCCTGAATCGGCGAGTCCCTCGGCAATGCGCGCCACACTTGTCTCCCTTCGAATTCCGCATGGTTAAATTCGCCTCTATGCCGATCCGGCCTGCCGTATCCGGCGACGACGACGCGCTCTGGGCGATCCTAGAGCCAACCTTCCGCGCCGGCGAGACCTACCCGATCCCGCGCGACGTGAGCCGCGAGGCGGCGCTCGCCTATTGGCGCTCCCCCGGCCACGCGGTCTTCGTGCTGGAGGAAGACGGCGAGGTTCTTGGCACCTATTTCCTGCAGGCGAACCAGCCGGGCAGCGGCGGGCATGTCGCAAATTGCGGCTACGTCACCGCGCCCGCCGCGCGCGGCCGGGGTGTGGCCCGCAGGATGTGCGAACACTCGCTCGAACAAGCGCGCGCGATGGGATTTTCGGCGATGCAGTTCAATTTCGTCGTAAGCACGAACGAGAGCGCGGTGAAGCTCTGGCGGAGTTGCGGCTTCAAGATCGTCGGGCGGCTTCCCGGCGCGTTCGAGCATCCGAGGCTCGGCTTCGTCGATGCGCTGGTGATGTTTCGGAGACTGTGATCTCAACATTCCTTCTCCTCTTGTCATTCTTCTCTGTCATTACCGGGCCGTCGCGCCCGGCGAGCGGAAAGCGAGCCGTGGCGCGGACGAGTCCCGGTAATCCATGAAGCTTCTCCAGGAACGCTGACGGTCATCATGGATTACCGGGTCTCGCAGCGGCAGCCGTTCGCTTCGCCGCCGCGCCGCTGAGCGAAGCGAAGGTCCGGCGCGGCTTTTAAAGGGTTCGCGCTGGCTGCTCGCTTTCGCTCGCCAGCGCGACTGGGCCGCTGCGGCCCGGTAATGACGAGTGGATAGGAAATCGCCCAAGCGCCATCGTTCCCGCGCCCGCGCTTCTTCAGCGCGTCCGGGCATTCTTCCATCACAGCCCTCGCTTCATCGGAAAGAAGCGAGGGGGCCGGAGCGCCGCTACGGCGCATCGGGCCTTCCGTTTGCCTCTCTTTCGAGAGGCGGGCGCTTCGCAGCACTCCAGCGCGGCGATTTCTCGGCATGGGCCGCGCTTTTCGTGAGGCTTACACCTCTCCGTCAGCGAGCTCCTCGCGCCGG
>JAJPHK010000109.1 GCA_021325315.1 Alphaproteobacteria bacterium
CCCACTCAATCGTCCCCGGCGGCTTTGATGTCACGTCATACACAACGCGGTTCACGCCGCGCACCTCGTTGATGATGCGCGTCGCGACGCGGCCGAGGAAGCTCATGTCGAAGGGATAGAAGTCGGCGGTCATGCCGTCGGTGGAGGTGACGGCGCGCAACCCGATCACTTCATCATAAGTGCGGCCGTCGCCCATGACGCCCACGGTGCGGACCGGAAGCAGCACGGCGAAGGCCTGCCAGATTTCGTCGTAGAGTCCGGCGCGGCGGATTTCCTCGAGATAAATCGCGTCCGCGAGCCGCAGCACTTCCAGCCGTTCCTTCGTGATCTCGCCCGGCATGCGAATCGCAAGCCCCGGCCCCGGAAACGGATGGCGGCCGACGAATTTCTCCGGCAGGCCCAGCTCGCGGCCGAGCGCCCTCACCTCGTCCTTGAACAGCTCGCGCAAGGGCTCGACGAGTTTCAGATTCATGCGCTCCGGCAGGCCGCCTACATTGTGATGCGACTTGATCGTGACCGAAGGCCCGCCGGAGAACGAAACGCTCTCGATCACGTCCGGGTAGAGCGTGCCCTGCGCGAGAAAATCCACCTTGCCGATTTTCTTCGCCTCGGCTTCGAAGACATCGATGAACAGCTTTCCGATCGTCTTCCGCTTCTGCTCCGGATCGGTGACGCCCTTCAGCGCCTTCAGAAACTGCCCGCTCGCATCCACATGAACGAGCGGAATGTTGTAGGTGCCGCGAAAGAGCGAAACGACCTCCTGAGCCTCGCCCTTGCGCAACAGGCCGTGATCGACGAAAACGCAAGTGAGCTGATCGCCGATCGCTTCATGCAGGAGCACCGCGGCGACGGAGGAATCCACGCCGCCCGAGAGCCCGCACAACACGCGCGCCTTGCCGACCTGCTTCCTGATTTTCTCGATCGATTCTTCGCGGAAGGCGCGCATCGTCCAGTCGGATTTCAGACCCGCGATCTTGTGCACGAAATTCGCCAAAAGCGACGCGCCTTGCGGCGTGTGCACGACTTCGAGATGGAATTGCGTAGCGTAGAACTTGCGCTTCTCGTCGGCGATCATCGCGATCGGCGCGTTCTCCGAGACACCGATGACCTCGAAGCCCGGCGGGAGCTTCGTGACGCGGTCGCCGTGGCTCATCCAGACCGGATAGCGCTTGCCCGGCTCCCATACCCCTTCGAAAATCGCCGAAGGCTTTTTCACTTCAAGTTCGGCGCGGCCGAATTCGCGGTGATGGCCGCCCTCAACTTGGCCTCCGAGTTGCTGGGCCATCGCCTGTTCGCCATAACAAATGCCGAGCACGGGCACGCCCGCATCATAAATCGACATCGGCGGCATGGGTGCATCTTCATCGAGCACGGAGGCCGGCCCGCCGGACAGGATGACGCCTTGCGGCTTCATCTCTTTGAACGCTTCGGCCGCCTTCTGGTAGGGAACGATCTCGCAGTAAACGCCGGCTTCGCGGACGCGGCGGGCGATCAACTGGGTGACCTGGGAGCCGAAATCGACGATCAGAATCTTGTTGTGGTGCGCGGCCATGCGCGCGCTTCTAAGGCCTTGGATCGGGGCTGTCGACTCGCTTTCGATCATCATGGCCGGGCTTGTCACTCAAGTCGGGTTTACCCGACTTGAGCTCTTAAGGCGTCGAACTCGGGCAAGCCCGAGTTCGAATGCCATCCACGACTTAACGGCCTGTCCGCAAGAAAGGCGTGGATGCTCGACCGGCGGAAAAGTCAGATCGGCAGTAAAACCACGAGCTTTTTCAGGGTCGAGGTCCGCATCAGACCGCGGCCGAGTTCAATGGCCCGGGCGGCGGCGGCCGCAAGGGCGTTCGGCGCGAAGTCGTACTCCCCGGGAATATCCACGACCCGGCCCCGTTTGCCCACGTTTCCGAGCTTGAAGTGCCTGAGACCCGAATCCCCCTCGGCGCCGCCGAGGTCCAGCCAGCGCGCGTTCGAGCCGCGCAGCCGGTTGATGATCGCCCAGCGGAGCGCGTAGCCCGCGCGCAATGAGAGCGCCTTGTCGCTCGTCGCGCTGAACGGGACGAACACCCGCTCGCCCGAACCGATAATGATGGAGCCCACCACGGGCTCCCCTTGATGGCGCGCCAGGAAGAGGCGCAGGCCGAGCGTCTCCCCCGCCTGCTCGGCAATCGCCGGCAGGTCCTCGATACCGTGATGATCCCTGAATTGCTTGCGCGCGAGCATGTTCTTGTAGAGCTCGACGAAGGCGGGAATGCCGCTCTGCAAATCCGGCTCTTCAATCACGAGTTCGCTCGACGCCTTTTTCAGATTTGCGCGCCATTGCGCGCCGAGCGAAGCGAGCTGTTCTTGCTCCGAAAGCGTTAGATCGACGAGATAACGCTCGCGGTCGGAAAGCGCTTTGTGCAAGGAAAAATTCGCGCGCTTGAGCGCCTCGTTCCAGTCGTGGTCCGGGTCTGCGGGCGGCAGCACGCGCACGACAAGGCGGCGCCTGATCCCGAACTCCTGCTTTAACGCATCGAGGATGGCGAACAGCACGTCCCGATCGGCCGGCTTGTCTTTTCGCCGCCACAGCGGCCCGAACTTCACGTAAGCGAGTCCGATGCCAAGCACGGGCAACGCCGCGATCAGCGCGAGCGCCATCGCGACCGGCTCTGCCGCTCCATCCTCGCGCAGGATCAGCCCAACCGCGCGCAGCTTGCTCCAGCGCGAGCCGGCGAAGGCAAAGGATTGCTCTATGCAGAAATCAGTGAAGCCCGCTGCGAGCGCATCCCATGCTGCGCCGACCTGCTCGACGATCTCGCAATGAAAGCGGCCGAGTGAGGGCGCGAGCGGCGGCGCGTCGACGCGATCCGAAAAATTTGCAACTTTGTTCGCGAGCTCGGGCATGGGCTTTCAACCCGGAATATGGATGCGGGACTATCGCAATCAACTCTCAAGATACGATTGCGATTTTCGGCGAATTCGAGCGGAACGATTCAGAAAAAATTAACCGCGTTCTTTCCGCCGCAGCATGGAGATAAAGAAGCCGTCGGTATTGGTGCGCCGGGGCGTCAGCATCAGGCCTTCGGGCGTCGCGATCGCGGCCCGCTGCAACACTATGCCGCGCTCGCCGAGCGGCTTGCAAAGCTCGGCGAACGAAAGCGCCGACCAGTCCCCGTTGCGCGCGAGAAAGCCGCGCAGCTGCGCGCCGTTCTCGGCATCGAGCAGCGAGCACGTGACATACGCGATCCTTCCGCCCGGCTTTACGAAGGCTGCTGCCTGATCGAGCAGCTTCGCCTGTTCCTTCACGCGGATTTCGAGCGCGCCGGGGCGGATCCGCCATTTCGCGTCCGGGTGCCGCCGCCAGACGCCGGTGCCGGTGCAGGGCGCGTCCACGAGCACGAGATCCATGCGGCCTTCGAGACCGGAAAGAACGCCGGTCTTTCCCTTCGGCGAGCGCACCTGAATGTTTCTCGCATGCGCGCGCTTGATGCGGTCATGGATCGGCGCGAGGCGGCGGAGGTCGCCGTCATAGGCAAAAATCTGCCCCTTGTTTTCCATAAGCGCCGCGAGCGCGAGCGTCTTGCCGCCGGAGCCCGCGCAAAGATCGAGCACCTGCTCGCCCGCTTTCGCGCCGGTAAGAAGTGCCGCGAGCTGCGAGCCTTCGTCCTGCACCTCGAATTGGCCTTTCTGGAACGACGGCTCGGAGGTCGCGGGCGGATTGCGGCCCTGCTCGTCGAGCGGAATCCGAATGCCGAAAGGCGACCAGCTCGTTTCCGCCGCCTGCAGATGCGAGAGCTCTTCGAGCAATTTTTCGCGCGTCGTGACCAGCGTATTCGTGCGGAGATCGAGCGGTGCGCGCGCCGCGAGCGCCGCGCCCTCCTCTGCGCGGTCTTCGCCGAAACTTTGCGCGAACTGGTTATCGAGCCATTCGGGATAATCGCCGCGCACATGCGGCGGTGCATCGTCGAGCGACGCCTTTTCGAGGCGCTTCCGTTCCTCCCGCGAAAGCGGTTTGGGCGCAAAGCGCGAGCCGTCGAACAGCTTTTCGATCGCCGGAAGTTCCAGCCCGCGCGCGAGATGGAGCGTGCCGAGCACCACCGCGCGCGGCGTGTCCGCGCCCATGATCCACGCGCTCGAAGCCTTTCTGCGCAGCGCGTCATAGACAAGGGTGCCGATCGCGGCGCGATCGCCGGAGCCGGCGAAGCGGTGCGACAAGCCCCAGCCTTTCAGCACGTCGGCGGCGGGCCGCGAACGCGCGTCAAGTTCGGTAAGAATCTCGATGGCGGCGGAAATCCGCGCGGCAGGCGTCATTTAGAGCAACAAACGAATCCCGAAAGCGATCCACATGACGACCAGCGCCATCGCACTTACGCCGAAGGCCATGCCGCGGCGCATGACGCGGTTGTTCGTCGTGTGGATAAAGGCCTGCACGATGCGGCAAACAACGAAGACCCAGGAGAGGATCACAAACAACAAATCCGCCTGGCGCGTGATCAGCTCCAGGATCGTCAGCACATAAAAGAGGATCGGGAGCTCAAGCTGGTTGTGATAGGCGTTCGCGAACTGCGTCGCGCGCTTGGGCCAGTTCGGCTCCCGCAGCGCGATGTCCTTGGGGTGCACTTCCTTCGTCACCAGCGCCTTGCGCCGCAACCCGGCCATCCCGAACATCAGCACGAAAGTGAGTGCGACTTGCACAAAGAGCGGCGCGAGCACGAAACGGAGCGACATTTGCGGAATCTCCCTGTAACCTCTGACGGCGCTTCTTAGCCGCTCTTGCGGGATTTTCCAAAGGCGCGCCCTGCTGCCCGTTACCCGACCGAAATATCCTCCGGCTTCAGCCGCGGCGAGCCCCTGCCCGCACCCTCGGCCTCTTTCACCCGTCGGATCATCATGTCGATCGTGGGCGTCGGGATGCCGTGCTTGCGGCCGAGCGAAGCGATCGCGCCGTGCAGATAGTCGATCTCGGTCGGGCGGCCGCGCTCCAGATCCTCCAGCATCGAGGTTCGCGCACGCGGATCGATCGAAACCATGCGAGGCGCGATCCGGTCGAACAGAAAATCCGGCAAGCGCAGAAGCCATGGGATCAACCATGGCGGCTTGCCCGCGAGTTTCCCTGGCTTGATGCCGGCGGCGCGATAGACGCGCAGCGCCTCCTCGATCTGCACGGCGAAAATCCTGCGCCAGCCGCGGTTGCGGATGCCTTCGAGGAGCGACTCGCCGCCAAGCGCATTCTGCGCGTTGATCAGGTTCATGAGGAGCTTCGCCCACTGGACGGATTCGATCTCGGCGGTCTCCTCGACTTTGATGCCGGGCACTTCGAGCGCCGCTTTCAGCCCCGATGCATTCATGCCGATCACGATCAGGCCCGAAGTCGAACGATGGAAATGCGGCTCGGCCTTCTTCTCGTGCACGACATTGAACGGCACCATGCCCGGCACCACCGTGCGGCCCGCGCCCGCACGTTCGCGCAGGACGGCTACGTTGTTGACGCCGTTTTGCAGACTCACGATGGTGCAGCCTTTGGGCGCATGTTTTGCGATCAGCTCGGCCATCTCGGCAGTGCCGCCGCTTTTCACGGTGACGAGCACGATGTCAGCGGAGGAAAGCGCCCTCGCGGGATCGCTCGTCACCGTGATCTCTCTTTCCGAGAGGACCTTGTCCCGGCCTTCGAGATCGGAAATGCGCAGACCGTGGGCACGGATCGCATCTTCGAGATACGGGCGGACGAGGAGCGTCACATCGCGGCCCGCGCACGCGAGCGCGCCGCCTACATAACAGCCGATCATGCCGGCACCCGCGACGGTGATTTTGGGTTTCTCGTTCACGGCGGGATTATCGCCGTAGCGTCTCAGTTTGCAATTTTGTCATTACCGGGCCGTCGCGCCCGGCGAGCGGAACGCGGGCCGTGGCGCGGACGAGACCCGGTAATCCATGATGATTATCCGAATACGTTGACAGTCCTCATGGATCACCGGGTCTCGCAGCGTCATCCGCTCGCTCTGCTCGCGGGACGCTGCGGCCCGGTGATGACGAGAAATGAAAACGGGTTCACCCCACCGGCCGCGCAAAGCGCGGCCGTCCTCCCCGGAACGGGGAGGGATAAACTCACATCCTCGTCGGATAGTTCGGGCTTTCGCGCGTGATCGTCACGTCGTGCACGTGGCTCTCGCGCAGCGCCGAGCCCGAGATGCGCACGAATTGCGCCTTCTCGCGGAACTCCTGCAGGTTCTTCGCGCCGACATAGCCCATCGCCGCGCGCAGGCCGCCGGCAAGCTGATGCAATACGGTAGCGAGCGGCCCCTTGAACGGCACCTGGCCCTCGACGCCTTCCGGCACGAGCTTGAGCGAGTCTTTAATGTCCTGCTGGAAATAGCGGTCGGCCGATCCGCGCGCCATCGCGCCGACCGAGCCCATGCCGCGATACGACTTATAAGAGCGGCCCTGATAGAGATAGACCTCGCCGGGGCTCTCCTCGGTGCCCGCTAAGAGCGCGCCGATCATGGCGCAATGCGCGCCCGCCGCGAGCGCCTTTGCGACGTCGCCCGAAAACTTCATGCCGCCGTCGGCGACAACGGGCGTATCGGTCTTCGCCGCCTCTTCCGCGGCATCCAGCACCGCCGTGAGCTGCGGCACGCCGACGCCGGCGACGACGCGCGTCGTGCAGATCGAACCCGGCCCGATGCCGACCTTGACCGCGTCGGCGCCCGAGTCGATCAGCGCCTTCGCGCCCTCGCGGGTCGCGATGTTGCCGGCGACCACCTGCACCTTGTTCGAAAGCCGCTTGATGCGGCCGACGGCATCCAGCACGCGCCGGGAGTGGCCGTGCGCGGTATCGACCACGACGACATCGACACCGGCATCCATGAGCCGCTCGGTGCGCTCGAAGCCGCCCTCGCCCACCGTAGTCGCGGCGGCGACGCGCAAGCGCCCCTGCTCGTCCTTGCAGGCGTTCGGGTTCGCGACCGCCTTCTCGATGTCCTTCACCGTAATCAGGCCGACGCAATGGAAATCCTTGTTCACCACCAGCAGTTTTTCGATGCGGTGCTGGTGCAGGAGCTTCTTCGCGTCGATTTCGGTGACGCCCTCCTGCACGGTGATGAGATTCTTGGTCATCAATTCCGAAACCGGCTGCTTCGGATTGGCGGCGAAGCGCACGTCCCGGTTGGTCAGGATGCCGACGAGCCTCCCCGGCCTGCCGTTCTTGTGCTCGACAACCGGGAGGCCGGAAATACCATGATCGTCCATGATGCGGAGCGCATCTTCGAGCTTTGCATCGGCGCTGATCGTGACCGGGTTCACGACCATGCCGGACTCGAAGCGCTTCACGCGCCGGACATGCTCGGCCTGCTCCTCGGGCGAAAGGTTGCGGTGAATGACGCCGAGGCCGCCCGCCTGCGCCATCGCGATCGCAAGCCGCGCCTCGGTGACTGTGTCCATGGCGGCAGACAGGATCGGGAGATTAAGGGTGACCGTGCGGGTGAGCCGCGTGCGGATATCGGCGTCGGAGGGCATGACCTCCGAGAGCCCAGGTTTCAGCAACACGTCGTCGAAGGTGAGCGCTTCTTGCGCGAGGCCGCCGTTGTGACGGTTCATCGCCAACTCCTCTCCGGGTTCTTGCCGGATCTTGACCGCGGCTGGAATCGCCGCCGGGTTGGCGAGAGTGGTTAGCACGCCAGCCCGCAAACGCAAAGGACAGTTAAGGTTTTCGCCCCGAAAAGCCATGTCTGGTAAACAATCCTGATCCCCGTTCCACGCTTACCGAGGCACCTATGACCGAGCATATCCGGATCGCGCAGGAAGGCGGCGTGCTGACCCTTACGCTTTCCCGGCCCGACAAGAAAAACGCCCTTACCAACGCGATGTACGGGACACTCACCCGAGAGCTGGGGCGGGCCGCGAAGGACCCTACCATCCGGGTCGTCCTGTTCGAGGCCGAGGGCGACATGTTCACCGCCGGCAACGACATCGCCGATTTCGCAGCGATCGCTACCGGCGCGAAGCCCGCCGAGACGCTCGCCGCGCATCCATTCATTCTTGCACTCGGGCGATTTCCAAAACCGATTGTCGCCGCAGTCCAAGGAAACGCAGTCGGCATCGGGCTAACGATGCTCTTGCATTGCGACGCTGTATTTATCGCCGAGGATGCAAGGCTGACCGCGCCCTTTGCCGATCTTGCGCTGGTGCCGGAAGCGGCTTCGAGCTGGCTCTTGCCCGCGTGCGCGGGTCACGCGCGCGCCTATGCGATCTTCGCGCTCGGGGAAGCGATCGACGGCCGGACGGCCGAACGGATCGGGCTTGCGACCGCGGCGCTCCCCGCTTCTCAGGTGAAAGCGCGTGCGAAGGAAGGCGCGCGGACGCTCGCAGCAAAGCCCATGGGCGCACTCATGGAGATCAAGGCGCTGATGCGCGATAGCGCGGCGGTGGTCGCGGTGATCGAGAAGGAAACCGAGCGCTTCGCCGCGCGGCTCAAGACACCGGAGGCGGCGGAGGCATTCAAAGCGTTTGCGGAGCGAAGGAAGCCGGATTTTAGTAAACTAAGTTGAGGCATCCTTATCCCTCCCCTTTCAGGGGAGGGTGGCCGAGCGAAGCGAGGCCGGGTGGGGTGATGGCAAACGAACGTGCCCGACAGTTACGAAAACGGCTCACACCTCAAGAAGTGAAGTTGTGGGTGCGGCTAAGGGAGCTGCGTGCGCTAGGTTTTCATTTTCGCCGCCAGTCGCCGATTGGCCCGTACATTGTCGATTTTGAATGCCGCTAGGCGCGTCTCGTCGTCGAAGTCGACGGCGGTCAGCACAATCTCGATACCGGTATCCGGGCGGATGCAAGAAGAGACAGCGCTTTGCAAAGTAGCGGTTATCAAATCTTGAGATTCTGGAACAACGAAATTGACCGGAATCTCGACGGCGTGATGTCGAAAATCCTCCAAACGTTAAACGAACTCCCCACCCGACGCATCATTTCGTGATGCGCCACCCTCCCCTCCGGAGGGATAAACGATGCCTGCCAGCAAAGGATCAGGCTTGCTCGGGGTGCTTCGCCTTCCACGCCGGGCCGGGCCCGCGCATGTAATGCCGCTCGGGATGATAATCGCTGGTCATTGTCTCCAGCAGTTCGATGACGAAAGCGCGAAGGCGCGCGGCCGGAAACCTAAGCGCCGATCCGGCGATGGCGATAACACGGCTCATTGAAGCCCCACTCCCAAACCCGGCATCGGCGCCGAGCTCGCCTCGGCAGCCGACGATTCTCGTGTGAGCGGGTCATTGTACGGATGAGATGTTAAGACCGGGTTGGCGGATAGGCTTTCCAGAAGGTTGATCGTGCCTCTTCCGCAGGGACATGAGTGCCAAATTTCTCCGAACACCGGGCATCGCGCGGCCGCGCGTACCAGGCCGGGTGAAGTACAGGAAGTTGACGCGCAGATATCCGAGCGGAGCGAGGGATGAGTAGCAAACGAACGCAAAGCCCATCATTCGTCATGCCCGGCTTTATGCCGGGCATCCACGCCTTCCTGGCTGAGGTACCGTTAAGACGTGGATAGCCGGGACAGGCCCGGCCATGACGGCCCATCAGACTAAATTCCTAAATGATTTCAACGCGAAAAATTTTTCGCGATTCCTTATCCCCAGCCCCTTGGGTGGCCTTATCGTGCCCCCG
>JAJPHK010000115.1 GCA_021325315.1 Alphaproteobacteria bacterium
AACAAAGTAACAGAGTAACTTTAGCTGCAATCTGGGGCTTGGATCGTCTGTATAAGTTATTCCAAGCTTATCTCGCCGAAATTCTATGGCAAGCCAAAAATATTTCGAGCCACTTCGCATTTGCGAGATGGAATTGCCTACAAAAGGAAAGCGGCGAATTTTTTCGCGATAGGATTTTTGCACTTTGTCTCCACCGCGTTCGGAACCGGGAAAGAATTCAAATGAAAGCTGAAGGACAAGCGGCGCTCGTCACCGGCGGAGGATCGGGTCTTGGCGCCGCGACGGCGGCGGCGCTTGCGAATGCGGGCGCGAAAATCGCGCTCCTCGACGTGAATGCGGAGGCGATGCGAACGGTCGCCGCGAAGATCGGCGCGCTCGCGCTGAAATGCGACGTGACGAATTCGGATTCCGCGGCGAAAGCGGTGGCCGAAGCGCGCGAAAAGCACGGCGCCGCGCGCATCCTCGTGAATTGCGCAGGCATTGCGCCCGCAAAGCGTATCGTCGGGCGCGAAGGCCCGATGGAGCTTTCCGATTTCGCGCGTGTCATCAACGTGAACTTGATCGGCACTTTCAACATGATGCGCCTTGCGGCCGCGGATATGAGCGCGCTTCCGCCACTCGAGGACAATGAGCGCGGCGTCATTGTCTCCACGGCGTCCGTCGCCGCCTATGAAGGGCAGGTCGGCCAGGCGGCCTATGCCGCGTCGAAAGGCGGCGTCGTTTCGCTCACACTTCCCGCCGCGCGGGAGCTTGCGCAATTCGGCGTGCGCGTGAACGCGATCGCGCCGGGAATTTTTCTCACGCCGATGCTGCAGGGACTGCCGGAGGAAGTGCAGAACAGTCTCGCCGCCTCGGTCCCGTGCCCAAAAGTGCTCGGAAAACCGGAGCAATATGCTTCACTCGTTCTTCATATTGTCGAAAATCGCTATCTGAACGGCGAAGTGATCCGCCTCGACGGTGCGCTGCGGATGCAGCCGAAATAGCCGGAACCAGGCGAACTTATCCTGCATCCAAGTGTTATCGTTCGGGATGGGTAAGCAATAACGCCTTCTTCACGATGAAGAGAGGCGTATTTTTCGCAGGTTGCGATGGGTGGAACAATCCGCTGAACTCCCTACATACCGCGCTCGTATCGAGGAAACTGAATGTCAAAGACAGCTGTGCATTCTGCCGAGACCGCCGTAAGCCTTGATGCGGCGGCGGCAAAGCTACGCGAAACGTGGCTTGCCGCCTTCCGCAAAGTCCGCGCCGAGACCGAACGCCGCGCGGCACCCCTCTCTCCCGAAGATCAAATCGTACAGTCGATGCCCGATGCGAGTCCGACGAAGTGGCATCGCGCGCACACCACGTGGTTCTTCGAACAATTCCTGCTCGTACCGAACGTCCCCGGCTACAAGGTTTTCGACGAGCGCTTCGCCTATCTCTACAATTCCTATTATGTCTCCGCTGGTCCGCGGCATGATCGCCCCAGGCGCGGGCTGATCACGCGGCCTTCGTGCGACGAAATCGCGCGCTACCGGGCATATATCGATGAGGCGGTGGAAAGGCTGCTCGCGACCGCCGAGCCCAATGAATTGCGGAAACTTCTGCCGATCGTCGAGATCGGGCTCAACCACGAACAGCAGCATCAGGAGCTGATCCTCACCGATATCCTGCATGCGCTCGCGCAGAATCCGATTGCGCCCGCTTACGACAAGAGCTGGAAAATGCCGCGCGGCGAGCGCGGCCAAGAATCAAAAAGAGGCGGCTTCACGAAAATCCCCGGCGGCATTCATACGGTTGGCGACGACGGCTCCGGTTTCGTGTTCGACAACGAGCGGCCGACGCATCAGGAGCTGATTCCGCCGGTGAAAATCTCCCGTGCGCTCGTCACCAACAAAGAATGGCTCGAATTCATGCGGGACGGCGGCTACGAGACGCCGACTCTCTGGCTTTCCGACGGCTGGTACACGGTGCAGACGGAAGCGTGGAAAGCGCCGCTTTACTGGCGGGAAATCGACGGCGAATGGCATCAGTTTTCGCTCGGCGGACTGAAACCGATCGATCCGGACGCGCCGGTTTGCCATGTCAGCTATTTCGAGGCCGACGCGTTCGCGCGCTGGGCCGGCAAGCATCTTCCGACCGAATTCGAATGGGAAGTAGCCGCGAGAAACGGTCTCTTGGCCGACGCCTTCGGCATTGTCTGGCAATGGACGCGGAGCGCGTATCTCGCTTACCCGGGCTATCGCGCGCTCGAAGGCGCGCTCGGCGAATACAACGGCAAGTTCATGATCAACCAAATGGTTCTTCGCGGCGGTTCGCTGGCGACGCCCGAAGGCCATTCCCGTTTCAGCTACCGCAATTTTTTCCCGCCGCATTCGCGCTGGCAATTCATGGGCCTGCGGCTCGCGGAGTATGACAACTAGGATTTGAGGTTTTCATGAAAAAAATTTCAGTGCAGCCGCGTCCAGAGGCGGACGAGGAAAATTCTTTTTTACGAGATGTCATCACCGGGTTGTCCGCGCAGCCGAAATGGATGGCGGCAAAACATTTTTACGACGCCGAAGGCTCGCGCCTGTTCGAGCGCATCATGCGGCTCCCCGAATATTATCCGACACGGAGCGAAATGCAGGCGCTCCGCGAGAACGCCGCCGAAATCGCCGCGCTCATCCCGGATGGTGCCGCGCTTGTCGAATTTGGCGCCGGCTCGAATGCGAAGATCCGGCTCCTTCTCAAAGCTGCGCCGCAGATCGCGGCCTACGTGCCGGTCGATATCTCGGCGGAGTATCTGGAAGAACAGGCGCAGGAAATGCGGCGCGATTTTCCGAATCTGAAAATTCTTCCGGTCGCCGCCGATTTCACCAAGCGCTTCGAGCTGCAGCTCTCCGTCCGTGCGATGCCGCGCGCCGGATTTTTCCCCGGCTCCACCATCGGCAATTTCGAGCCGCTGGCGGCGGTCGGTTTCCTGCGGAATGCAGCGCGCATTCTGGGCGAAGGTGCGCCGCTCATCATCGGCGTCGATCTCGTGAAGGACGAGCGTGTGCTGAACGCCGCCTATAATGACGCGCAAGGCGTCAC
Organism: Alphaproteobacteria bacterium; assembly: GCA_021325315.1. Lineage (GTDB taxonomy): Bacteria > Pseudomonadota > Alphaproteobacteria > Rhizobiales > Xanthobacteraceae > Palsa-892. The sequence goes on from JAJPHK010000115.1 coordinate 3,058, forward strand.
CGCCGCGTTTAATCTCAATCTCCTCGCGCGCATCAATCGCGAGGCGGGGGCGGACTTCGATCTCTCCTCCTTCGAGCATCGCGCTTTCTTCAACGCCGGGCGCGAGCGGATGGAGATGTATCTCGTGAGCCGCAAAAAACAGACCGTGACGGTCGGCGGTCGCCCCTTCGAATTCGAGCGGGGCGAGACGATCCACACCGAGAATAGCTACAAATACACCCGCGAAGGCTTCCGCGATCTCGCGCGCCAGGCCGGCTGGATCGAGCACGCGCTCTGGACCGACCCCGCCGGAAATTTCTCGGTGCGCGCGCTGAAGACGAAGAGCTAGTTCTTCTCGATCCGGAACACGAGCTTCTCGCCCTCTTTGCCGTTCGAGAGCAGCGTATCGCCCGTCTCCCGCAACAGGTTCGGAATGTCGATCGCCGACAGGGGATCGGTGCAGGTCACCGCGAGGCGCTCGCCCTTCGCAAGGCGCGACAGCGCTTTGCGCGTTTTCAGCGCCGGGAGCGGGCATTTTAACCCCGAAAGATCGAGCTCCGTTTCGCTCATCGAAAACCCCTATACCATGACTGCGTAACGGCTTTGCAGGGCCGCTACCGCTTGGCTAGAGAGGGGTTCATGGAGTTGAACGCCCCGCAACGCATCGCCAAACTCGCGCCGCTCAGCGACGTCTTTCACAAGATTGATGCGCTCGCTTCGCCCGTCAAGCCGCGCGTCTGCGCGCTCCATGAGGCGCTCGGTTTCGTTCTCGCGGCGGACATCGCACTTTCTGACGCGCATCCGCCAAAAGCGATGGCGCTCCATGACGGCTTCGCTTTGCGCGCGGAGGAAATCGCCGATGCGGGTCCCTATGCGCCGGTGGCCGTCAAAGCGAAATGGGTGGAAGCGGGCGAACCGATGCCCGCGGATGCCGACGCCGTGCTTCCTCCCGATGCGATGAACGAGAATAACGAGGTGACTGCGCCAGTGGGCGCGGGCGAGGGCGTATGGCATGCAGGCGCCGACGGGCGCGCGGGCGATCTCCTCGCACAAGCGGGCGAACGCCTGCGCGCGACTGACATCGCCGCGCTCTCGGCGCTCGGGGTGCAGTCAGTTTCCGTGCGCGCGCCGAAAATCCTGATCGTGCAAGCGAAGGGGAAGGCGGAGGATCCGGGCGTTTCGCTCATCGCGCGTATGGCTTCGGCAAGTGGCGGGGAAGCGGAGGTCGCGAAGTCGCTCGACGCCGCGTTCGCGGAACAAAACGCAGATGCGGTGATTGCCATTGGCGGAAGCGGCGCGGGCAAAAGCGATGCGAGCGTGACGACGCTCGCGAAGAAAGGCCGCGTGGAGATTCACGGCGTCGGCTTGCGGCCGGGCGAGACGGCGGCGCTCGGAGTCGCGCAGAAGCGCCCGGTTCTGATCGTGCCGGGCAGGCTGGACGCGGCGCTTTCGGCTTTTTCGGTTTTGGGCTTGCGCCTGATCGCGAAACTTACGGGCCGCGCCCGCTATGTTTCGCAGACGCCGGTCACGCTTTCGCGCAAGGTGACGTCGCTGGTTGGGGTCGGCGAATTCGTGCCGCTAGCGCGCACGGGAAAGAACGAAGCGGAGCCGCTTGCCACGGGCGCGATTCCGCTCTCCTCGCTCGCGCGCACGGACGGCTGGCTGCTCGTGCCCGCGGAAAGCGAGGGCTATCCGGCCGGAACCATCGTCGACATGAGGCTCTTTCCATGAGCCGCGAAAAGAAAGCCTCCGGCAAGGAATCCGCGCTGCTCGCGGAAGTGCGCAAGGCCGCGCGGCAGGAGCAATTTCTTGAAGTCGTCTCCGCCAGGGAAGCGCACGCGCGCTTTGCGAAGGCGCTCGATCTGCATCCGAAAGGAACGGAAAATGTCGCGCTCGCCGACGCGCTCGGACGCGTGCTTGCCGAGGATACTCTGGCGCCGGTCGACGTACCGTCCTTCGACCGTTCCTCCGTGGACGGCTTCGCCGTGAGAAGTGCCGATACGGCGGGCGCAAGCGATACGAATCCGAAGCGGCTTTTGCTGAACAACGAAGTGCTCGCCTGCGGGGTCGAACCGAAGCTTTCGGTCGTAGCGGGCACCGCGACTGCGATTGCGACCGGCGGCGTTGTCCCGCGCGGCGCGGACGCGGTCGCCATGATCGAGTGGACGGATTTCTTCGAAACGGAAAAAGGGCCCGCCATCGATCTTCGCCGCGCAGTCACCCCCGGGCAGTTCGTTTCCTTCGCGGGCTCGGACATCGCGCGCGGCGAAACGGTGCTGCGCAAGGGCACGCATATAAGCTCGCGCGAAATCGGTATGCTCGCCGCTTGCGGCATCGCCGAGGTGAAGGTCGTGCGCCGTCCGAGAGCGGCGGTCCTTTCCACGGGCGACGAGCTGGTGAAGCCCGGCGACAAGCTAAAGCCTGGCGGCGTCTACGATTCGAACGGTGCGATCGTCGCCGCCGCGATCTCGGAAGCGGGCGGCGAGCCGGTCACCTATGGGGCCGTTCCCGACGACGAAGCGAAACTCGAAGCGGTCGTCCGCCGCGCGCTGAAAGAGTGCGACATGGTGGTGCTCTCCGGCGGCACCTCGAAAGGCGCGGGCGATCTTTCGCACCGGATCATTCCGCGCCTCGGCAAGCCCGGCATCCTCGTGCATGGCGTGGCGCTGAAGCCCGGCAAGCCCTTGTGTCTTGCGGTCGCCGACAAGAAGCCGATCGTTGTGCTGCCGGGCTTTCCGACTTCGGCGATTTTCACCTTCCATGAATTCGTCGCTCCCGTGATCCGCGCGCTCGCGGGACTTCCGAAGGAAGCGGCGAACGAGGTCGAAGCCGCGGTCCCGGTGCGCGTCCCGTCCGAACTTGGCCGGCAGGAATTCGTGCTGGTCGCGCTTGTCGAGGGTGACGGCGGCTTGATTGCGTTCCCTTCGAACAAGGGCTCCGGCGCGGTCACAAGCTTTTCCGAGGCCGACGGCTTTATCGAAGTTGATGCGCTCGCAAACGCCGTCGATGCCGGAACGCATGCAAAGGTGACGCTGATCGGAAAGGCCGCGCATGCGCCCGATCTCGTGATCATGGGAAGCCACTGCGTCGCGCTCGACGCGGTGTTGAGCGCGCTCGCCGAGCAGGGATTTTCTGCGCGCAAGATCGCGCTTGGAAGCCAGGGGGGCGTCACCGCCGCGAAGCGCGGCGAATGCGATCTCGCGCCGGTACATCTCGTTGACCCCGCAACCGGCAAGTACAACGAGCATCTTCTCGTACCGGGGCTCTCGTTGGTGCGCGGCTGGGAGCGCATGCAGGGGCTTGTCTATCGCGCGGGCGACAAACGTTTCGAGGGAAAATCCGCCGAAGCGGCGCTCAAGACCGCGCTCGAAGACAAGGACGCGATCATGGTGAACCGCAACCAGGGCGCGGGCACCCGCATCCTGATCGACCAGTTGCTGAAGGGCGCGCGGCCCGCCGGTTACGGCAACCAACCGCGCTCGCATAACGCCGTCGCGGCGGCGGTCGCGCAGGGCCGTGCCGACTGGGGCATTGCAATCTCGCAGGTGGCGAAGCTTTACAGCCTCGGTTTCCTGCCGATCACGCCCGAGCATTACGATTTCCTGCTGGTCGAGGCGCGTCGCGATCGTCCGGCGGTGCAGGCGTTCTTGAAGGCGCTGAAGGATCCCACGGTGCACGCGAAGATCGAAGCGCTCGGCATGAAGCCCGCGGCGGAGTAGGATTGTAGAATGAAGACAATGAAAGTGATTGGCCTCGCGGGCTGGAGCGGTTCCGGCAAGACGACGCTTCTCTCGAAACTCATCCCTGCGCTGACCAGGCGCGGCGTGAAGGTTTCGACCGTGAAGCACGCGCACCACCAGTTCGATCTCGACAAGCCCGGCAAGGATTCTTACGTGCACCGCGAGGCGGGTGCGACGGAAGTATTTATCTCTTCGGTGAATCGCTGGGCGCAAATGCACGAATTGCGCGGCGCGCCCGAACTGCATCTTCGAGAAATCTTGACGAAGATGACGCCGGTCGATCTCGTCATCGTCGAGGGCTTCAAGCGCGAAGCGCATCCCAAGATCGAAATTTATCGCGCCGAGACCGGAAAGCCTCTTCTTCAGCCCGACGACAACTGGATCGTGGCGATCGCCTCGGACGCGAAAATCCCGCGCGCGAACGTGCCGGTGATTTCCCTCGACGACGTCGAAAAGATCGCCGACGTGGCGCTCGCCGAAGCCATGCCCGTCGACCAGCTCGGAAAAGCCGCCGCGGAGGTTTGATGGCGCAGCTTTCCGACGATTGCTTCGCCTTCAACGGCCCGCTCCTTCCGATCGAGGACGCGGCGAAGCTGATGGCGGCGCAAATCCCGCCGGTGAAGGAAACCGAAGTCGTGAAGCTGAAGGACGCGCTCGGCCGCGTCGCGGCGGAAGACGTGAAATCGCCGATCGCGCTTCCGTCCTTCGACAATTCGGCGGTCGACGGCTACGCCGTCCGCCACGGCGATATCGGCGCGAGCGGCGACACGAAATTCAGGATCGTCGGGGAGATTTTCGCGGGCGAGAAGCCGGCGCGGGCGCTCGCGTCCGGCGAGGCTGCGCGCATTTTCACCGGCGCGCCCATGCCGGCGGGCGCCGACACCGTGTATATGCAGGAGGATTGCCGGATCGAGGGCGGTTTCGTCATCGTCCCGCCGGGACTCAAAATCGGCGCCAACCGCCGTCTGCCGGGCGAGGACCTGAAAGAGGGCGCTGTCGCGATTCCGAAGGGAAGGCGTCTGAAGCCGCAGGATGTGGCGTTGCTCGCGGCCGTTGGCATTAAGCAGGTCAAAGTTCGGCGGCTTGTGAAGGTCGCGGTCTTTTCCACCGGCGACGAGATCGTCGAGCCGGGGAAAAAGCGCAAACCCGCGTCGCTCTACGACGCCAACCGCTATCTTCTCCTCGGCATGCTTTCGCAGCTAAGCGCGAAGACGAGCGACCTCGGCATCTTGCCGGACAACGAAAAAATCCTCGCCAAGAAAATCGGCGAGGCGGCGAAAAAGCACGATCTCGTGCTCACCACAGGCGGCGTTTCCACCGGCGAGGCCGACCATGTGAAAGCGGCGGTCGAAAAACTCGGCAAGCTTGTATTCTGGCGGATCGCGATCAAGCCCGGCCGTCCGGTCGCGATGGGCGTGATCAAGGGTACGGCTTTCGCCGGGCTTCCCGGCAATCCGGTCGCGGCCTTCGTGACCTTCGCCCATGTCGTGCGGCCGCTTCTCCTGAATCTCATGGGCGCGAATGCGGAGAAGTTCGTCGCACTCCCCGTGCGCGCGGGCTTCGACTACAAAAAGAAGAAGGACCGCCGCGAATATGTCCGCGTGTCGCTGAAACGCGCGGGCGACGGAATGTTTGAGGCCTTCAAGTATCCGCAGGAGGGGGCGGGGGTCATTACGTCGCTCACCGAAACCGACGGCTTCGCGGAATTGCCGGAGCAGATGACGGCGGTGAAAAAGGGCGACACACTCGGTTTTATCTCTTACGCCGCACTGATCGACTAATTTCCCCCACCTGCTCGCTTCGCTCGCCTTCCTCCCCGCTTGCGGGGGAGGGATAAGGGGTGGGGGCCTTACGCCCCCGCATTCTCTCTTACCAGCTCTTCCGCCTTCGCCAGATCGTCCGGCGTATTCACGTTGAAGAACGGGTCCACCGGCTTGTCCGGCCATTCCGCGATCGCAACGCCGTGCCGTTTCGTCCAGATCTCGATCTTGTGCAGTCCCTCGTTCATCAGCGCGTTTCGCAAATCCGCGCGCAACGAGACCGGCCAGATCGCCGCAACCGGATGCCGCCATTCGCCCGAGCGCGCGCAGGCAAGCGGCTGGTTTTCCCCGATCCGTGCCGCGTGCAATTTCGCGACGAGATCGCGCGGAACGAACGGACAATCGCCCGGCACGCTCGCGATCCACTCGATGTCAGGCCGGTTCTTCACCGTCCAGTCAAGCCCCGCGAGAATGCCGGCCAAAGGCCCGGCGAAATCGGGAATATCGTCGGCGACGACGGGAAAATCGTAAGCCGCAAAGCGTTTCGGATCGCCGTTCGCGTTGATCACGATCCCGTCGCATTGCGGTTTAAAGCGCGAAAGTGCACGCGTTAAAATCGTCTCACCGTCGATCTTGAGAAACGCCTTGTCGCCGCCGCCCATGCGGCGCGCGAGCCCGCCCGCCAAGATCAGCCCGAGCGTCTTCGGAATTTCAGTCACGATCCACGGCACCCTTGCGCCGGTGCTTCGCGCTTTCTTCCTCCACGTAGCGCAAATCCTGATCGAATTTGATCCGGTCCTCGCCGGAAAGCGCCACGAAACGCTTGCCGCGCGCGCGGCCGATGAGCGTGAGCCCCGCTTTCCGCGCGAGCTCCACGCCCCAGGCGGTGAAGCCCGAACGCGAGACGAGAATGGGAATGCCCATGCGCACGGTCTTGATCACCATCTCGGAGGTGAGGCGGCCCGTCGTGTAAAAAATCTTGTCAGCCGGCGAGATTTTTTCCTGGAACATCCAGCCCGCGATCTTGTCGACCGCGTTGTGTCGGCCGACGTCCTCCATATAGACGAGCGGGCGGTCTTCCTGCGCGAGCACGCAGCCATGGATCGCGCCCGCCTCGAGATAGAGCGAGGGCGTCGTGTTGATCTTGTGCGTGAGCGTATAGAGCCACGAGGTACGAAGCTCCGTGTGCGGCAACTTCGCGTTCTCGATCACTTCCATGAGGTCGCCGAACACGGTGCCCTGGCCGCAGCCGGAAGTCTGCACCTTCTTTTTCATTTTCTGCTCATAGTTCGTCGTGCGCTCGGTTCGCACGACCGCGACCGCGAGGTCGTCGTCGTAGTCGACGCCGGTCACGACGTCGTCGGGTTTGAGCATGTTCTGATTGAGCAGGAATCCGAGCGCGAGATATTCGGGATAATCCCCGATCGTCATGGCGGTGACGACTTCCTGCGAGTTCAGAAAGATCGTGAGCGGCCGCTCCATGACGACGGCGGTCTCGACCTTTCCGCCCGTCTCGTCCACGCCGGTCACGCGTTCGGAGAGGCGCGGGTCGGCGGGGTCGGGGCGGACGATATAGCCGTCGGTCAGCCCGGAAACGATTTTAGGTTTGCTCATCGAAGGCTCCGGCTCGCGCCCGGGAGCCTACAACAAAACGGCTTCCGGCGCTCTTTCAGATAAGCGCCGGAAACCCTCGGTTCAATGCTTGGTCGCGCCCATCAGGTAGTCGGGCAGCCAGGTCGCGATCTCGGGGAAGAAGCAGAGAATGATGATCGCGAGGAACATGCAGAGCACGTATGGAATCGTCCCCCACATCACTTTTTCGACCGGCACGTCCGGCGCAATCGCGTTCACGATGTAGATGTTCAGGCCCACCGGCGGGTGAATGAGGCCGACTTCCATGTTGATCGTCATGATGACGCCGAACCACACCGGGTCGAAACCCGCGGTGGTGATGATCGGCAGCAAAATCGGGCTCGTCATCAGGATGATCGCGGCCGGCGGAATGAAGAAGCCGCAGACCAGCAGGAAGACGTTGATCAGGAACATCAGCACCCATTTGTTCGCGTGCATGTCGGCGATCGCCTGCGCGAGCGTTTGGGTGAGATAGAGCGACGTCAGCATGTAGCCGAACAACACCGCCGCCGCGATGATCATCAGGATCATCACCGACTCGCGCGTGGTGTCGCGCAGGATTTTCCAGAGGTCCTGCGGATTCCAGAGCTTGTAGATGACGACCGCGAGCAGCACGCACAGCGCCGCGCCCACGCCCGCCGCTTCCGACGGTGTCGCCACGCCGCCATAGAGCACATACATCACGCCGGCGATGATCGCGATGAACGGCGCGATCTTCGGGATCGATTGGAATTTTTCCTTCCAGCTGTAGCGGAAGTCGATCGCGTGCGAACGGAAGCCGCGCTTCCAGATGATGAAGAGCGTCCACAGCATGAACAGGCCGGTGAGCATCAGCCCTGGCAATACACCCGCCAGGAACAGCCGGCCGATCGAAGTCTCGGTCGCGATCCCGTAGAGGATGAAGGTGATCGACGGCGGAATGAGAATCCCGAGCGTGCCGCCCGCGCAAATGGAGCCCGTTGCGACGTCGTCGGGATAGCCGCGGCTGCGCATTTCCGGAATGCCCATCTTGCCGATCGCGGCACAACAGGCGGGCGAGGAGCCCGTGAGCGCGGCGAAAATCGCGCAAGCGCCGAGATTGGAAATCACGAGGCCGCCCGGCAGGCGGTAAAGCCAGCGGTCGAGCGCTTCGTACAAATCCTTGCCGGCGGGCGAGGAACCGATCGCGGCACCCATCAACACGAACATCGGAATCGAAACGAGCGTGAAGTCGTTCAGGCCCGCGTAGAAGGTTTCCGCCGCGACCCTGAGCGCATCCGCGCCCTGGAAGATGACGAGGAAGGAAAGCGCGACCGCCCCGAGCCCGAACGCGACCGGCGCACCCGACAGGAGAACGGCAAGCGTCACAACGAGAACGATCAATCCTTGTGTCGTCGGACTCATGCGTGCCTCCGTTCGTCACCTTTCATGCCGAAAGGAGGCTCGCGTCCGGTGACCAGATTGTAGATTGAAGCGACATATTGCAGCGTCAAAAGCCCAAGCCCGATCGGCATCGACGCGTAGGGAATCCAGAGATGCGCGCGCCACATCGTGTCGGAAACCCAGTTGTTGTCCCAGGCTTCGTACCAGAATTGATAGGTGAGGTAGGTCATCATCGCGCAGAACGTGAAGGACATCAGCGCCGCGAACATGGCGAGCGCAAAGCGCGCTCTTTCACCGAGATAATAGGGCAGCACGTCCACGTTCACGTGGCCGCGCGTCAGCAACAGATATGGGCTGCCGATGAAAGTCGCCGCGACCAGCGAATAGGTGGTGAAGTCGGTTTGCCAGATCGTCGTCTGGTTCAGCACGTAACGCACGAACACCATCTGGCAGACGACCAGGACGCCCGCTGCGATCAGCGACGCGGCGATCAAGCCGCAGATTTTCGAGACAAACGTGATTGCACGAATGTAGAGATCCATCCCCGGAACCCGCAAATAGAGCCATGGAAATGCGGCCGGCGAGTTGCCGCCGGCCGCAT
>JAJPHK010000125.1 GCA_021325315.1 Alphaproteobacteria bacterium
CGCGGCGGCCTGCCAGGAAAAATGGCCCGCAAAATGCGTCGTAGATCGGCGCCCAGCGGGCATAGGCATGTTCCACGGTTTCAAGGGCGAGATCGTTTTGCATTGTCCGTATCCTGTTGTCAGCTTAACAACGCTTTCGGTGCGATTTCGAACTCTTGTGCAGGCGTGGCGGCAAGGCGCACGTGCTTGAGGAAATGACGGGTGCTGTTTTCCCAGCTCCACCTCTCGGCAAACGTCCTGCAAGCCGCTCGCGACAGGGCGAGTGCGCGCAAGCAAGCCGTCTGCAAATCCTCGTCCAGTGCGCAGACCGGCGCGTCGCCGATCACCGCCCGCACATTGGCGACTGGGAATGCAGCGACCGGGAGGCCGCTCGCAAGCGCTTCCAGGAGCACAAGTCCGAATGTGTCGGTATGGCTCGGAAACACGAATACATCCGCTGCGGCGTAAATTTTCGCGAGCGCGTCGCCTTCCTTTGCGCCCGTAAAAACGGCGTCAGGATATTTTTTCGCGAGCGCCGGCCGCGCAGGTCCGTCACCGACCACTACTTTTGTTCCCGGAAGATCGAGCGCAAGAAAGGCCTCGAGATTTTTCTCAATCGCGATCCTGCCGACGCTGAGAAAAACCGGGCGCGGAAGATGAACCGTTTCTTCCGGCCGTGGCCTGAACAGGCCGGTATCGACGCCGCGCGACCATTGCACAACGCGTTCAAAGCCGCGCATCGTCAACTGCTTCGCAAGGGCGGAAGACGCGACCATGACGCGATCGCTCGCGCCGTGAAACCACCGGAGATAACGCCATACCCAGCGCTCGGGTATGGGACTACGCGCCGCGATGTAAGCGGGGAAATCGGTGTGGAAGCTTGTCGTGAAGCGGATGCTATGCTGGCGGCAATAGCGGCGCATGGCGAGTCCGACCGGACCCTCCGTTGCGATATGGATAGCGTCAGGCCTAAGCTCGGCCATTTTGTGCCGCACCGTCTTGAGTCGCGGCAAGGCGAGTTTGATTTCTGGATAATTCGGCAGCAGTACACGTGGAAAGCCCTCGGGCGTCAAAAAGGACACATCCGTGCCGAGTTTCCGCGCGCAGTCCGCGGTTGCAGTCAGGGTTCGGACAACGCCGTTGATCTGAGGGTGCCAAGCATCGGTCGCGATCAGAATGCGCATCAGGCGGCCTGCGGCTCGTGTGCCGCCGCGATCTCTTCGTGTACCGCGTGAATTTCTGTCCAGGTGATGATTTCGAAGCAGCCATCCTCATGCTCCACAAGTGCGGTGCAGCTTTCCACCCAGTCGCCGCAGTTCATATAAGTAAAACCGGACTCTCTGCGAATCGCTGCATGGTGAATGTGTCCACAGATCACGCCGTCGACGCCGTGGCGACGAGCCTCACGGATGAGAACTTCTTCGAAATCGCCGATGAAGTTCACCGCGTTCTTCACCTTCAGCTTCGCCCACTTCGACAGCGACCAATAGGGAAGACCAAAAAGGCGGCGAAACCGATTGAAAATGGTATTCGCGAATATCGCGAAATCGTAGGCTCTATCGCCGAGATGCGCCACCCAGCGCGCATGTTTGATGACGATATCGAAGAGGTCGCCGTGGGTGACGAGGAATTTCTGGCCGTCGGCGGAAATATGAATTGCGTCTGCGATTACTTCGACCCCGCCGAAGTGCGATCCATAATAGTCGCGCAGAAACTCGTCGTGATTGCCGGGAATATACACAAGGCGCGTGCCCTTCCGCGCTTTCCGCAACAATTTCTGGACGACGTCGTTATGCGCCTGCGGCCAGTGCCAGCTCGAGCGAAGCGCCCAGCCATCGACGATGTCGCCGACGAGGTAGATCGTTTCGGCGTCGTGGAAGCGGAGAAAGTCGAGAAATTTTTCGGCTTGCGAGCCGCGCGTCCCGAGGTGAATATCAGAGATAAAAAGACTTCGGTAACGCTGAATGATCGGATCGTGTTTCACAGTTTGCCGCTTGCAATGTCATTTTCGCAAACCGATGCTCCTCTCTTGTTATGCTTATATGATATTTACATGACAGATCGATGTTACCCGCGAAAGCTTGCCTGACGGCTGAGTTGCACACTCAAAGTCAAGCAGCGGAAGGTGCCGGGAATCTCTGTCGCACCGTTGGGCCGGGAAAAACGAAATTCTCTCGATATTTCAAGGCTAATTTTTATTATCGGAAATTTCGTGAGTTCGAATCGTCTCAGGTCAACCGCGAATTATGATGATAGATCGGCGCCCACGAGTTGGAGATCTCAAGGCCGTTCTAGAAGCGCTAATAGCCCCCTCAACAATTCGACAGGTCTCGGGGGGCAGCCGCTGATATGAAGATCGACGGGTATTACGTTTTTCACGCCTCCGGCGACGGCGTAACTGCCTGCGAATAATCCGCCATTGGCGGCGCAAGTGCCCGCCGCGACCACCCATTTCGGCTCGGGCATGGCGTTATAGGTACGCAGCAGCGCTTCGCGCATGTTCTTGGTCACGGGGCCGGTTACGAGCAGGACGTCCGCATGACGCGGCGAAGCTACGAAACGCAGACCGAAACGCTCGATGTCGTAGAAAGCGTTGCTGAGCGCGTGAATTTCCAGTTCGCAGCCGTTGCACGATCCGGCGTCGACCTGGCGAATGGATAGTGAGCGTCCGAGCGTCGTGCGCGCGGCGCGGTTCACGCTTTGCGCCAGCTCGGCGAGCTCCGCTTCGCCCGCACCGGGCGATGGTTCGGTGAGCGGGCCGTGAGCGAAGCTTTCGAATAGCGTTCGGCGCATCTGGGGAACCTAAAGATCGTGCCCGGAATAGGAGCAGTTGAACGACTTATTGCAGAGGGGAAAATCGGCGACGATGTTGTCCTTGATCGCGGTTTCCAAGAGGGGCCATTGAAACCACGAGGCGTCCCGCAAGTGACAGCGCGCGACGCGGCCGTCGGCGTCGAAGCGCAGCCACGCCATGACATCGCCGCGGAACGCTTCCGCCAAGGCAAGGCCCTCGCATTCCGCTCTTTTGGGTTCGGCGGAGACCCGGATTTTTCCCCCCGGCAGACGCCCAAGAATTTGCTCGATCAACGAAAGACTCTGCTCGACCTCGCGGATGCGAATCCATACGCGCGCATTGACGTCGCCGGCTTCGAGCACCGGGGTTTCGAAGGCGAGGTCGCCGTAAGGCAGATAACCCGGCATGCGGCGGGCGTCGAATTTGCGCCCCGAAGCACGCCCCACAAAACCGCCAGCACCAAACCGGCGCGCGTATTCAGGCCGCACGATGCCGGTCGTCACGGTGCGGTCCTGCAACGACGCGGTGTTGTCGTAGAGTTCGACCAGCCGCGGAAAGATCTTACGGATTTCGGCCAGCAAGCCGCGCACCTGCGAAATGCCGTCGGGCGAGATTTCGCGCGCTACGCCGCCGGGCACAATGACATCCATCATGAGCCGGTGGCCGAAGCAGGCATCGGCTGCGCGCAGGGTGCGCTCGCGCAGGATGCTGGTCTGCGCGTGCATCAGCGCGAACGAAGCATCGTTACAGATAGCGCCGATATCGCCGAGATGATTGGCGAGTCGCTCAAGCTCGGCCGCTAGCGCCCGCAGATATTGCGCGCGCGGCGGCGCTTGCACTTGCAGCGCCGCTTCCGCCGCCATCGCGAAGGCGAAGGCGTAGGCGACCGTGCTGTCACCGGAGACGCGCGAGGCGAGCTTCGCCGCCTGCTCAAGCGACGCGCCCGCCATGATCGATTCGACGCCCTTGTGCGCATAGCCGAGCCGTTGCTCCAGCCGTACGATATGCTCGCCGTTGGCGGTAAAGCGAAAATGGCCTGGCTCGATGGTACCCGCGTGCACCGGCCCGACCGCGACCTGATGCAATGCCTCGCCCTCGGCAGGAAGAAACGCATAGGACGCCGTCTTGCGCGCGGCAGCCCGCTTGCCGAGCGGCTGCTCGACATCCCAAAATCCGAGATCGAGCCACGGGCGCGTATCGGGCGAGCCGGCGGCGTCTAATCCGAACAGATCCCGGATCGCGCGCTCAAACCGGACGGCGGGTGCGTGGTTAGCGCCGACGCTGGGATATTTCCCGTCGTTGCAGGTATAGCTCAGCACGGCAATGTCGGACGCCTCGTCCAGCAGTGCCATATGCACGGTGCCGGCATCCCCCCATAACCCAAGCAGCGTCAATTCTCCGGCCGCTAGCCGATCGATCGCCGCATGCCAGCCTTCGTCGCCAACCAGTGCACGCGGCCACGGCCTATGCCCTCCGGCGAGCGAGATATATGGAATGTGTCCAAGCACGGTCATGACTAACCCAACAACCGGGCGACGTTTTGAAAACCGCTGACCAGCGTTGGTGGCAGGTAAATGCCGGCAACGAAAACGATCGCCAGATGCGCGAACAGCGGCACATAGGAAGCATGGGTCGGCGCGGTCGATCCGCGCGGTTCCCCAAATGCAATCGTGTTGAGTCGTAAAAACAGACCGCCAAGCGCGATCAGAATCCCCAGCGCAAGGATGGTTGCGAGCCACGGCTGACGCGCGAATGTCGAACTCACGACGAGAAACTCGCTCATGAAAATACCAAGCGGCGGCAGGCCTGCGATGGCTACGACACCGAGTACTAAACCCCAGCCGAGCAGAGGGGTACTCACGGTCAAACCGGTAATATCGGCGATCTTTTGCGTGCCTTTGACCTGCGCGATATGGCCGACAGCGAAGAAAATAGCCGATTTGGTCAGCGAATGCATGGTCATGTGCAGGAGGCCTGCGAAGTTGGCGAGCGGCCCCCCCATGCCGAAGGCGAAAACGATAATCCCCATATGTTCGATGGAGGAATACGCGAACATGCGTTTGATGTCGCGTCGCCGGTACAGCATGAAGGCGGCAAAGACGCAGGAGATGAGTCCCATCGTCACCATCAGCGGCCCGGGAGCGATCGCGGCGGGGTTGAGCGCGAGCAGAATTTTGAAACGCAACAGCGCGTAAAGCGCGACGTTCAGAAGCAGGCCGGAAAGCACCGCCGAGATCGGCGTAGGACCTTCCGCATGCGCATCGGGCAGCCACGCATGCAGCGGCGCCAGCCCTACCTTGGTCCCGTAACCAAGCAGGAGAAAAACGAAGGCGACATTAAGGAGCGCTGGATCGAATTTCGCGGCGTGCACGACGAGCACGGTCCACACCATGGCGTAAAGGCCTTCGCCGATGACGGGCTTCGCCGCCATGTAGACCAAGATCGTGCCGAACAAGGCGAGTGCGATCCCGACGCTGCCGAGGATGAAATATTTCCACGCCGCTTCCAGCGCCTCATGCGTGCGATAGATGCCGACCATGAGTACGGTGGTGAGCGTCGCGATTTCGATCGCCACCCACATCAGCCCGATATTGTTGGCCAGGAGAGCGAGGTTCATCGCGAACATCAGCACCTGATACATGGCGTGATAGAAGCGGACGTAAGCTGGCTTCAGCCGCCCGATCTCGATTTCGTGGCCTATATAGCTCGCACTGAATACGCTGGTGGTGAAGGCGACGAAGGTCGTCAGCACGATGAAGACCTTGTTAAGGTCGTCCACTAGAAGATAATCGCCGGAGCGCGGTTCGATGACGAACAGCGAGATCGCGGCGAGGAACGTCAGGAGCGAGGCAAGAACGTTCAGTTTCGCCGTCAGCTGATAGCCGGGCAGAGCGGCGAGAACCGCAGCCGCGAAGAGCGGGATCGCTAGGACCGCATCCAGTGCATTAAGGTTCATTTGCGTTCTCCGCGGAAGCGGTCGAGCGCTTGAACGTCGACCGTGTCGAAGCGCTCACGAATGCGGAATAGGAAGATACCGATCACGATAAACGCGATCAGCACGGAGAAGGCGACGCTGATTTCGACGACCAGCGGCATGCCCTTCGCGCCGGTCGCGGCCAGTACGAGGCCGTTTTCCAGCGACATGAAGCCGATCACCTGGCTCACGGCATTGCGCCGGGTCACCATCAACAAAAGGCCAAGCAGAACCACCGACAAAGAGAAGGCAAGATCCTCCCGCGCCAGCGGATCGGCTTCCGCGGTCACCCGCAGCATCACCACCATGGAGAGAGCGACCAGCCCCATGCCGAGGAGCATGGCGGGACCAATGCCGACGACGGTCTCGATCTCGCGGTGAATGCCGAGCCGCACGATGATCCGGTGGAGCGCCATCGGAATGACGACGGCTTTGAAAACGAGCGCGATCGCCGCGGTGATATAGAGATGCGGCGCTTCCTGCACATAAGCCTGCCAGGCCACGGAAAGCGCAAGTACAAGGGCATGAGCGGCGAAGATATTGATCAGGGCGAAAAGCCGGTCCTGGTAAAGCTCGATGAAACTGATCAGCACCAGGGAGCCCGCCAAGAGATGCGCCACGTCGAAAACCAGTCCGTGCATCAAAAGCTCCCCGAGACGAACCGCAACAAGGTCGCGAGCAGCCCCATCATCAGGGCCGCGCCCAAAAATTCAGGCACACGAAATACGCGCATTTTGGCGACGGCGGTTTCGAACATCGCCAGAAAGGTGCTCATAGCGGCAAGTTTTACGGCGTAAGCAGCGAGGCCGATAACGAAGGTTTTGGGCTCGACAGTAGTCGCGCTGATTCCCCACGGCGCGAACAGGCAGGCAATTAGCGAGACGTAGAGCAGAAGCTTGAGGTAGGCCGAAAGCTCGATCAAAGCGAGATGCCGGCCCGAATATTCCAGCACCATGGCTTCATGCACCATGGTGAGCTCGAGATGAGTCGCCGGGTTGTCGACTGGAATGCGCGCATTTTCAGCAATCGCGACGATGACCAATGCGATCAGGCCGAGGCCGAGCGACACACGCAAGCCTACCGCCGGCGAATTCATAAAGGCCGACATGGTCGAGAGCTGCGTGGAGCCCACGATCAAGGCGAGCGTGAAGACGATCATCAGCATCGCTGGCTCGGCCAGGCTCGCGATCATAACTTCGCGGCTCGAACCGATGCCGCCGAAGCTGGTGCCGACATCGAGGCCCGCCAGCGCAAGGAAGAAACGCGCGCTTCCAAGAAGTGCGATGAGAGCGATGAGATCCGCCGACCAGGAAAACAACAATCCGCTTTGGAAGGTGGGAACCAGCGAAGCGGCGATCCAGGTTGTGGCGAAAACGAAATAGGGGGTGAATCGAAATAGCCAGGACGCGTTTTCCGCGAGCACGACTTCTTTGCGCATCAGCCGAATGAGGTCGCGATAGGGTTGGAACAAGGGCGGGCCTTGCCGCCGCAGGAGGCGCGCTTTCATCTTGCGCACGAAGCCGGTGAGAAGCGGCGCCAGCAACAGCACCAGCATCATCTGCACGCCTTGCAGGGCGAAATGACCGATCACTGCCATATCGCCAGCACCAGAAGCAGGAACACCAACGCAGCGAAAACCAGTGTCAAGTAGCGGCGTATGGTGAGAAACTGAAGGCGGTTGAGCTGCTCCGCCGCGAAGGTGATGCCGCCGCTGATCGGAGCATAAAACGTATCCCAGATCAGATCGCTCAGCTTGACCGTTAGCCTTGCAGGCGCTGTTGAAGCCGGAGGCGGCATCTCGCCCACTTCTTGCGCGCGAAATACGATGGTCCCGAAAACGCGGCGGATCGGCTGCCCGAAACTGGCGGCGGAATATTGCGTTAGGGGGCTCGGATCGGGATAGCCGCAGTCCCAGGCGGGACCGCGGCGCACTTTGTCGGAAGCAAGACGATGGATCGCGATTGCGGCCAGCGTGCCTGAGATGATCATAAACAGGAACACGAGTAGCCCGTTATAGGAGCTGCGGCCCTCTGCGATCGGAATAATGGAGAGCCACTCGATGCCGGTCTGCGGCGGCATGCGCCCGCCGACGAGGAATTGCACCGTTGCCGCCAGTAGATCGATGAAGACGCCCGGCAGGATGCCGGCGACGAGGCAAAGTGCGGCGAGGATAAGCATGGCCGTGAGCGAAAAGCGGTCGGTTTCTTGTGCTCGCGAAGCGGCTGGCGTACGTGCACGCCCGAGAAAAGTGATGCCGAACGCGCGGACGAAACAAGCCGCCGCCAGTGCCGCCGACAAAGCGAGTAGCGCACCCACAGCGGGGATGATGAGCTTGAGGCTCCACAACGGCAGTTGCGGGCTCAGCAGGATGGCTTGGAACGCAAGCCATTCGGAGACAAAGCCGTTGAGCGGCGGCAGCGCCGAGATCGCCATGCAACCGACAAGAAAAACGAAAGCCGTTTGCGGCATGGAGTGGATCAGGCCGCCGAGCTTTTCCATATCGCGCTCGCCGGTGGCGTTAAGCACCGCGCCGGAGCCGAAGAACAATAGGCTTTTGAACAGCGAATGATTGAAGATGTGGAACAAACCTGCCGTCAGAGCCAATGCCGCTATCGAAGCGAGGCCCTCGGACTTGAAAGCGAGGGAAAGGCCCAATGCGGAAAAAATGATGCCGATATTCTCGATCGTGCTGTAGGCCAGCACGCGCTTGAGATCACGCTGCATTAACGCATAGAGCACGCCCATCGTCGCGGTTGCGCCGCCGCAAACAAGAACCACGACGCTCCACCACCAGCCGGGCGGGCCGAGCATCTCGAACACGATACGAATGAAACCATAGACAGCGACTTTGGTCATTACGCCGCTCATCAGCGCGGAAACATGGCTCGGCGCGGCAGGATGAGCGAGCGGAAGCCACGCATGCAGCGGAACGAGCCCCGCCTTCGAGCCCGTGCCGATGATCGCGAGAATCAGAATGAGTGCGGCAATGCCGGCGGAAGGAGGAGCCGAGCGAATGACGGCGAATGTATAATTTCCCTCAGCGCCGGCGAGTAGGCCGAAAGCAAGCAGGAGCGCGAGTGTGCCGAAGCTCGCCATCAGTAGGTAAATGTAGCCCGCCCGCAAGTTATCGCTCTCTTTGTGGTTGGCGATCACGAGTGCCCATGAAGTGAGTGACATGAATTCCCACGCCACGAGAAAGACGAAAGCGTCGTCCGCAAGCACCACCAATTTCATTCCGGCGAGATAGGCAGGATAGAACGGCAGTACGCGTTCCGGTGTCTCCTCATGTCGGCCGTAGCCGATTGCGAACAGGCTTGCTGCCGCAGCGCCGAGATTGACGACGAAAAGAAAAAAGGCGCTGAGGGCGTCGATACGAAAATGAGCGCCAAGTTGCGGTAGTCCGGCCGGCAGCGCAAGGCTCGATGGCGTCGCGGATTTTCCTATAAGCGCCGTTGCTGCGACCGTCATCAAGCACAATGTAGTGGCGAGGCAGATGCCGTAGACAAGCGGGCGCGCCATTCTCGTGCCCGAGGTCGGAATCGCGATTGCCGCTGCTGCGAGCAATATCCCGACCAAGGAGAGTGCGACACCAGGCATTATCGCGCCTTTCCCTTCAATCGGACACCGCGGCCGCCGCTTGTGCTGGCTGCATTCTCGGAAATGAGCTCGATGCCGGCGCTATCGAGCGCGGCGATCAGCTTCATGAGGGAATCGACATTTCCGCGAATTACTCCACCGCTCGCTTCCATACGCTGGATGGTCGGCAGCGAAAGGCGAGACCGCTTGGCGAGACTGCGTTGATCGATGCCGAGAAGGGCGCGGGCGGCCCGCAATTGTGCTGATGTGATCATTCCGGCGACTAGTGATTCACCTCGGTTATTTATATAAACCCATGTATATTGATGTATCAAGCATAATTATTAAGGTTGCGCATGAAAGCCTCGGACTATGCGCTGCGGGAGGCGATCCAGCTTATTTGATGTGAGTTAAACCGTATCCCGGATCTTCGAGGATGTATTCGGAAATCCCGGCACCGGATTTGCCGCAAAACTTTAGAAGGTCGTTCGCAGCGCCACCGCCGTAATCCAGCGTTTTTGGTCGAACAGGTCGACGTTCGACCGCGTCTCGCTGTAGTGCACGCTCGGCCGCAAGCTGACACGCTCGCTTAATTTGACTTCGATGCCTGCCAATGCGTCGAACAAAGCATCGTGTCGATGCCGGAAGAATAGCGGGTAATCGGCATCATAGTTATGATCCTCGTAGCTCACCTGCGCGAAGGCGGCGAGCCAGGGCGCCCAAGTCGTCTCTAGGCCCACACGGGCGCCGAGGAGCGTGAAGGTGAGAAAATTCATGCCGTCCGTACGCGCGATTTCTCGTCCGGCGGTTCCGGTAACCGAGATCGCCGGAGCGAGCGGCAATTGTTCCCATCTCCTCGCAATCGTGCCGATCGCGCTGTATCGATCCGTATTTTGGCCGACTTGAGTCGGATACTCGATCCCGAGCCAACTCGCCGACAAGCTCACATCCCACGTGTCGGCGTAACGCTGACTCCACTGCGCGGCCGCGCCATAGATGTTGCGAAACGCGCTGTCGCCCATCATGAAGGTTTGACCGACCGCTGCGAGCGAGATGGTGCCGAGTTCCCCGAACCGGCGTGCGATGCCCGCTTCACCGCCGGCAAGCGCCGTCCGGAATTCTCCGTGCTCGAACAGCGGATGCCAGTTACCGACCATATTGGCAAAAATGGCTGTGTCGTTATTCAGCGCGTGGGTGACCGTGAGTCCCCCGGCGAGTTCGTAGAAACCGGACTTCTTCGGCATCGCCTGCGGAGACACCGATGCGGGCCCGAGGAAGGAAAGCGCGGGAATGAGCAAGGTTTCGCTGCTTGGCCCCGCATTCACGTTGCTGTCGTAGCCGATTGAGTTTTCGATATAGCCCGAAATCCTCGTTCTCGGCTGCGGCTTCTCCGGCCGAGGCTGTGCCGGAGCGACGCCGCTCTGGGTCAGCGCCTGATCGATCGCGAGGACCTGGCGGCCCATGGCATCGCGTGCGAGCGCGGGCAGTCCGGCGACGTCGCGCACAGCCTCGAACTCGCGCTTGGCGCCTGCAAGGTCGCCCATGGCGGCGAGGGCGCGGCCAAGCTCGGCGCGCGCGAGATGAAAATTGGGACGCGCGGCGATCGCGCGGCGGAGCGCTACCGAAGCCTGTGCGGGATGCCCGGCCTCGAGCGCGGCGACGCCATAGACATAGTCGAAGTCGGGGTTGCCCGCGAGGCGGTCGGCGAGCGGATCGAGCTTTGCGAGCGCCTTCGCCGCTTTCTTGGCCCGCACAAGTTCAGCCGCGGCGCGGATTGTTGTGCGATCGCTGTCGCTCGCGCGCGGCCCGACTGGGGTGGCCGCTTGCGCGAGCTTTTGCTGCTTCTCGGCATTTTCTTTCCGTTTGATCGCTTCGTCGATCGTCTCGAGATTTCGGACCATGACATCGTGCATGCCGGACGGAAGATCGGGCCGGTCGCGGAGCGCGGCGATTTCCTCGCGCGCGGCGGAAAAATCCCCAGCCGCCGCGAGCGCCCGGCCAAGCTGGGCGTGGGCGGCGATATTGTCCGGCTCAGCCGCGAGCGCACGCCGGAGCGCCGATACGCCTTCGCGCGGACGGCCCGCGTCAGTCAGTGCCACACCGTAAAGCATTTCGAATTCGGCATTGTCCTTGAGGTTCGCGGCGAGCGGCGCGAGTTTTGCGAGCGCGTCGGGGGCGCGTTTCTCCCGCAGCAGCGCGGCCGCATCCTGCAAGGCCGCCGCGTCGAACGCGTTCACTTGCGGCGCCGCATGCGCGCAAGCGATCGCGGCGGCGAGATTGACGCCGATCGAAGCAAGGAGGATCAGGATTGCACGGCGCAAGCTTCGCTCCTCATTGCTTCTTGAAACCTGCGACACCGCTGATCATGGTGGCGGAGGTCGGTGTGTTGCCGATCTGATAGAAAATGCCGAGCCCGGTCGCGCCAGGACCGGCGAGGAATCCGCCGATCGAGCCTTTGCATGGAGCCGGGCATAGAACACCGGGAGTTGCCGGACCGGTCACCGGAATTGTGAAGCCTCCCGAGTCGAACTTCACGTTGTTGAGCGGCATCGGCGTCGCCGTCTGAACGTTGTAGTTTTCGGAATTGATCGCGACGTTGAGATTGGCGCTGACGCCCGGATTGGCGCCGAATTGCACGCTCATGGTGCTGCTCGGCTGGAGTGTGCCTGGCGAAACCGAACCGTTGGCGACCGTCGGACTGGTCGCGCCCGCGAGCGCATAATTGTAGGTGCCGGTCGTCGGCAGATTCGTCGCGGGAACACCGGTGAGGATGTGGAGCCCCTGTTTGTCAGTCAGAGTGCGGCTGACGATATTCCCGGAGTTACTGCACGGATCGGCTACGCAGGTCGAGATGGTTCCGCTCGTCCAGCGCTCCCAGCCGAGAATGCCGCCGATGGCGGAGCCCGTCCCGGCGAAACCGCCGCCGAGCGTTCCCTGTTCTTTGACGACCGCGGTGTCGCGGAAAAAATTCACGCCGGGTCCGCTGCTGTTGGGGATATTGATAAAGAAATTTTGCAGCGCGAGGCCGCTCGGCGTGTCGGTCAAATTAGACGAGCCGGTGACCTGAGAGTTCGCGCTCCCTACGGTGCTGTGACTGAAGCTTGGATCCGGGCCTGTATAGGCGAACGCATAGGCGGCCGCCTCGGTGATCGGCATGTCGCGGCCGAACACCGCGGCGCCGCTCACCAGTGTGGTCGAGCTTGTGTTGCCGAAATAATAATTCAGGCCGGCATAGGTGCCGTCGGGTCCGGAAAGGAAACCGGTCACCCCGGCTGTGCAACTTCCCGTGCAGCTTGGGACGCCACCGCCGGGGGTGCCGACGAGATTCACCGGCAGCGTGCGGGCGAACATCGAATTTTGGTCCAATGTCGCAAACCGGCCGCTGCTATCGAATCCGATCCCGCCGGAGGAAGGATTGGCCGCACCGCCCGGCGTCGCAAAATTATAGATGCTGCTGCCAAATCCCGCGCCGATTTGCACGTACATGTCGAAGCCGACTTTCATATGGGCGAAGTCGACGCCGAGCTTGCTGGTTGTGGGGCCGCCGCTGCCGACAAACGCCGGATTTGCGATCGAAGTGGAAACCGACCCGTCGGCAATCGTCGGAGTGGTGGCGCCGATCAGGCTGTATTGCACGATCGATCCGAAATTCGCGGGCGTGAAAAACGGGTTGCCGAACCCTGAAACGTAGGTCAGCGGCATGCCGTAAACGAACAGTACTCCGGCATTCTGCGGAATCGAGATCGAAGGATTCGATTCCGTTGCGTAAGTCCCGTTCGTCCAGCGCTCCCAGGAAATGATGCCGGGCACGTTGCCGATATCGGTAACGGTTGCCGTGCCGCGGGTCCGTGACTCGCCGCTCGTGAGATTGGCCTGCTTGAGTGCGACGCCGTTCGCGAGATTTTCAACGGTACCGCTAGCCGAAGCGGTGGCTGCGGTCGCGGGACTATTGATAGTGTCGGCAAACGACACGATGCCCGTCGGCGAGGGGCTCGCGGCGGGCGCGCTCGCGGCCGGCGCGAAGGTCGCGATGCCGTTGATCTGAGGATTGCCGCCGCCGAAGGACTGCGAATTTGAAATGCTGTACGTCGCGCCGATCTTCTGGAAAAAGATCACATTAAAATCGATCTCGGCGTGGCAGGCAGTTCCGCAGAAGGAGGCTGCTCCCGTGCCGTCCGGTGTGACGGTCGTGGCAAAAGAATTGGCTTGCAGCCTCTGATAGTCACCGGTGAGAGGCCCGAACGCGCCGCTTTGCTTGGGATCGGTCAGGCCTCCGGCGGTGGAGAAATTGAACGTGCCGAAGCCGGGCATGACCGCAGCCCCCGCCATTCCGTAGTAGAGCGTCGTCGGCCCGATCGCGACGGCGACATTGCCGGTAAAAGTGCCCGGTAATCCGTTCGCGTTGTTCCAGGTCGGCCGTGTCGCATTTTCGAGATTGAAGAGAACGACTGTGCCGAAAGACGTTGTGTTGCCAATCGTGTTAGCGCCGGGAAACGAATTTCTCGTGCCGAACAGATCGCCGGTGTAGCCCCAGGCGAGAATTTGCAGCGATTGGTTGGGCGGGATCGTCCCGCTGCTTGTATTGTTGGACGAGTCCTGAAACGACAGGCTGCCGTCCGTGAGCGAAGCCATGTAGTAAACGGGCACATTGCCGAAACCGGGCACATTGCCGGTGCCGATTGTGACATCGGTGATCTGCGCAGTATTGCGGGTGACTGTCAGCGTATTGGGATCAAGCGGATTGGCGGTGCTTTGCAGTGTGATCGAGCGAAGATCGGTGGCGTTGTCCCACGTTAGATTCGATCGCTGGGCATAGATGTAATTTGACTGGCGGATATTGGCATCATTATTGACGACGTTGTTCGGCGGGAAAACACCGTCGCCGCCCACGCCTGTGATCCGAAAAGTTTCGATCACGCTCGGAAACGCAGGCCCTGTCCCCGCCCCTGTCTGCGGGAGCACGCCCAGGCACTCGGCCGTTGTGCAAGGCGGAGGCGGGGGCGGGGGAGCACAGCCTGACGTGCAGCCCGCCAGATTCCCGATTCCGCTTTCGTTACCGATGCTTCCCGATCCCGAGCTGCCGCCGCTGTTGCCCTGATTTCCGCTGTTGCCGCTTGAGCTGTTCGAACCGGTCGATCCGGTGTTGCCGCCCGATCCCGCGGCAGCGCCGCTCGGCGCGCTCGGATCGTGCCCGGCGGCGTGAGCGAGCAACACGTGGCTTTGATCGAGATTATGAAAGAGCTGTTTCGTTTCCGACGGGCTGATCGATATGAATCCATTAGGGCCGATCGAGAACGCCGGATCGCCGGCGTTATAGTCCCGGCAGTTGGAGGTGCCGCGCGCGCAACCGGTGATCGAGCCGGAAATCGCGTTATGAATCCAGTGGCCGTTTACGAAGCCCGTGTCGACAACGGTCCCGCGCACGCCGATCGTGGCGACGGGTGTCTTGATTTCGTAGGCGTTATGGTTCGACGTGCCGCTCACGAAGCGCATCGCGCCGCGCACGACTTCGATCGAAAGGCTCTTCGCGGTCGCGCCGTCAAAGACGAACTTGTCGAGAAGAATTTCCGAGTTTGGCCCGATCGTCAGCATCGTGTCGTCGCGGAAGCGAACCTGGATAAGGCCGCTCTGCGATGTGCGGATCCGATCGTCTTGTTCGAGCGCTTCGTCGATTGTCAGCGTGCGGACGACGGCGCCGCGGGTAAAATCCGCCGATGGAACAACGGAGGCGGCTCTGCCGATCGCTTCCGCATGCGCCGCCGCGGAGAGGCCGGAACAAACCGGCACACCCCAAAGAAAAACCAGTGCCCCGCCGATGATACGCATGGCACGCCAGCCCCCCCTCAGGACGTTAGCTCGCCTATGGGTTGCGGGAAAGTGCTCAGAAAAGACTGGAGAAACCGTCCTGGCAATTCGCCACCGGCGGCTCTCGTAATAGCGAATTACCTCAGATTCAGGCTCAGGGATCCGATAATTTTCCTACAGCCGGATCGTCCGTCAGACCACGACCTGCAACTCATGTCCTGCCGTCTGGCCGAGGACGCCTAAGAGAGATGCTGAAGACAAGCAATGCGACAAACTCTCCGACGCCGATCGAAGTGATTGTGTCGGCATGAAACGTGTACCTGGCAGGCCTTAATGCCCTCCGCCTGCCGCGCCACCGGCCGTAGCGGGGCGCCGCATGACAAAACCGAGGCCTGCGAGCAGGACGAACAGCGCTGTCAGGATGAAGAACACGTCGGCGAAACTCATCACTTCTGCCTGCAGCCGCACGATTTGAGATAGCTGCTTCAGCCCCATCAACTGCGCGTCGCTTCCGGAAAAGTGCGCCGTCAAATCGTTGAGCCTTTCGTTCGCCGGAACTCGCGCCCAATTCACCGATTCATGCAAACGCGTGAGATGCAGATCCCACCGCGTGTTGAGAAGCGTATTGATAATCGCAAGGCCCAAAGCGCCGCCGAGATTGCGGTTGAGGTTGAACAGGCCCGAAGCGTTCTTGACCATGGCGGGCGGCAGCGTCCCGAGTGCGATATTGGTGATCGGCACCATCGCTATCATCAGACCGAAGCCTCGGAAAATCTGCGGCCATAACAGCTCCCAGAAATCCCAATCCTTGGTCACGTAGGTCATCTGCCAGGTGCCGGCGGCGAAGGACAGAAAACCGACCATGAGCATGATTCGCGGATCGACCTTGGTCATCAGCCGCCCGGCCAACGGGGCGGTCGCAAACATCGCGAGACCGGAAACGAACATCGTCTCGCCGATCATCAGCGAATTGTAGCCGCGCACCGCGCCGAGATAGACGGGATAAAGATAGGTGAGGCCATAAAGGCCGATCCCGAGCACGAAGGAGAACAGGCTGCCGAGTGCGAAATTGCGATTGGTGAAGGCGCGCAGATCGACGATGGGCTCGCGCGCCGTCAGCACGCGGGCGAAAAACAGTACTCCCGAGATCGCTGAGATGATCGCAAACAACGTAATCGTTTCGTCATCGAACCAGTTGTTGCGCTCGCCTTCCTCCAGCACATATTCGAGCGTGCCGAGAAAGCCCGCCATCGACAGCAAGCCCCACCAGTCGAAGTGGTCCAGCAGCTCGTAGTTGGGTTTATCGAAGTCGACAAGCGCGAGCACTGCGAAGGTGACGGCGATACCGGGCAGCACGTTCACGAAGAACAGCCAGTGCCAGGACAATGCGTCGGTAAGATAGCCGCCCACCGTCGGGCCGATGGTCGGCGCGAGCGTCGCAACCAGACCGATCATCGGCGAGACGATCGGCTGTTTCGAAGGCGGGAAGATCAGGAAGGCGGAAGCAAAGACGGTCGGGATCATGCCGCCGCCGATGAAACCCTGAATCGCACGCCAGACGATCATGCCGTCGATCGACGTCATCATTCCGCACATGAAGCTCGCGAAGGTGAAGCCTGCGCAGGAAATGGCAAACAACAGTCGCGTTCCTAGCGCGCGCGACAGGAACCCGGACAGCGGAATCGCGACGACTTCGGCGATCAGATAGGACGTCTGCACCCAGGGAATCTCGTCGCTCGAGGCGGCAAGACCGGCCTGAATATCGGTAAGTGACGCCGAGACGATCTGAATATCGAGGATCGCCATGAACATCCCGAACACCATCGCCAGGAAGGCGAAGACCCGGCGAGGCTCGATTCGCTCGTCCGCGCTCCCAGCCCTCGACGGGGGCTGAAGAGGGGCCGAAAGCGCGTCCGAGGGAGAGGAGGAGGTCATCGACCTACTCGCCCTGACGGGAGATTTGTTGTGGGTGTGGCAGCGTGGCGAAACGATTGATCAGCGGAATCGACGCGGCCGCGCCAGGTTTGGTGTTCACATTCGCGATGACCGACATACCGGGCCGCAATTTTCCCTGTGAGGCGACATCAGGCGCCACGCGGATGCGCACCGGCAGCCGCTGCACGATCTTGGTGAAGTTGCCGGTCGCGTTGTCGGGAGGCAGCAGCGAAAATACCGAACCCGAAGCGGGTGAGATGCTTTCGACCACGCCGTCGACGGCCTCGCCGTCCATGGCGTCGACCTTCACGGAAACCGGCTGGCCCGGCCGGAGGTGCGCAAGCTGGGTTTCCTTGAAATTTGCGTCGACATAGACGTCGGTAAGCGGCACCAGGCTCGCGAGCCGTTGCCCGGTCTGCACATAATCGCCGACCCGCATGGCGCGGTTGCCGATCACGCCGTCAACCGGCGCACGGATCGTCGCGAAGGATAGATCGCGCTCCGCCTTGGCGAGCGCAGTCTTCAACTCGTCCAGCGTGCGCGCGGCTTCCTGCTGTTGCGCCTTGAGCACCGCTACATTGGCCTCCGCCGAATCGATCGCCGCCTGCGCGCTTTGCACGGCGGCGACGGCCTGGTCGCGGTTCGCCTGTGCCTGCTCTAGGGTCTGCCGGCTGGCGAAATCCTTACTCTGGAGTGCTTGCTGGCGAGCGAACTCCAGCTGGGCGCGTGTCTTTCCGGCCTCTGCGGATGCGAGCTGCGCTTTTGCCTGTGCGACGTTAGCTTCCTGCGCGGTAATCTGGCGGCCAATGCGCTCGACCGTCGCCTGCTGGGTCGCAACCTTGTCGCGGGCAGAGTCGACCGCGAGCTTGTAATCGCCGTCGTCGATCGTGGCGATCACGTCGCCTGCGCGAACTTGCGAGTTGTCGTCAACAAGGATGCTGGAAATGTAGCCGGGGATCTTGGCGGCGAGGGTCGTGTTGTCCGCGCGCACATAGGCGTCGTCGGTGGACACGATGAAGCGGCCCACGGTCCAATAGTATTTCCCGGCCCATCCCGCCGCACCGAGTGCGAGGACGAGCCCTGCGGTCACGAGCTGACGTGTACGGCCATGGAGCCGCTTCCTCGCAGGAGCGACGCTTGGAGAGGAAGGGGCTTTCGCTTCCGAAGGTGCACTCTCTGCCCGAATGGGGGAGGCTGCGGAATTCGGGTCGGCTGACTCGTCTCCACGCCACCGCTCGATCGCAGCCTCCTGTTTGGGGGAGCGCTGAAATTCTACGCGGGAGGCGTTGGCAGTGTTCTTGTCGGTGGCGGCCACATTTAGCTTGGTGTCCTTGTTGAAAATTTTGTGCGGCGCATTCATATGGCCTCCTTCCACGCAAAATCGGAATTGACCGAACCGTTCAGTTCTGGTGTTTATAAGTCCTGATTTTTATACTTGTCAAGATGACCGAACCGTTCGGTCATTGCAAATTGTGCCGGAAAGTGCATATAATTACAGAGGTTTTGGGGAGGCGTACTAAACGAGAACAGCTTCTCGGATCGGTAGGACGATGAGCGACACCCTTATGCATGACCGCCCCGCGGTCTCTATCGACGAAGACAGCGCTAAACGGCGCCAGATCATTGACGGGGCGAGGGCGGTTTTTTTGGTCCAAGGCTTCGACGCCGCCAGTATGGGCGAGATCGCCCGGGTGGCCGGCGTGTCGAAGGGCACGCTCTATGTCTATTTCGAAAACAAGGAGCAGCTGTTCGACGCCATCGTTCAGCAGGAATGCGGTGCACAGGCCGAAGGGGTTTTCGACCTCGACCACAATGATCACGACGTCGAGGCGGTGCTGACGCGAATGGGGATTGCCTTTGCCAAATTCCTCTGTCGGCCTGAAAAAGCGTCTGCGGCGCGCACCGTCATCGCCATTGCTGAACGGATGCCGGAGGTGGGGCGCAAGTTTTTCGAAAGTGGGCCTGCGCTCGGGATTGCGCGCCTCTCGGCGTATCTCGACGCGCAGGTCGAGGCCGGCGTGCTCAAGATCGAAGATACAGAGGTGGCGGCGGCGCAATTCATCGAGTCCTGCCACGCGACCATGTTCAAGCCGATCGTCTTCAATTTTGGAAAGGCACCGACGCAGGAGCGGATCGAGCACGTCGTCCGTATCGCCGTACGCACATTTCTCGCCGCCTATCGCGCGCGGTCATAGCTTCGATAAAGCTGGTTCATTCGAGCGAGCGCGGATCGATAATAGCGCAGCCTCTGCTGCGTACTTCAGTCGCTCGCATCATTATTCAGTGCCCATGCGCAGTAACACTAAAGCTGCATTGCGAAGCGGCGCTACACATGAGGAAATCGTGAAACGAATTAATTTGAGTGGCGTAAATGTGCGGAAGCGGCGCCTCAAGGAGCCGAGTCATGACAAGAAAATTCAAGATTGGTGATCACGTAACTTGGAATTCCGAAGCGGGATATGTCAGCGGACGGATTGTGAAAGTGCACACGAAAGATTCGAACTACAAAGGTTATATCCGCCACTCAACCGAAGATGACCCTCAGTACGAAATTAAGAGCGATAAAACCGATCACATCGCGATACACAAAGGGGCGGCGCTAAAACTCCTGCCGAAGAAGAAGCGATGACAGCAATCGTTAGCTTCTTCCCTCCCTCAAAGCTTGCGCTGTGAGAACCATAATGAATTTTCAAGACACATTGGCCAAGACCATTCTTTCCACGAGTGGCGATGCAATCGTTGCCTCTGACGATAAGGGAATCGTCCGTTTCTGGAACCGCGGAGCGGAGCGGATTTTTGGCTATACGAGCGAGGATGCTCTCGGCCAATCGCTGGATATCATCATCCCCGAGCCGCTGCGGGATCGTCATTGGGCCGGATATCGCCAGGTTATGGCAACCGGAGAAAGCCGCTACGGCCAAGGCGATATTCTTGCGGTTCCTGCGATCCGCAAGGATGGGACGAGAATTTCCATTGAATTCACGATCGTACCTGTACGCGACGCCGGCGGAAAAATGACTGGCATGGCGGCAATCATGCGCGACGTCACCAAACGCTTTGAAGAGCTACGCGCTTTGAAGAAAACGCTGGCGAAGAAGGAAGCTTCTTCTCCAACCTCGTAGTCGGATATTCGGACGCGATCGATCGCCTACCCCGCTACTGGGCACTGTTCGCGCCGCCCAAGTTAGTGCCGCGCGGCAACTACGGCGTCGCGAAGAAGATTGATCTCGTTTTCCGATTCCCTGAGGCGCAGCGCTTGTGTGTCGCGGATGGACAGCATGCCCACGACGCGCCCCCCGTCAACCACCGGTACGTGACGGAAGTGGTGCCGCCGCATCAGCTGTTCGGCGGTGTGCATGTCGTCGTCAGGTCCGCAGCTTTTCGTCTGCGTGGTCATAATGTCGCGTACGCGTAAATAGCGGAGCTCCTCCCAGTCGGTCGTTGCGAGGGTGCGCACGAGGTCGCGCTCGGATACGATACCGACCATGCGAATGCCGATCTCGCAGACAGGCATGGCGCCGATGCGGTGCGTGTGCATGGCTTTGGCGACGGCTTCCAGCGTATCGTCCGCCCTGCAAGTCACCAGACGTTGACGCGCGTCTTTGAGAAACTCGCCAATTTTCATGATCTCTCTCCCCTGGTTTTTGCTCCCCTGTTTCGAAGCGCCCGTTCGCGGGGCTCGCTTCGAGTTCCCGCGCCCTGGTAGCAAGATTATGACCGCTTCGCCTGCTTGACGAGCGTGGCGAATGAGAAAATTTTTCGAACGAAATGTTCGGTCGCGTCAATGGACGGAGTGTGCACCGCGGTTTCGCCTTGTATCTGCTCGCGAAAAAATCGGCTGCGGCTTTGAATTTTAATTATTCCAATGATTGCCTGGCGAATACCGTGTGGTTATCGTCATGCTCAAAAATAAGCCATTGAGGGGAACGCCGGGCAATGTTCACCAGCAATCCGTTCGCCGAACTATCTGCGTCCGTACCGCCTGCTGTCATGCAGACTTATGTCGTCGTGATGGCGCTTCTGGTTTTTGGCGGCACAATCTTCGACGTCATCCATAAGAGAAGCGCGAGATACTTCTTCGATAATTGGAAAGATTCGAAGAAGAACGCGAAGAAGCCGGTCGGCGGCGGGAAGATGATCGGTCTCGCAGTGCAGACTGCGGTGGTCGACGTGCTCGCTTCCGGCGAATTCTGCAGCATGAAGCGCAGACTTGCGCATCTCCTGGGCATGTACGGCTTCGTGATCTATCTCGTCGCCACGGTCGCAATGGTGTTCTGCTATCCGACCGCCGCGACGCCGGCGCCCTCGCATTGGCCGATGCTCTGGTGGATCGGCGCCCTGATGGTCTGTCTCGGCGGCTACTGGTTCTGGTTCTTCATCCGCGTGGACGTGGCAGCAGAGGGCAATTCACCTTTCCGCTTCGTGCAAGCGGATTTGTTCATCGTTGCGCTCGTTCTAAGCACGACGTTCGGCCTCATCTGGGCGGCCTTGCAAGCGGCGGGTTCTTCCGGCTGGGCAACATTGTTCCTGGCGCTTTATCTCATCGCCACCACGGTGCTGTTCGGATCGATTCCGTGGTCGAAATTCTCGCACATGTTCTTCAAGCCGGCTGCGGCGTTCGAGAAGCGGGTCTCGAAGGCCAATGGTTCGGCGCAGAATTTGCCGACGCTGACTCGTGACGATCCTGAACAACAGAAAAGACACTCCATGGAGCTGTTGCGAAACGCTCCGATGCAAATGGGACTTGGCATTAAGCGCGAAGCGCCGCGCCACTACTAGAAGACAACAAGCAAGTTTTATTGGAGCTAAGGAGCCGACTAATGCCAACCTTCGTCTATATGACAAGGTGCGACGGATGCGGACATTGCGTCGACATTTGTCCGTCGGACATCATGCACATCGATCCGACCTATCGCCGCGCCTACAACATCGAGCCTAACATGTGCTGGGAGTGCTACTCCTGCGTCAAGGCTTGTCCGCAGAATGCGATCGATGTGCGCGGTTATGCCGACTTCGCTCCGCTCGGTCACAGCGTTCGCGTTATTCGCGACGAAGAAAAGGGCACGATCGCCTGGAAGATTAAATATCGGAACGGCACGGAAAAGAATTTCCTGTCGCCCATCACTACCAAGCCGTGGGGAAAGTATATCCCCAAGCTCGCGGACGTTCCGGGACCCAGCAAGGAAATGCGAGACAGCCAGCTCTTGTACAACGAGCCGAAGTGGATCCGCATGGATGACGGCGGTTTGCGCACCCTTCAGGACGCCGGTCTCAAGATGAAGAAAGGCGTGTATTACTGATGGCTTACAAAACGATTGTCGAAGACAACATCGATATTCTGGTCGTCGGTTCAGGCCTTGGCGGCAGCGGCGCCGCCTGGGAAGCCAGATTCTGGGGTCAGGACAAGAAGATCGTCATTGCCGAGAAGGCTAACATCGATCGCTCCGGTGCGGTCGCCCAGGGTCTCTACGCCATCAACTGCTACATGGGCACCCGGTGGGGCGAAAATAATCCAGAGGACCACGTCCGCTACGCTCGCATCGACCTGATGGGGCTGGTGCGCGAAGACCTACTGTTCGACATGGCCCGTCACGTCGACTCCACGGTGCACCAGTTCGAAGAGTGGGGCCTGCCCATCATGAAGAACCCGAAAACGGGGCGCTATCTGCGTGAAGGGCGATGGCAGATCATGATTCACGGCGAGTCCTACAAGCCGATCGTGGCCGAGGCAGCCAAGAAATCAGCGGACAAGGTATTCAACCGCATCTGCGTCACTCACTTGCTGATGGACGACAGCAAAGAGAATAGGGTCGCCGGTGCCGTCGGCTTCAACGTCCGCACAGGCAACTACCACGTCTTCAAGTCCAAGACCGTTATCTGCGCCGCAGGCGGCGCCTCCAACATCTTCAAGCCGCGGTCGGTGGGCGAAGGTTCGGGCCGTACCTGGTATGCGCCTTGGTCGTCCGCATCTGCCTATGGGCTTTTGATTGAAGCCGGCGCCAAGATGACGCAGATGGAAAACCGCATCGTGCTGGCCCGTTTCAAGGACGGTTATGGTCCGGTCGGTGCCTACTTCCTGCACCTGAAGACCTATACGCAAAACGGTCTGGGCGAAGAATACGAGTCCAAGTGGTGGCCCTCGCTCCAGAAAATGGTCGGCAAGGAATATCTGGACCCGGAAGCTTCACACTTAACCCATAGACCGATCCCAACCTGTTTGCGTAACCATGCACTGATCAGTGAAGTGAATGCCGGCCGCGGCCCCATTCACATGGTGACCATGCAGGCCTTCCAGGATCCGCATCTGGAAGAAGTCGGTTGGGAAAACTTCCTCGGCATGACAATCGGCCAAGCGGTCCTCTGGGCCGCCACCGACGTGGATCCCAAGAACGAGAATCCCGAGCTGACCACATCCGAGCCTTATGTCATGGGCTCGCATGCGACCTGCTCGGGCGCTTGGTGCTCGGGTCCCGAAGACGTTTCCCCGCCTGAGTATTTCTGGGGGTACAACCGCATGACGACGGTCGAAGGCCTGTTCGGTGCCGGTGACGCAGTCGGCGGCACACCGCACGCCTTCTCATCCGGTTCGTTTACCGAGGGCCGTCTCGCCGCGAAGGCCGCCTGTAAATATATCGACGACGGCAAGGCCGAAGGCATTGTCGTGTCGGACGAGCAAATTGAACGCCGCAAGAGGGAAATCTACAAGCCGCTAGAGCACTACAAGCTCTACCGCAACGAGATCGTGGCGGGCGACGTCAACCCGCACTACATCAATCCCAAACAGGGGCTGGATCGTCTGCAGAAGCTCATGGACGAGTATTGCGGCGGCGTCACCGTCAGCTACATGACGAACGAGAAGCTCCTGAATATCGGCCTCAAGAAGCTCAAGATCATGGAGGAGGACCTCGAGAGCCTAGCCGCGGAGAATATTCACGAATTGTTGCGCGCGTGGGAGCTGAAGCACAGGCATCGCGCCGCAGAGTGCGTCACGCAACACACCCTGTTCCGCAAAGAGACGCGGTGGCCGGGCTATTATTATCGCGGCGATGCTATGAAGGTCGACGACGAAAACTGGCACGTGCTGACCGTTTCGCGCCGCGATCCGAAGACCGGTGAATACACCATGGAGAAGGCACCCTGTTATCACCTGGTTGAGGACAAGTAACAATTTGCCCTGGGCGGAAGTTCGCGCTGAACTTCTGCCTGGGCGCAAGGAAGGTCGATATGTCGTTTGTGGCGCGCCCTGCAGATCCGGTTTCTTCCGTTCCTGGAGAACCGCGCGTGAACATTATTGAAAAAACCGATGAAGAGATACGGGCCATAGCTGATCCTTTGTGGCGCGACCTCATCAAGAATTCCAATGAAGCCAAGTACGGAGAGTTCGTCAAAAATTTCTCCAGTTCATTGGCGATCGCCATGAATCAGGTTACGGCTGGCCACCAATTCGCAAACAGCGAACTCGCCAGAAATCTGTCTGAAGATGCCGACTATCTCGGCATTATTCGCCGGGGCGAACATGTGACGGTTCTCTACCGGCAACGCAGCACCAAAAAGGATGGTGAATGGCTCGGAAGACTCGTCCTCGGCTATGAGGATGGAAAAATCAGGATTTTCGGTGCGTCCATCTTCTGAGTGGGTCGGATTCAGTATGAGCGAAACCATCCACGACGGCAAGTATGTTGAGCTCACCTACAAGGTGACCGATAAGAAATCGGGGCGCATCCTCACTGCGGCCGAGTTCCCGTTGGGCTATGTTCACGGTCGCAATGAAATTCTGGCCCCTTTCGTCCATGCACAACTGGAGGGCAAATCCGCAGGCGAGATCATCGAGGTGCCTATCGATGGCAATCGGATCTTCGGCGCCAGGGACGAGTCGCTGGTTTTTACGGATCACATCGAGAACGTTCCCGAGGAGTATCGGAAGGTCGGCACCTCCATTCTCATGGAAAACGACAAGGGCCAGACTCGCAGCTTTCTCGTGACGAGGGTCGACGACAAGACATTGACTGTAGACGGCAACAATCCGCTTTGCGGCAGAGAGGTCGTTTTCACGCTCGAGATCGTGACTGTGCGCGACGCAACCGACGAAGAAGCAAGGGCGGGCGGAGCGATTGGCATGCAGGCGGATATCGACCCGTCACTCATGCGGCCTGTTTGAGCGGCAATCCCGGCTTTAATGCGAGAGGTGACTTATGAGCGAGCAAAAACCCATCACCAAAGTTCCTGACGGCCACGCGCGCTTTGTGACGACGCGTCAGAAAGAGCCTAACGAAAAAGGATTCGTCGGTTACGAAACCATCTGGGAGCCGTTCCAGAAGGAAACCGAATACAAGACTCCAAAACGGCCGTAGGCTGCCATGGCGAAGCTCGTCGCGCCGCACAGTTCCGAACAAGTCAAACCGCTTCTATTGCCGGAGCGGGAGCGTGTAGACGAGCGCAAGCGGGCCGAGACGCTCAAAAAAATTCCGCTCGATTCCCGCGCGGTCTCCGACATCTTCATGCTGGCGATGGGCGCTTATACGCCGCTCGACGGTTTTATGAACCACGACGACTGGCGCGGCTCATGCGTGGACATGAAATTGGTCGATGGCGTCTTCTGGCCTATTCCGATCACGCTTCCCGTCGCCAAGGACCTCGCCGGCGGCATCGGTGCGCAAGAAGAAGTCGCGCTCGTCGACGCGGAAACGGGCGAAATCCTGGCCATCATGGAAGTTCGCGAGAAATATTCGATCGACAAGAAACTCGAGGCCGAGCACGTCTATCGCACCGCCGATCCGAAGCATCCGGGTGTTGCGAAGGTCTTCGCCCAAGGCGACGTCAATCTCGCCGGGCCCGTCAGAGTGTTGAGCGAAGGCGAGTACCCAAAAAAGTATCCGAATCTCTATATCCGCCCGGCCGAGTCGCGCGCCATGTTTATCGGCAAGGGCTGGTCGAAAGTCGCAGCCTTCCAGACCCGCAATCCCATGCACCGCAGTCACGAGCATCTTGCGAAAATTGCGGTGGAAGTATCGGACGGCGTGTTTATTCATCAAGTGCTTGGCAAGCTGAAAGCGGGAGATATACCGGCCGAGGTGCGCACCAAGGCGATCCAGGCGATGATCGACAATTATTTTCGCCCGGATACAGTCATTCAGGCCGGCTATCCGATCGAGATGCGTTACGCAGGTCCGCGCGAGGCCTTGTTGCATGCGCTCATTCGTCAGAATTTCGGTTGCTCGCATCTTATTGTCGGCCGCGATCACGCAGGCGTCGGCAGTTACTACGGCCCATTCGACTCGCAGCACATCTTCGATGAACTGTGGGACGGCGCGCTGCTCACGCAGCCGCTAAAGATCGACGTCACTTTCTACTGCCGAAAATGCTACGGCATGGCGACGGCAAAGACCTGCCCGCATGACCCGAAGGAGCACATTTCGATTTCGGGCACCCAGCAGCGCGAAATGCTTTCGAATAACGCGCCGATCCCGCCCGAGTTCAGTCGGCCGGAAGTCGTCGATATCCTGCGAAAATATTACGCGAGCCTGCAGCCGACGAGCTGATTGCGCCTATGATCGTCGCACAGATTTCCGACACGCATATTGCCCTAGACATGCCCGACGCCGACCAACGAATTAGCGATTTCGTCCGCACGATCGCGGATATCAACGCGCTCGATCCGGCGCCTGATCTGATTTTGCATACGGGCGATATCGTCCATAACGGACATCGTGATGAATATGCTGAATCTGCCGCTATTCTCGCCAAGGCTCGCGCGCCGGTTTATGTGCTGCCCGGCAACAAGGATCGCCGTGACAATTTGTACGAAACCTTTTCGGCGCACAAATATCTCACGCTTAGTGCGCCTTTTATCGATTACGGGATTGAAGATTATCCGGTCCGGCTGATCGGGCTCGATACGTTGAGTGAAGGAAATAACAAGGGCGATTTCGGTCGGGAGCGGATCGAGAGGCTAACCAAACTAGTCGATGCCGAAGACAAGAAGCCGATTGCGATTTTCATGCATCATCCGCCGTTCGAAGTGTCGGTCGGGCCCGATCCGTTGAATTTCGTCACGGAAGAGGCGATGAGGGAATTGCGTCAAGCTTTGCAGCGTTCCGGGCGTATTACTTCGATCTTCTGCGGTCACGTTCACCGGCTTACGTCAGGACATGTTGGCAAGATTCCCGTGACAGTCGCGACATCCATTGCTACGACGCTCCGCAAGGGAACGTACCCTTCCGAAATGGATGGGCGCCCGGTTTATTACATTCACCGGTTTGATACGGACGGGAGTTTCGTCACCGAAACGCGCATTGCTGGAACAAAAGTGCGCTTGACGGTTTGAGCGAACGAAACTTCGCCGCAAACACATCCTAATGCAACGGGAATGGGCTCTGGCCGTTATAAGCCGGAGGATTCCCGATGCGAAAATGCATGGCGCTCGCAAGCGCGATCGGGTGGATCGCCATAAGTTCGGTTGCGTATGCGGAAGATAATTCTCCGGCGCAGCCCAAAACTTCCGATGCCCGAAAGTCCATTTGTCTGCTTGCGGAATCCTCCGCCCGCGAAAACGGCCTCCCGGTCGAATTCTTCGTCCGCCTGATCTGGCGCGAAAGCAGCTTCCGCCCTAATGCGATCGGCCCGCTAACGCGGAGCGGAAAGCGTGCGCAGGGAATCGCCCAGTTCATGCCGGCGACCGCGGCGGAGAAGAATCTTCTCGATCCTTTCGACCCGATTCAGGCGCTGCCGAAATCGGCGGCGTTTTTGCGCGAGCTTCGCGAGGAATTCGGCAATCTGGGCCTTGCTGCGGCCGCCTATAACGCCGGCCCGCGCCGCGTGCGCGAATGGCTGGACGGCATAGGCACCATGCCC
This sequence comes from Alphaproteobacteria bacterium, assembly GCA_021325315.1. Taxonomy (GTDB): domain Bacteria; phylum Pseudomonadota; class Alphaproteobacteria; order Rhizobiales; family Xanthobacteraceae; genus Palsa-892. The sequence continues at coordinate 27,915 of JAJPHK010000125.1, forward strand.
ACCGAGACCCGCGCCTACGTGCAGGCGATCACGGGAGAGCCGATCGAGCACTGGGCGAAAGCGAAGGACGTCGTCTTCGCGGAGCGTCCGGGGGCCTCCTGCGAGGTGCTCGCGGCATCGCTCGACAAGACGCCGAGCAAATTCGTCGCCGCACTCGAGCAGCGAGTCACGCAAAGCATCACCCAGCCCTGGGGCGTCATCCTCGGCAGCCATCGTTCGCGCTCGCAAGTGCTCGCGCGTTACGCAGAGCTCCAACAGCGCCATCAGGCGATCCTTTCCGGCCGCGACCCGATCCTGATCGAGCGCCGCCGCGGGCCATTGCCACGCTTTCAAATCAGGGTCGGCGCCGAAACCCGTTCCGCTGCAAATTCGCTATGCGATCGGATTCACAAGGACGGCGGCCACTGTGTGGTGCTGAGTAATCGCGGGGCTTAGTGCGGCGTAAAGCGGTTCGGATAGGCCACGGCGGTGACATTCGGATACTGCTGCCGCAGCGTCCGCAGAAGGCGCGGAACGGAGCAACAACGCTCCCTTCACGCGGCTTGAGAATTTGCCGGCTTTCGAGCAGATTTGCGCCGCCGCGGGCGGCTATGGCGAGTGCATGGAGGACCCGGCCGAGCTCCCCGCCGCCATTCAGCGCGCGTTCGCGGTCGTGAAGAAGGAGAGCCGGCAGGCCTTGCTGAATGTGATCTGCGCGTCTTAATGGAAAACATGACCGATATTGATCCAGTTCAGCTTACGCAGAAATTGGTCGCCTTCGATACGATCAATCCGCCGGGCCGCGAGCTCGCGTGCATTGAGATGCTCGACGGCATTCTGTCGAGTGCGGGCATTGCGACCTCTGTGCATCGGTTCGCCGACGGCCGCGCGAATCTCGTTGCTACGCTCGGCAATGCGTCGGAGGGACGGCCGATATGCTTTACCGGTCACGTCGATACGGTGCCGCTCGGCAATGCGCCGTGGAAATACGATCCGTTCGGCGGCGAGATCGTCGATGGAAGGCTTTACGGGCGCGGCTCCACGGACATGAAAGCGGGCGTCGCCGCCTTTGTCGCGGCAGCTTGCGCGACGAACGCAAAAAAGTTCGACGCGCGCGTTATGCTGATCATCACCGCGGGCGAGGAAACAGGCTGCGACGGCGCAGCAGAGCTCGTGAAATCCGGCATGCCGGAGCCGGGCGGGGCGCTGATTGTAGGCGAGCCCACCTCGAACGTGCCGATGGTCGGCCACAAGGGCGCTTTGTGGTTACGCGCGGTCGCAACCGGCGTCACCGCGCACGGCTCCATGCCGCATCTCGGCGTGAACGCCGCCTACAAAGCGGCGCATGCGCTGAACAAGCTTGAGGCTTTCGAATTCAATCAGGCGCCCCACCCCCATCTCGGCAAACCGACCTTGAATGTCGGCGCCGTGCGCGCGGGCATCAATGTGAATTCCGTGCCGGATCGCGCCGAGATCGATATCGATATCCGCACGATCCCTTCGCTCGCACACGCGCGCGTGAAGGAGCACCTTTCGGCCGAGCTTGGCGAAGAAATTTCCATGAATCCGCTGGTCGACGTGCCGGCGGTGTGGACGGAGCCTGAGCACGGCTGGATCGGCGACGTATTCGCGATTGTGAGCGAGGTGACCGGTAAATCGCCGTCGCCTTACGCTACCGTCCCGTATTTTACGGATGCGTCGGTTTTGAAACCCGCGCTCGGCGACCCGCCCACCGTTATTTTAGGCCCGGGAGAAGCCAGCATGGCGCATCAGATCGACGAATATTGTCTGGTAGAGCGTATCCACGAAGCGGCCAAAATCTATGCGAAGTTGATGGAACAATGGCGGCCGTTGCGAGTCTGATTCCCAGAGGCTTGCGCTTTGACGATTGCGCCTCACTTGTACTTTAAATAGGATGACCTGAATCGAGGTAAGACGTACTGAATAAAGACCGCCGCTGGGAGAGATCGGCTTCAATGCCGGCGCCGAAGGAGCAACCGCCCCGGAAACTCTCAGGCAAAAGGACCAACGGCGGATAAGACTTCTGGAAAGTGGCGTCTCGCGACGCCCGCCGATGGGATAACACTCTCAGGC
>JAJPHK010000122.1 GCA_021325315.1 Alphaproteobacteria bacterium
GCCGGAACTTCCGGCCGACAGACGGAATACCGTGCGCCGGTATCCATCGCGGGTGCTGGAAAAGCCAAGCGGGCCCAAAGGCCCGCCGAGCGCGGTGGAGATAGCCGGAAGCGGGCCGGATTGTCAAACCGGCACGAGAAGATCGCTTTTCGCGGGTTTTACCCCGAAATGCGCAAGAGAGCGAAGAAGCGCAGGATTCGGTTCATCTCCACTCGTGAAATAGGCTTCAACCTGAGCGTTCTCGGGCTCGCCCGGTGCCCCCAGGAGGCTCGATGCACGCCGTGCGATCGCCTCGGCGGGATCGATCCAGATGACCGGCCAGGGCGCGAGCTCAATCAGGCGATCGAGCATCAGCGGGTAATGGGTGCAAGCGAGCACGATCGTATCGGTGCGTGCGCCGTCGTCCGCGAAGCAGGGCTCGATTTCGGCTCTGATATCTGCCGAGGATACTTCCTCGCCCCGCAATGCCGCTTCCGCGAGGCTCGCAAGCCTCTCGCTTCCTACCAGGGTAACCTTGCAGCCCCCGCCGAAATCCCGAATGAGCGCCTGGGTGTAGTCGCGCCGCACCGTGCCGGGGGTCGCGAGAACGCTCACGCGCTTCGTCTTTGACCGTTCGCAAGCGGGTTTGATCGCGGGCACCGTCCCCACAAACGGAATGGAAAACCGCGCGCGCAAAACCGGAAGCGCAAGCGTAGAAGCCGTATTGCAGGCAATCACGACGAGGTCGGGCTCTATTTTTTCCACCAAGCGGCCAACAACGGCAGCAACGCGTTGGACCAGCGCGTCGTTTGCTAACCGCCCATAAGGAAAACCCGCATCGTCCGCAGCATAAATCAGCCGCAGATCGGGGCGCAGACGTTCGATTTCCCGAAGCACGGTCAAGCCGCCGAGACCAGAGTCGAAGACCAGAACCGAGTAAATTGTTTTCCCCGCCACCCTTATTCACCCGTTGCGAATTCGGCATCCAGCCGGTCAAGAACGGCCCTTACATCGGCATCGACATCCGATGCCGGTACTTCAATGATCTTATAGCGATGTTCCGTAAGCCAATCGTTTCTTTCCCGCCGCATGCGAGCGGCTTCTTCTCCTTCATTTGGCGGCAAAAGAAAGATTACCGTCCGCAATGGAAAGGAAACAAAATCGGCGATATGTGGGCCGACCGGCACCTGGCGTTTGAAGCCGCGGCTTGCAAAGCGCCGGTCATTCGTAAGATGCGTCCACAGAATGCGCTCGGATTCGGTCGGATTGCGCCGCAAAAGCCTTGCCAAGCCCCGAACCGGCGCGCGCTCGGATGGCACTCTTCCGGCTGAGTGCTCCGCAAGCAGCGTTCTCAATACCTCCGCCTCTTGTCCGTCGAGAACACCGCCTCTCGCCGGCCCTCGCCTTCCCTCTACGAGCGCCATGACCACTCCATGTAGCGTTCGCACGTCTTGCTGGGAAAGGACCATGCGGTTGAAGATATTACGGAGGTTAATCAGCATGGTCGAGCGCTTTTCAGGCGGCCGAAAAAACTCTACGCGTTCGAGCTCGCGTTCAAGCGTATTGAAGAATGAAAATAACTGTTGCTTCGAAGCCGCCTTCGACTTCTCCGGCGCCGTGAAAGGCAACTCACCCCTGGTCCGAAACTTAAAATATTCGTAACCGACAATCGCGACGGCTTGCGCCAGATTCAGCGATGCGAAAGCGGGGTTCACCGGCAGCGTAACTACAATATCCGCAAGCCCCACTTCCGCGTTTTCGAGTCCGCTCCGTTCACGCCCAAACAAAATTCCGACGCGCTCTCCCGATGCAATTTTTGGGACAATCCGGCGCGCGTTCTCTTCTGGGCCGACGACTTCTTTTGCCTGCGCGTGCTGCCGGGCGGTTGTAGCGACAATAAAGTTGCAATCCGCGATCGCGTCCTCAATCGTATCGAAGAGTTTCGCCTCATCGAGAATGCGGTCCGCGCCCGCAGCCGAGCGCCGAGCCGCGATGTTCGGCCAGCCATCGCGCGGCTTTACGACGCGGAGGTTGGACAGGCCGAAATTTCCCATAACGCGGGCGACGGCGCCGATATTCTCTCCCATTTGCGGCTCGACCAGAATGATCGTCGGGCCTCCTGTGAGCCATTCCTTGGTTCTGTCGGTACCGGAGCCGGGCATCCGCTCTTCCACGAATTTTATCGTGCCGCTACGAAGGTTCGCTTTCTCAATACGTAACGCGATGCTATAGCGTCGCCGCCTCGGATTGGGGAGATGTCAAAATACGCTTTGCTGGCCGATCCACCGCAAGCTCCATTTAGGAAAGTCATTCCACATGGCTAAAATTAAGGTCAAAAACCCGGTCGTCGAACTCGATGGCGACGAGATGACTCGCATCATCTGGAAGCTGATCAAGGATAAATTGATCCATCCTTATCTCGATATCGATCTTCTCTATTACGACCTCAGTGTTGAGCACCGCGACAAGACCGAGGATCAGGTCACGGTCGATGCCGCCGAAATGATCAAGAAGGTCGGCGTCGGTGTGAAGTGCGCGACGATTACACCCGACGAGGCCCGCGTGAAGGAGTTCGGCCTAAAAAAGATGTGGCGTTCGCCGAATGGAACCATTCGCAATATTCTAGGCGGCGTAATTTTCCGCGAGCCGATCATCTGCCGGAACGTTCCTCGCCTCGTGCCCGGCTGGACTCAACCGATCATCATCGGCCGTCATGCTTATGGCGACCAATATCGCGCGACGGATTTTACATTTCCCGGCAAAGGCAAGATTACGATCAAGTTTACCGGCGAAGACGGCAAGACGATCGAGCACGAAGTTTTCCAGGCACCGAGCAGCGGCGTGTCGCTCGCGATGTACAATCTGGACGACTCCATCCGCGATTTCGCGCGTGCATCGCTGAACTACGGCCTGTCGCGCGGCTATCCGGTCTATCTTTCGACCAAGAACACCATCCTGAAAATCTACGACGGCCGCTTCAAGGATATTTTCCAGGAAATCTACGACAAGGAATTCAAAGCCGAGTTCGAGAAGAAAAAAATCACCTACGAACACCGGCTGATCGACGACATGGTTGCTTCCGCCTTGAAATGGTCCGGTGGCTATGTCTGGGCGTGCAAGAACTACGACGGCGATGTGCAGTCCGACACTGTCGCGCAAGGATTCGGCTCGCTGGGCCTCATGACGTCGGTGCTCACGACACCCGATGGCAAGGTGGTCGAATCTGAAGCCGCGCACGGTACGGTGACGCGGCATTATCGCGAGCATCAGAAAGGCAAGGAAACCTCGACGAATTCCATGGCCTCGATCTTCGCCTGGACGCGGGGCCTCGCGCATCGCGCCAAGCTCGACAACAACCCCGACCTTGCCAAGTTTGCGGCCACCTTGGAGCGCGTTTCGGTTGAGACTGTCGAATCCGGCTATATGACCAAGGATCTCGCCCTCCTGGTTGGCGCGGACCAGAAGTGGCTTTCGACCACCGGATTTCTCGACAAGATCGACGAGAACATGAAGAAAGCGATGGCGGCATAAACCGCCATCGCGTCTACCTCACACTTCGGCCTCGCGCTTTCGCACCACCTCGTTCACGCGCTCCGCGATCCGAGGATCGCGCTCCATGAGCGCGTGAAGGTCGTGGGCGTCGAGGATCAGGAGATTACTCCGCGATACCGCTGCGACAGTCGCCGTGCGCTTCGTATTCTTCAGAACCGCCATCTCCCCGAAGAAGTGGCCGGCATCGAGCCGCACCCGCTTTTTCGGAAGCTCGATTTCGACTTCACCTGCCGCCACGAAATAAATCGAGTGCCCCGGCTCGCCGCGGCGGATAATCACCTCCCCCGGCTCGTAGGTCTGTGCACGCAGAAGCTTCAGGATATCGGCGATCTCGGCCGCGTTGAGCTCCGAGAACAGCGGAAACCGCGCGACCATGTTCCAGGTAACGACGAAGTCGCGCCGATGGATTTCGTTCGCGAATGCGGTGGCGATGATACCCACGGGGAGCGCCACCATCATCAGCCCGAACAGGATCGTTACGCCAGCGACGAATTTCCCCAGCGGCGTGATCGGCACCACGTCGCCATAGCCCACGGTCCCGAGCGTCACGATCGCCCACCACATGGCGTCGGGAATGGTCCCGAATTTGTCGGGCTGCACGTCTTTTTCCACGAGATGCATGATCGAGGCTGCGATCATCATCGTTCCGATCAGGATAACGATCCCGCCGAACAGCGCACGGCGCTCGCTATAGATCGCGTTCAGGAGCGAGCGCATCGCCGCGGAATGGCGCGCGAGCTTCAGAAACCGGATAAAGCGGAAGACTGTAAGAAACCGAAGGTCCGCAGGGAAAAAGACCGCGAGCCAGAAAGGCAACACGGCAAGAAGATCGACGATCCCCTCCGCACTCGCCATGTAGTTCATTCGCGCACGCCACGCTGGAAAATGAAGATAGGGCGTGTGTTCCGGTGCGATCCAGACGCGCGAAATATATTCGATCGTGAAAACAATGAGCGACACAGCTTCGATCGCCGAGAAGAGAACCCGATAACGGCTCTCGATTGACGGAACCGATTCCAGCGTCACCGCCGTGAGATTGATGACGATCAGGATCATCAAGAACCGGTTGACAACCAGCGCGCTGCGGTGGCCAACCGCGCCCGGCTCGAGAATTTCGTAAAGACGATGGCGGAGGAAGACGAGTTCCGCGCGGCCCTCGGTTTTTGCGCCAGCGCGCTTCACGCGGCGCCGATCGCGTCCGCGATCGCCTTGAGGGCGGCTTCCGCTTTCGAGCCGTCCGGCCCGCCCGCCTGCGCCATGTCGGGACGGCCGCCCCCGCCCTTGCCGCCGAGCGTCTCGGCCGCGCGTCGCGCGAGATCGACCGCATTGAATCGCTTGACGAGATCGTCGGTGACGCCGATGACGACGCCCGCCTTGCCTTCGGCATTCACGCCCACGATCGCGACGACGCCCGAGCGAACCTGCTTTTTGCCCTCGTCGGCGAGGCTCTTCAGATCTTTCATCTCGATGCCCTGAACGGCGCGCGCAAGAAGTTTGACGTCGCCGATCGCCCGCACCGCGTTGTCCGCGCTGCCTCCGCCGCCGCCCATCGCAAGCTTCTTCTTCGCCTCTGCGAGTTCGCGCTCAAGCCGCTTGCGATCCTCGATCAGGCTCTCCAGCCGCGCCGGAACTTCCTGGATCGGCGCCTTGATCAGCGCCGCGACATCGCGGAAGCCGCGCGCTTCACTTTCCAGATGATGACGCGCCGTATCGCCCGTGAGCGCCTCGACCCGGCGAACCCCCGCGCTTACCGCGCTTTCCGAAACGATCGCGATCAGGCCGATATCGCCGGTGCGCGCGACATGCGTGCCGCCGCAAAGCTCGACCGACCAGCCTAAGGTATTGCCGCCGCCCGCGCCCATGGAAACGACGCGGACCTCGTCGCCGTATTTCTCGCCGAACAGGGCGCGCGCCCCGGAAGCGATCGCGTCGTCGACCGCCATCAGCTTCGTGATCACCGGTGCGTTTTCGAGCACAATCGCGTTCGCGATATCCTCGACCCTCGTGATTTCTTTCGGATCGATCGGTTTCGGATGCGAGATGTCGAACCGCAATCGATCGGGCGCGACCAGCGAGCCTTTCTGCGCGACATGATCGCTGAGCACCTGCCGAAGCGCCTCGTGAAGAAGATGCGTCGCCGAATGGTTGCGGCGAATATCGCTTCGCCGCTTGTGATCGACTTCAAGCGAGAGCGCGAGGCCCGCTTTCAATTCGCCTTTCTCGACGACGCCGAAATGGGCGAAGACGTCGCCCGCCATTTTCTGCGTGTCCTCGACGCGGAACACGACGCCGTCGGCCGCAAGTTTGCCCGTATCTCCAACCTGGCCGCCGGATTCGCCATAGAACGGCGTCTGATTGAGCACCACCGCGCCACGCTCGCCCGCTTTGAGCGATGCCGCGCGTTTCCCGTCCTTGACGAGCGCGGAGACAATGCCTTCGGCGCTTTCGGTTTCGTAGCCGAGAAATTCGGTCGCGCCCTGCTTCTCCTTGATTTCGAACCAGATCGCCTCGTCGCCGGCGTCGCCCGTACCCGCCCAGGCCGCGCGGGCCTTCTCGCGCTGCTCGCTCATCGCAGCCTCGAAAGCTTTCGTATCTACTTCGATTCCGCGCGGGCGCAGCGCGTCCTGTGTAAGGTCGAGCGGGAAGCCGTAGGTATCGTACAGCTTGAACGCGGTTTCGCCCGAGAATTTCGCGCCCGCTTTCAGCCCTTTGCTTTCCTCTTCGAGCAGCGCCAGGCCGCGATCGAGCGTGCGGCGGAAGCGCGTCTCTTCGAGCTTCAAGGTTTCCGCAATCAGCGCCTCGGCGCGAATGAGTTCGGGATAAGCTTGGCCCATTTCGCGCACGAGCGCCGGCACAAGCCGCCACATCAGCGGCTCTTTCGCGCCGAGCAACTGCGCGTGCCGCATCGCGCGCCGCATGATGCGGCGAAGCACATAGCCTCTGCCCTCGTTCGACGGCAACACGCCGTCCGCGACCAGAAACGAGGACGCGCGCAAGTGATCCGCGATCACGCGATGGCTCGCCCGGTGGGCGCCCTCCGCGGGAACATGCGTGAGCTCCACGCTCGCGCGGATCAATGCCTGGAAAAGATCTATGTCGTAATTGTCGTGCACGCCTTGCAAGACGGCGGCGATACGCTCCAGCCCCATGCCGGTGTCGATCGACGGCTTCGGCAGCGGCACGCGCTTTCCGCCTGGCTGCTGATCGAACTGCATGAAGACGAGGTTCCAGATTTCGATGAAGCGGTCGCCTTCGGCGTCCGCCGAGCCCGGGGGGCCGCCGGGGATCCCAGGCCCGTGATCGTAGAAGATTTCCGAACAAGGCCCGCAGGGGCCGGTGTCGCCCATTGCCCAGAAATTGTCCGAGGTCGCGATCCGGATGATCTTCGACTCCGGCAGGCCCGCGACTTTCTTCCAAAGATGGAAGGCGTCGTCGTCCTCGGAATAGACCGTGACCAGGAGGCGATCTTTCGGAAGGCCGTAGGTCTTGGTGATCAGCCGCCAGGCGAGGTCGATCGCGCGCTCCTTGAAGTAGTCGCCGAACGAGAAATTCCCCAGCATCTCGAAGAAAGTGTGATGGCGCGCGGTATAGCCGACGTTTTCGAGGTCGTTGTGCTTGCCGCCCGCGCGCACGCATTTCTGCGCGGTGACCGCCCGCACATAGGGGCGCTTTTCCGCGCCGGTGAAGACGTTCTTGAACTGCACCATCCCCGCATTCGTAAAAAGCAGCGTCGGGTCGTTCCGCGGGACGAGCGGCGAGGAAGGCACGATTTCGTGGCCTTCTTGCCGGAAGAAGTCGAGGAAGGTGGAGCGGATTTCGTTGACGCCGTGCATAACGGCGGATGTCTATAGAGCGAGGCCGCCGGTGTCGAGACGCCCCCGCGGAAAAGCTTGCGGATTCAGGCCCTCCCCGGACAAGAACCCGCCCGCCGCGGACAGGCAGGGTCCGGGCGGGCGGTTCAGCCGAAGGAGGCTTGCCTCGCGAGAAAAGCGGCGAGCGAGGCAGCCTACGGTGCGGGGGCCCGTTTAAGCCTCGGCTGCATCGGCGTCGTTATTGTCTTCCTCGATCGGCCCGAGGATCTGCTCGGCGATCAGGCCCGCGTTCTGGCGGATGGCGGTCTCGATCTTGTTCGCGATCTCGGGATTGTCCTTCAGAAACTGCTTGGCGTTCTCCCGGCCCTGGCCGAGCCGCTGGCTGTCGTAGGAGAACCAGGCGCCGGACTTCTCGACGACCCCCGCCTTGATGCCGAGGTCGATCAATTCGCCCGTCTTCGAGACCCCCTCGCCGTACATGATGTCGAACTCGACCTGCTTGAACGGGGGCGCGAGCTTGTTCTTGACGACCTTGACGCGGGTCTGGTTGCCGATCACCTCGTCGCGCTCCTTGATCGCGCCGATCCGGCGGATATCGAGGCGGACGGAGGCGTAGAACTTGAGCGCATGGCCGCCGGTGGTGGTTTCCGGCGAGCCGTACATGACGCCGATCTTCATCCGGATCTGGTTGATGAAGATCACCATCGTGTTCGACTTGGAGATGGAGGACGTGAGCTTGCGCAACGCCTGGCTCATGAGGCGCGCCTGCGAGCCGGGCTGCACGTCGCCCATTTCGCCGTCGAGCTCGGAACGCGGCACCAGCGCCGCGACCGAATCGACCACCAAAATATCGATCGCGCCGGAGCGCACGAGCGTGTCGGCGATCTCGAGCGCCTGCTCGCCGGCGACCGGCTGCGAGATCAAAAGGTCGTCGACATTGACGCCGAGCTTCCTGGCATAGGTCGGATCGAGCGCGTGTTCGGCGTCGATAAAGGCGCAGGTGCCGCCGCGCTTTTGCGATTCGGCGATGGCGTGCAGCGCGAGCGTGGTTTTGCCCGAGGATTCCGGCCCGTAAATCTCGACCACCCGGCCCCTGGGGAGGCCGCCGATGCCGAGCGCGATATCGAGGCCCAGGGAGCCCGAGGAAATCGCCTCCACATCGAGGGTCTTGCCCTTCTTGCCGAGACGCATGATGGAGCCCTTGCCGAAATTGCGCTCAATCTGCGAAAGGGCGGCGTCGAGCGCCTTGTTCTTGTCCATGGAATTGCTTTCAACGAGTCGGAGGGCTGCTGTTGATTGCGACATAAAGGGCTCCCGCGTGCGTGCCTAGTGGATGAGGTACAGAAAGAAGGGCGTTGCGAACCGAAAAGAACAGAACAGGGACAATGTACCCTATTTGTTCTCATCATGCAAGCGTTCTCGAAGCGTTCTTTTTTTTCGTCAAATCCCTGCGGAACCAAAGTTTCTCTTCCACGTTCTTTTGCGTGGTTAGGGCCGTAGAGAATGCAGACCATGGTTCCTTCTGCCGAATTTCGCCGTCACGCTGCCGAATGCAATCGAATGGCGCGCGCGAGTACCGACCGCGATTCCAAGACAACGTGGAAGAGACTCGCCGAGCGCTGGATAACGGCCGCCGAGCTTGCCGAGCGCGCCGAGGC
>JAJPHK010000119.1 GCA_021325315.1 Alphaproteobacteria bacterium
ACTCGAAAATTCAGGATCGTAACGGAATAGGGGTTTGAAAATCAGGCTGCCCGGTGCTATCGCACTCCTGCTTCCAAGCCGCCATTGGGGGATAGTTCAACGGTAGATCAACGAGCTTTTTTCTAAGTATTTGTTTTTGCTCAATCCGTTTTACATTTGCCGCGAAAATCGTCCCAAGCAATCCCAATGGCTTAAGGCGGGAATGTAAAAATCATTCCTTCACGACACTGAGCTTCGTCCGCAGGGCTTCGCCGACCTTCACCTGATCGCGGAAGCGCATGTAGCGCTCGATGGTGTTCGGATCCATGCCGACATCGTTCGAGATGCGCTCGACCGAATGTCCTTCGCCCAGTCGCTTTAAGACGCCGGTCGCGCGCAAGCCATGGATATGCGGCCACGTCGCGTCCTCGGGCTCGAAGTCCCAGTCGTATTTTTCGACCTGCGTTTCGACCCACTCACGCCAGAGCTTGCATAGACGCTTCCCGGCCCCCGTACGCTTGAGCCAGCGGATCCAGCGCGAGCGGAGGCTCGTCTCGTTATAGGGCACACCGCGGGGCGTGTAGAGGTAGAGATCCTCGCGGTAATGCGACCAGGGCTTCTTGAAACGCGCGTTCGTGAACACGATCGGCGATTCCGACCACTGGTCGAGCTCCAGCGCGTCGGCGGTCGAAAGCTGGATAAGAAATGAGCGCCTCCGGCGCCGCGTTTTCTTGGGGCGACACCATAGCCCGCGCCCTTCGCGGAATTTCTTGCCCATGCGGACAAGGTCGCTTTCGCGCTGGCAGGTCATTACGCCGAGGCGCGCCATTCGTTTCAGGTCGTTCCATGCGTTCTGCTCGACGTAATCGAGCACCCATTGCGGCCATGGGATGTAGCCGCGATCGAGCAGGTCAAGAGGCGAGACCTTGTCGAAAGGATTCGATTGATCGCGGCCGGGCTTCATGCCAAGCGGGATCGCCCAATCGTATAGAATGCGCCCTACGGCGACGAGCTGGTTCGCCATGCCGGGCGTTTCCTTCAACGCGTCACGCGCCTTCGTGGCGGCAAGCGGCGTGATCTCCGCGATGCCCAAGTCGCCCCAGGCGCGCACGATGCGGCGGAGCGAGATCGAATAGACTTCCTGCGTCTGCGCGGCGAGGCGCGTGAAATTCTCGGATTGCTTGTATTCCTCGACAAGCCATTCGACAGTGTCTTTCGTCGCGCCCTTCGGATTGAGGGAGTCATATTCCCGCCAGAAGGCTTCGCTCTGCGGATCATTGGGAAGCGAAATCCGGGGACCGGGCGACTTCGAGCCGCGCCCGCGCTGGAAATAGAAATAGACTTTTCCGCCGGAGCGGACGGCATGCACATGCTCGGGCAGTTCAATGCCCACGGCTCGTCGACGGCCCATCCGCTACATTCCCGGCACGCAAGGCTGCGCGATCGATGCCGGGAGCGGCGTCGTCCCGGCTGCCGCGCAGCTTAGAGCGGACGGCGGGCCAAAACCAGCGGGGTGTGGATTCCGGAAAGCCGGGCTCGGGCGGCGGAATGCGGCCGATCGCGACATAATGATCCCATGTCTCCGGGCTCACGGCGGCGAGATAGGCGCCGAGCTCACGGTCGACGAACTCGGGGGTGATGTGGCCGTATTTCGCCCGGAGGGCTTCCTTAGCGCGGCTCATGGCTGCACCGGCCAGGCGAGGTGATGCTCGCCGTCGAGAGAATTGCCCGCCGCGCGTTTGCCGATACAAGCCATATAGCACGATCCCGGAATCGTGCCGCGGCCGCTGGTCGCTATAGCGACTTCGACGTCGGATTGCCCGGTGGGGTGCACGATCTTGACGCGACCGGCGCGAATATCGCCGCCAAGATCTCCCCCGGGTTCGATACGGTGCGGCGCCCACTCGCCCCATTGCTTGAAGAAGAACGGCACGCCGTCGGCGGCGCACTGATCACGCAGCGATCGCGCCCAGGCGGGATGCATTGGCCGCGCATCCTTGCCGCTTTCGCCACCGACAATCACCCAGTCGAGGCGCGCGAGTTTTTCCGGCGCATCGTACATGGCGCGGCCATCGCCATCCGCGCCGATCACGAAAGATCGGAGCCCGCGCAGAGCGTCGTATTTTATTCCGTCTCCGACGCGAGTGATCCGTGCGAGATCGATCGGACCGAGTAGGGGCTCGGCGCTGATGAAGCGGACCGCTGCCGGTGTCGCGAGCAGGAGAGGAATGCGCTCCTCGGCGCGCTCCTGATCCTCGGCCGAAACGCCGAGCCAGACGTTCGGCAGATGTAGGAAATCTACGTTGAACGGCCGCTCGCAATCGGGCGCAAGACCGCGTGCCATCGAAATATAATTCTGAATTTGCGAACGGAACTGCTTCACAGTTTCATCGAAATATTGGTACATCCTTTGCGCGCGTTTCGTGAGCACGATGAAGGTGTGCTGCGGGCAGAGCGCCATGATCGCGAAAACGCGATCGATCCATTCGTCGGGCACGTTCTCGTGGAAGAGGTCGGACATCGAGTTCACGAATACGGTACGCGGCTCGCGCCAGCCGAGCGGCTTCAGGAGCGTGGCCTCCGGGGCGAGGCGCAGCTCGCCGGTCCAGACCGGATGGCCGTTCACGCGTCGCGTGAGGCCGTGATACTGCGGCGTTTTCGGGTTGAAGTTCTTGCGCCATGCGCTCTTCGCCGCGTAGCAACGGATGCAACCGTGCGAGGCGATCGAGCAGCCGAGCGTCGGATTCCAGGTCTCGCCCTTGGTGCCGGGGCGGTGCGTCCATTCGATCGCGGTGCCGTGGTCGGTCATTCCGCGGCCTCATCGACGAGCCTTGTTTCAAGGCCATATTTTTCGGACGTTGCGTTGAACTTCTCGATCAAGGCGCGGCGGAGATCGATGTTCTCCGCCATCGCGATCAGGTCGACGCAGATCACTACATCGGCCAATTCCTCTGCAAGCTGCTCGACGGTAGCGCGCGAACCCTGGATGCCGAGACGTTCGCGCGCGATCTTCTTGATGATGTTGCATGCCTCGCCGACCTCGCCCGCGAGTTCATTGCCGCGATATTCAAGGCTGATGCCGTTTTCCTTGTCCCATTCCCTTTGCCGGCGGAGATTGGCGAGCCGAAGCAGTGCAAGCATCACTCGCCCCTGCGTTCAGCGCGCCAGCGCGCGGGGATTTCGAATTCGGTTTGCCAGAGGCCGAGGCGATCCTCTTTCGCCATTGCTTGCGCGGCGGCGTAGCGTTCGATCCGATGCGGCGCGATCTGCTCGTTGTCGCGTAGCACGATCGCCCATCCCTGGCGGACGAGCACTTCTGCCACGTCCATCTCGCCGTCCGGCAGAACGCACCAAGCGACGAGACGGCCGTAGCGGTCACGGTCGAGCGGCTGGCAGGAAAGGGATTGCTCGCCGATGATCTTCGCGAGCTTAACGCGGGCGATCAGTCCGCATTTGTAGGCGATCTGGCCGTCATAGAGTGGGAGAAAGCAGAGCTGCCGTGCTTCGGGCGCATCGATTCCATAGAGGCGGATTTCGGCGGCGCCAATGCGGAGCGAATCGCCGTCGATCACCTGCGGCTTGCCCTGTACGATGAATTCGCCGGCGATAGCGGGGAGGGCAAGAAATGCTCCGATCGCCGCGGCAAAAGAGCGCCTCATTTCATCCCTCGCTCCCCGGTGTAAGGACCGCGCGGCGGGGTATCAGGCAGATTGTTCATATTGCTTCTCCGGAGAGAGACAGGCGCCGTATTTGTCGACGAGCGCGATGCCGCGGCGCTTCAGGGCATCGACGACGGAAAAGAGATGCGGGTTGCCGGCGGCATCGACGAAGCCGGCTCCGGCGCGCTTCAGAGGCCCCATGCAGAGCGCCTGATAGGCGCGGTTCATTTCGGGGGTGATGATGCCGAGCCTTGCGGCGGCGCGGCGCGCGCGGGCGGCGCGGTCGGTCTCGATGTAGGTCATTTCCCCTCCACGGGGCGGATGCGATGTCCGGGAATGCGCGGGGGAGCGGGGCGGCCGATTTCGGCGGTTCGGGCGCGGGGGCTCACGGCTCCGGCACTGCCTGCGCGATCATGGCCGATAGCGGGAACAGACAATGCCGGAGCCTCCAGCCGAATGAATCGGCTGCCCGACACTATAAGCGAAACGCATAGTGATTGCCAAGCTGAACTATATGCAAAACGCAGTGGATAATTCCGCCGCTATGCGCGAGGCTGTGGGTGCGGCCGCAGGAGTTTCGGCAATTATGTAGCGATTACAATCGCTTAAAGTTTATTTGTTCGGCTTTATCAGCGCGCGGAGAACATTAATAGCTTGATCCTGCACGTCTTTTGGCTGATCGCGAAGGAGCGCATTGGCGTTCGGGACGTCGGGCGGATAGTACAATTCATCCGGTTCGCAACCCACTGATTCGGCATATTCGGCGAGGGTAATTTCACCCAACAGGATCTCGCCGCGCTCCCATGAAGCTATTGTATTTACGTCTTTTTTCAGCTTCTGCGCGATATCGATCTGGCGCAAGCCGGCCGCTTTCCTGCGCTCCGCGAGATAGAGCTTGCGAGGCCTGACCTGCGGCCGGCGAGACTGCTTCTTCATAGCCACAGTCTGCCAACCCATTGTTATACCGTCAGTATTCGTTAAACGCATAGTGCGAGTTGCAATCGCTATGCGTTTTGCTAATAGCGGAGTCATGAGCGATTCCGTCCATCCGCTGAAAGCGAGCCGACTGCGGCGAGGAACGAGCCAGCAGCAGGACGCGGATGCGATCGGCGTCAACGTCAATACATTCGCCGGGTGGGAGCGCGCCGAAATGATGCCCGCTCCCCGTCGATGGGCAAAAATTCAGGAAGTCACCGGCGTCACCGCTGAACAGATCACGGCGGCCTTTACCAAAGCGGAGGCTGCCGTATGAAACGTTCAACACAAAAATTTGAAGCCATTGCGGGCTGCCGCAATGAGCATGTCGCGGCCGAGCGTGCGGGTCGTGAGATCGATCGCGGGCCAGATCGCGGAAAGCGGAAATATCACATTGCGCAAATGCACGCGCGTTCCGGGCTCCGCTTCGCCCAGGACAGGAATGCAGTCGCGGTACAGTATGAACCGCACGCAGGAATTTTCGACAAGTTCTACCGCGTGAACGCCATTGCAGAAAAGATCTTCCACCACAGCCGGGGCAATGATCTTCGGCTGCGGCGTACGCAAACAATTGCCCATGATTTCGGCCTCTCCCGCATCCTAGGAGTATATCCCCCTGCGGCGCGGGGCCGCAATCGTGCGCTGCGAAAGTCGGCTTAACCATGAAACCGAATTGCACCTTGACAGTTCCAAAGGCAATCGAAGCCGGTGAGGCATCTTGCAGCAAAAGCTGCAATTCCTTGCAGTTGATTCAATCAGTGGGTGCAGTCGCGCGTAAGCTGTGGCCGAGAAAAACCGCAGCCGAGCTCGCCTCGCGCACCGGCCGCTCGCAGCGGCAATGCCATTACTATCTAGCCCGCAAATTCAACCTCGACGCGCCGGCGCTCGTGCGCCTCCTGCGCTCGCGCGAGGGTTTGGCTTTTCTGGAAGCCATGCTCGGTGACGACAAGCCGGAATGGTTTCAAGATTTCAAGGAGAACGTCGAGATCCGGCGGCTGCGCCGCAGCCAGGCCGAGATCCGGAAACGCATTGAGGCTTTTTCGGGCGACTAGCCCGGAACGGTTTGCGTAAAGCGTGAGTGGGGCCGTGACCGGCACGGCGAACGATCGGCGGGGAATCCCTCGTGCTGAAACGGAAGAGTGTTGCCTTTTCGCTGTGGGTCGCGCGTCGCGGCGAGCAGCTTTCCGCGTTTTTCACGAGCCTCGCCGAGTTCATCAAGACCGGCAAGTGGCCGGAAAAGACTTCCGAGAAAGGCGGCGACGATGAAGCCGCTCGATAGTTTCGCAGCGTCGAAGCCCCAGGGGGCGAAGGGCCGTAGCCCTAGCGTACCAGGCGGATTTGCCGTGCCTTTCGGCGCTGCTGACGCGCGCCACTACGGCTCGGCGCGCGCCGCTTTCTGTGATGGCCAAGATCCTCGATGGGCCCAAGCAGCGGGAGCGGACTAATGACCGAAACCTGCGTGCTGATCTCCGTCGCGAAAGCCGCGATCGACGCGGCCGAGCACGCCGGCCACGAGCCGCTCGAAACAACGCAGGCGAATGCCGACCGCGTGATGACGCGGCTCTGCCAGTGGCGCGATCCGCACATCCGGAAATTCTTCAACGACGGCATTCCGTTCGACGGCCAGGAGCTTTGCGTCGAGGCGGCGCTCCTGATCGACGCAATTTTCCGCATGGTCCGCGCACGCGGCGAAGTGCTCGGGCTGCAGGCCGCGATCGTGAAGGCGCACATCGATCTGGTGCGCTTCGAAATCAGCATTCTGCAAAACAGGACGGGCGAGGAGCCGGGCTGATGGGCAAGTTTCTTCTCTTGTTTCTGGCGTGGTCGATCGTGGCGGGCTTTCTCGGATTCTTCCTGGGGCTGCTCACCGCATCGTTCCTCACCCGCGGCCCGCGGATCCTGCGCGAGCAGACGGACATCAGCGGCGAAATTCCCGTCTACGAGCAATTCCGCCTGGACAAGCCCGAATGAGCAACCCCGTCACCATAGCGCCCAGGACAAGGCGCCCACGGCGCGATCCGGCGCTCCTGTTCAGGACGGGCAGCGGCCGCGATATCAACATGGCGCATCCCGATCCGAACGATCTCGTCTGGGAGGATATCGCACATCAGCTCTCGGGCGAATACCGCTTCGGCAACGTGCCGGTGAAACGCTACTCCGTCGCGCAGCACCTAGTCATGGGCGGGCGCTTCTGCTCACCGCGCGCGCGGCCGTATTTCCGCGCGCACGATGCTCATGAATATACAGGCGACGATCCGACGCCGAAGAAGAAAGCGCGCAAGGTTTGTCTGCGCGAGACGCTCGAAAAGAGCGGCAGTTTCACGCCCGATCAAATCGCGGCTTTCGTGATGGCCGTCGACAGCGCCGACGACGAGTTCGAGATGCGGCACATGGCGGCAACACACATCGCCGCAGGCCTGCAGTGGCCCGTTCCGCTCGACATCGAGCGCGAAGTGAAAATGGTCGACTGGAAGATGCTGCTCACGGAATGGCGCGATCTCATGCCTGGGCTGCCGCCGGTCGCGCCGAAGGGCATGGAGGATCTGCAGCCGTTCCCGGTTTCGATCGGAAAGGTTTGGGCGCCGGAAGAGGCTCGCGAAAAATTGCTGCTGGCATTCCGTGCGGATTTTCCATGCTTCACCGGGGTGCCGGCATGACGATGCAGAAGCTATCGCCCATCGATCCGTCGCCGTTCGTGAGCCCAGGCGAGAAATTCCAGCTCGATACAGGCCCGAAGCCCAAGCTGAAGTGGATCGAGATCAAGAAGCTCGGCGTGGATTTGAGCTATCAGCGCGACATCGTCGGCAAGGGGAAGCGCACGCTGAACCTCATCACCGAATGCTTCCGCTGGTCGATGTTCGCGCCCGTCGTTGTCGTCGACGTAAAGCGAGGCCGCTATCCGATCATCGACGGTCAACATCGTGCGACCGCAGCTGCGAGGATCGGCATCAAGAAAATTCCCTGCTACCTCGTCAAGGCCGATCTGGCCGAGCAGGCTGCCGCTTTCACGGCGATCAACGGCAATGTCACCCGCATCTCCTCGATGCAGATGTTCCACGCATTCGTCGCCGGCGGCGACGAGGACGCGATCGCGCTGCAGAAGCTTTGCGATAAAGGCGGCGTTTCGATCTGCCGCTATCCCAAAAAGATCGTCGACATGCGTCCTGGCGAAACATTTGCCGCCACGGCGCTACGGCGCGCATATGCATTTTATGGGCACGACAATCTTCTGGCGGCGCTCGAAACGATCACAAAGACTGGCGATGGAAATATCGGATTCGTCCGCGGCTCGATCGTAAAGGCTCTGTGCGCCATATATCAGCAAGTGCCGGGTTGGCGAAAACACCCTCGCCGTAACGCAGCAATCGAGCGCGTGGGCATTCCAGAAATCTTCAAGCGCGCGAGATCGAAGGACGCAGCCGAGAGCTGCGGCATGCAGAAGGCGCTTCAATCGATCTTCGGCCAAGTGTTCGCTGAAGGGCTGAAGCCATGATGCAGCACGGCGCAAAGCTCTCTGTGTGGCAGATCGCCTGCGACTTCTGCTCGAGCGGCCATGCCGAATACGACGCCGGCGCGATCACGGGATCGTTCCCCGTCTGTCTCGAAGCGTTCAAGCAATGCGGCTGGCGGATCATTCCGAAATTGTCGGGCGCGACGAAGGTCTGGCGACACAAATGTCCGGACTGCGTCGCGCTGGAGAAGCGCGTCAACGGGAGGCTCATCTAATGCAGATCGGAAGAGTGGAAGGATGCACTCGTGTTTGCGGTAAATCCCAAGGCTATCTCGGTTTGCCAATCCGCGACGAGATCGTGAATTGTCCCGTTAACGGTCCTGGCACTCCGCAAATGGTGAGTGCCTGGATTCCGACACCGGCCGAGCTCGAAGCGCTGAATAAAGGCGCTCCTGTTCACGTAATTATTCTCGGTTCAACCCCGCCTCCAATGCTGGTCGAAATCGGGGAGGTGCCGCGATGACGACCAGGGATCCGCGGCCGGCTCTTCGGCCGGTGCACGAACTTGCAAGGATGTTTCCGAAGATCGCGGCCGACCAAAAACGCGAGTTCTTCGAATCGATCGCGCGGGACGGTGTGCGGCGCCCGATCGTACTCTTCGACGATTCATCGCTCGCGCCCATCCTCGACGGCGTGAACCGCTATGAGGCGGCCTGCGCCGCCGGTATCCCGGAAACCGAGATCCCGTTCCGTATCTTCGGCTCGGAAGAAGGCGACGGCGACGATCCGCTCGAATTCGTGATGCGCGAGAATTTCCTGCGGCGGCAGCTCAATGCCTCGCAGCGCGCGATGGTCGCGGCCGATATCGAGTCTTTCAAGCATGGCGGCAACCGCAAATCATCGGAAGCGCAGGGCGATGGTCAAGATGCAAATTTGCATCTTGACCTAGGAACGACCCGCGCCGAGGCGGCCGAAAAAACTGGCGTTTCAGTCCGATCCGTGGCGTCGGCAGCCGAAATCAAGGCAAAGGGCAGCGGTGAGCTGCAGGAGGCCGTGCGCGACGGCCGGATCAAGCTCGCATCCGCAGCCGAGCTCGCCGAGCTGTCGCACGAAGAGCAGCGCGAGATCGTGGCGAAGGGCCCGAAGGAAATTCTCGCCAAGGCCAAGGAGATCCGCGCGACCAACATGCAGGAGCGGCGCAAGGCCGCGATCGACAACATCAAGAGAATTACCGAAGGGAATACACCGCTGCCGACCGGCGAGAAAGTTCCGGTGCTCTATCTCGATCCTCCGACGCGGTTTGAATCCGGCTTCACCGATCGCTCGATCGAGAACCATTACCCGACGATGGATTTTGACCAGCTCGCGGTGCTGCCGATCGATGATCTGGCGGCCGACGATTGCGTGATGTTCTGCTGGACGACAATCCCCTGGCTCGCGAATACGATCAAGCTCGCCGAGGAACATTGGGGCGGGTTCGAATACAAGTCCTGCTACGCCTGGGACAAGGAAGTCGCCGGCACCGGCTATTGGGCGCGAAACCAGCACGAGCTGCTGCTTGTTTTTACCCGCGGGAAGATTCCGTCACCGCCCAGGAGCGCGCTCTATCCCTCGATCGAGCGATCGAAAAAGCGAGAGCATTCCCGCAAGCCAGATTTCTACTTCCGGATGATCGCCGAATACTATCCGGAACTCCGAAAGATGGTGCTCTTCCATCGCGGCGCAGCGCCGCACGGCTGGGAAGCATGGGGCAATGAAGTCGAAACCGCCGACGATGGCGTCGACGTCATCGACAAGCTGAAAGCCCCTGAACCGAAACAGCAAACGCTAGCTGAAGCCGCGCTCGCGGCGATCGAGAAAGACAAGTGCAAGAAAGGCTGTAGCCCTGCGCCGACTGGCGTTGAGGCCATCGATGCGTGTTTTCCCGCAAGCAAGCAAGACGATCTCGACATTCCCGATTTCCTGCGCCGGACGCCAGAAGCTGTCGCATGAATTTCATCCTCAACAGGAGTCACACCATGAACCATCCGCATGAAGTTCCGCTTTCGAGACTGAAATACGATCCGGCAAATATTCGACAGGCAGGCCGCGGCTCCGAGCCGATCTACAAGGCCTCGCTGATGCAAAAGGGACAGATTGCACCGCTGATCGTTCGGCCTGCAGGCGACGGCGTCGATTATCTCGTGACAGATGGCGGCAAGCGGCTCGCTTCCTTCGCCGAGCTCGCCCAGGAAGGCGCGATCAAAGAAGATCATCTCATCAAGATCGAGGTGCGCGAGGAAGACGAAAAGGCGGCGCGCGATACGAGCTTGGCAACAGCGATCGTGCACACGGAGGCACATCCAGTCGACGTCTACGAGGCCTTCGCGCAGCTCCGGAAGGACAAGGTCTCCGACGACGAGATCATGAAGCGGTATAATCTGGGCCGCCGGCAGTTCAACCAGACGATGGCACTCGGCAATCTCGCGAAGCCCATCCGCGATGCCTGGCGCAATGGCGAGATAAAAGCCGACATCGCCAAAATCTTCACGATCGAGCCCGACGCCGACAAGCAAGAGAGCGCATTTAAGGCGCTCAAGAAATCGGGTGGCATATCGTCCGAATACTCGGTGCGCGAGAAGCTGAGCAAGTCCGATGAACGGGTATCGAGCTTGGTCAAGTTTGTCGGCGTCGAAGCGGTTCGCGCAGAAGGCGGAAAGGTCAACGAGGATCTATTCGGCGACGATCACCAGACCAAGGATGTGAAGCTCGTAGAGCGGCTGGCCTTCCGACGTCTCAACGACGAATGCAATCGGCTCAAAGCCGAAGGCTGGTCATGGGCGCTTCCCGAGGAAGATCTGCCGACCAAGCCCAATCACTGGCGCAACTGGCAGAAGATTCCTTTCAAGGAGCAGTACACGGCCGAAGAAAAGAAGCGACTCGACGAGATTGATGAGCTCACGAATTGGGATCGCGACGATGTCATCCGCGCTGAACAGGACGCAGCCGAGCGCGAGGGCGAGAAAATCCAAATGCAGGCGCGGGCGCGTTCCTACAAGCCGGAAGACAAAGCGAAATCGGGCTGCATCGTCTCGATCGACGAGAAGGGCGATCTCGAGATCGAGTACGGGGTCATCCGGCCGAAGGAAGCGCCGGTCGAGGCGGTAAAGGCGAAAAAGCTTTCACCGGCCGAGCAAAAGGCCGCCGAGAAAAAGGCGAAGGAAGAAGCGAAGAAGCGGGCCGATTCTAAAACCACCATCCCATACGATTTGAAGCACCGCCTTTCCGAGACGCTCACCCGCGCGGCCGCGAAGGCGGTCGAGCTCGACGTCGACCTGGGCATGGAAATCCTGATTGCGGGGCTGATGAGTGAGGGCGAGCCCTACCAGGAGAAGATCTGTCTGCGCGTTGGCGGTGAACTCGCGGATGACATCATTAGCGGCGCTGAATTCGCGGAAATGTTGAAGCGGGTGCAGAAGCTCTCGCCGAAACAGAAGCTCGCAGCGCTCGCGAGGCTCGCAGGCGCAAGCTTCAGTTTCCTTCATAGACAAGGCGGCGAGCCGCCGCTCGAGCATCCAGACGTTATCGCGGTTCTGCGCGCGATCGAGCCGCGGGACTTGGAGAAAAGTCTGCAATCCGAATTCAACGCCGCAGACTATTTCAAGACCGTCTCAAAGGCGCTCTGCCTGCGCGCGATCCGCGAGGCGCTCGGTCCCGACCAGGCCAAGCAGCTCGCCGAAAAGAGTGCCGCGGATATCCAGAAATTCACTATAGCGAAGGTGCCGTCGACGGGCTGGCTGCCGCCTGAATTGAGAACGTCAGCCTACACGGGGCCGACAGGAAAATCCGAAAGCAAGAAGAAAGTCTAACCCCGTCCGCGGGTCGCGGACAATCCTTGGAGACCTGACTCATGAACAAACATTCGGAAGTAAAAAGTGAGAAATCAGTTCTGGTGAAAGCAGATCCTAACCTGCCTGCATTCGTAGTTTCGGGCGCATCAGCCATCGCCATCAAGGCAGGTACGATTTTCAACGGCGTAAAATTTTCGGGAGACACGCCGATTGCTCCTCCGGAGGGAGGCTTCGTTCCCGGCACCGACTATTATGTCTGGCTCAAAGATGGCGCCCCACTCTGCGAAAAAGCCAAGGTTAGTAGCCTCGATCAATTGATCGGCGGCTTCCATTTCGCGCCCGGCGGCAATGCGACCGAGCGCAAAGGCGGTGACGAGACGCCGGCGATCAATCCCTATTCCGCATGGGACATCAATTTCCATCCCGCCTGTGAAGATCCGCGCGGAATGACACTCGTCGAAATGTTCGGCGAGAAATTCTGGTGCGACATCTATCTGCTCGGCGCCGATCACAACAAGGATGGTACCAGCAAGTTCGGCGTTCGGATCGCCGACGGTGACGAGCCTCCCGTCAAAATCGATGATGGCGTTTTCGATAATCTCGATTACGCAACCGCCGTCCAGGTGATGAAGGATCACGGGAAACAGCTTCTCAGCGTGACCGAATTCTCCGCGGCCGCTTATGGCGTGAAGGAAAGGTCATCTGCCGACAAAGACCCCAAGAAAACGAAGCTGGACGCTCCGCGCACCAGCAAGTTCGGCGTGATGCAGGCGACCGGCAACATGTGGGTGTGGGGTCACGACGGTGACCCCCACGAGCCGCGCGCGAGCCTCTTCGGCGGTTCCTGGCTCAACGGCTCGAACGCGGGCTCGCGCTACGCGCACGTGGCCTACCTCTGGCCGGGGTACTCGAGCGACTCTCTCGGGGCGCGCGGCCGCAGTGACCACCTGCAGCTTGTTTAGCCGCCGCGACAGCGGCGGCGTTTGAACAACCCAAGATGACGATCGTCAGGGACGAAAATTCCAGCACTGAAGGCTTGGCGATCGTCGAGAAATATGAGGCATTTGTGACCTATCTCTACCCGATCTTGCAAACATGCCCACGCAAGCACGGCGTCCTTCGGGACGTCGTGCTCGGCGCGATGTTCGTGACGATCGGGGATCTCCATCACGCATCGAAATCGCGGCAGGTATCGCGGCTTTACTCCGTCGACGCCCAGTTCGCGACGTTGCGTTCACATCTGCGCTTTCTGGAACACATTCATGTGATTTCGCCAAAGCAACGGACGGCGGCGCTCACGCTGCTCGCCCAGCCTGGCGGAATGCTGAATTCGTGGATCGGAAAGCTCAGGGGGCAAGCGGGGAAGTGATGCAGCCGCGCGCAAGCATCTTCGGCGGTTCCTGGATCAACGGCTCGAACGCGGGCTCGCGCTACGCGAACGTGGCCTACAACTGGCCGGAGAACTCGAACGACAATATCGGGGCGCGCGGCCGCAGTGACGACCGGATTATGACTCGGCGCGTACCACGGTCGCGCCGGTCGGCCACAGAGGCAATTCCTCTCGATCAAGATCGGTGGTCAGCCCGCGTGTCCCGCTTCGGCGAAGACACTGCGCGGTCCGGCATAGCGGGGCGTAGGCCGAATCTCTCGGGATGTGGTTCGAGACCCGCGGCCGGCTTTCTTTTCAACGAGCACTTCATGGCAAAACGGTATCGGAATCTGATCGGGCAAATCGCTTCGCCCAGAAACATGCTGCGCGCCTATCAGCTGACAGCGCGCGGAAAGCGACTATCGCCTGGATATCTCGATTTCAAGGAATACGACGCTCTGAATCTCGACGAGCTGGCGCGCGAAATGCGGAACGGCACATACGTCGCAGGCGAGCCTCATGAATTTTATATCTTCGATCCGAAGCGCAGGCTGATCTCAGCACTTCCATTCCGCGATCGCGTCGCACAACAGGCGATCTGTATCATCCTTGGCCCGATTTTCGATAGGGCGATGCTGCCACGAGCATTTGCCTGTCGCGAAGGCAAAGGAACGCACGCCGGCGTCCGGCTCCTGCAGAGCGACTTGCGTCATCTCACTCGTTTCACCGAGAGTTGCTATTTTCTGAAAACGGATTTCTCCCGCTATTTCGCATCGATCGAGCTGCCGACACTATGGAAGCTGATCGAGGCAAAGATTTCATGCCGCGCCACCTTGCGCGTTCTTGAAGCCATGATTCCACGGCAGGGGATCGGGTTGTCGATCGGCAGTCTGACGTCACAGATCTTCGCCAATTACTACACAGGTGCGACGCTCGACCGGCATCTGCAGCAAACGCTCGGCGAAAAGCACTGGTACCGCTACATGGACGACCTGGTCGTTCTCGGCACCAGCTCCGAGCATCTTCGCAAGCTGAAGAATGAGATCGAGCGCTACTCGCGCCATCACCTATACCTTCGATTTTCGAAGTGGCAGATCGCGCCTATATCGCGCGGCATCAATTTCCTCGGCTATCGCATCTGGCCCACTCACAAATTGCTTCGTCGGGCCAGCGTGACGCGCGCGCGGCGAAAACTCGCCTCATACCGCGCTGCCGGCGATCGTGAACGTGAACGTCG
Source organism: Alphaproteobacteria bacterium (assembly GCA_021325315.1). Classification (GTDB taxonomy): domain Bacteria; phylum Pseudomonadota; class Alphaproteobacteria; order Rhizobiales; family Xanthobacteraceae; genus Palsa-892. The sequence goes on from JAJPHK010000119.1 coordinate 14,501, forward strand.
TTTCTTGGCTGCGTGGATCGGCCACGCGAAGCATGCGGATGCCGCCAATTTAATGCGCAGCCTCGACATTCAATCGAAGGAAACGCGCTGATGCCGATACGCGCGGAAAACAAGGCACGTTACCCGAAAGATTGGGCCGAGATCTCGGCCCGAATCCGCGCGCGCGCGAAGAACAAATGCGAAGAATGTGGCATCGAAAATTATAAACTCGGCGGCCGCACGCCGGACGGCAGGTTTTTCGAAGCATTGCCAACCGTCGATAACGGGCTGAGGCTGACCTGGCCACAACCAGGCGAAATGGCCTCGTGCGAAGGATCAAAGCATAAGCTGCGCGTCATCAGGATTGTGCTCACCGTCGCGCACCTGGATCACCAGCCTGAAAACTGCGCCGATGACAATCTGAAAGCGCTCTGTCAGCGCTGCCACAATCGCTACGATCGTGCTGCTCGCGTTGCCGGCGTTAAAGCGCGGCGTAGGCAGGCCTGCGCGATCGGCGATTTCTTCGAGGAGCAAGCACGCTGATGCCGCTCCTCGTTTTCAAGCAGGCTCAATCTGGTCGAGAGGTCGCGATGATCGGCAACGTAGCCGTCGGCGTGGTCGAGGGCGACCTCAACCACGGGATATGGGTCGATCACCTGACGCCGGCGACAATGATCTCGCCGCGGCCGAACAAGGCTGCGAACCTGGCGGCCGCACGGCTCGCACTCTTTCAACGCCTCGGCGATCTGTTTGCAGCGATGCATCTGCAGCGGCTCGAGCTCGCCGAGGAAGATCGCAGCAAAACGAAACAGGCGAAGTCCGCATGACCGCGCCCAGGCGTCCAACCATTATTAAGCGCAAGCGCAACCGCGAATACACGGTCGCGCCTAATCAGCTGGTAAACGACGAGCGGCTCTCGGCCGACGCACTCGGTGTCCTCGTCTACATCATCTCGAAGCCGCAGGGCTGGCAGGTGATCACCGAACAGCTCATGAAGCGATTCAATGTCGGCAAGGACAAGATCCACCGCATCCTGCGCGAGCTGCGCGAAGCGCGCTATTCCACCAAGGAATTCGAGCGCGACGATGGCGGCCGCATCGTCGGGCAATACATGGTTTTCTATGACGAGCCGCAGCCCGACGAGGATCCGGATCAACCCGCGCGGGAGGAGTCAGCGCCCGCTATTGCCGACAACGGGATTCACCGGAATCCGGGTTTTCCGGCCGCGGAAAAACCGGCTCCGGTAAACCCGGCTCCCGTAGTAAAGAAAGATATATACAAACCTTCCCCCCAAAGCCCCCCAGGCGATACGGCCAATGCCGAGCACGATCCAGGCGGCGCCTCCGGCGCCAAGGGGCAGGAAATCGGCACGCGAGCGGATAGCTTTTTTCAATCTACCGAAGGCCCTCCGCTCGCGGAGAGCACAGCTGGCGGGCGAGAAGGGCACGACGGCGAGGCATTGCCCGCCATCCGCGCCGACGATCGAACGACCGCACGCGCCGATTTCGAGGAGCTGAAAATCTTCTGGCGTCCGTACAATTCGCGCTGCCTCGACGATGCCTGGCCGCGATTCTGGGAGCTCTCGATCGAGGAACGCGCGCAAGCGATTTCGCGCGCACGGCAGTACATCGCGGCCAAGCAGCACGAGCGAAAAACCTCGCGCAAGCCGAACGCGCGGCCGCGCTACTGCACCCTCGCCGAGTGGTGCGGCGACAAGATTTTCAAACACTTCGGGCCGCCTGTGAAATCGGCCGAGATCAGCCAGGCGAGGCCTGCGCGGCTCAATGCGGACGATGCGCTCTCCGACGAGATGGCACTCCGAGCGGCGACGGAGGGATGGATTGTCGTTTTCTATGAATTTGTGAATCGCAAAGGTCGCCTGCCGGACGAGGGTGAAATTCAGCGCGAGCGAAACTTCCGTGCTGCCTGGATTCGCGAGAAAGAGGAATTGGCACGCGAACCGGCAAAGGCCGGTCATAGTGTGGCCGTCACCGTTCTAAAAGCGGGCCGCGCGCGTGAGGAAATGCTCACGAAGAAAACGCTTCGCCTTCACGGCCAGCATGTTCCCGAAACCTCGCAGACGCATCAAGAGCTGACGGAAAGACTGATATGAAAGTGATTAGAAAAAGGCTCGATATAGAAATGCTTCTCCGCTGGGCTTTCGGCTACGAGCTGCTGAAATCGCGTGTCATGCTCGGTCCTGACGATATCGGCACGAGCTACGAGAACATCCTGGCCTTCGGCGAAACGATGCCGGAAAAGGTCGACGACGGCGTAAAGCGTTTGCCTGAAGCACTCGGCGCTCCGCATCTTGATGCCCGCATTGTCGAGGTGGAGGTTCGGCGTCTCGGAAGTATGGAAGCGTCCTGGCCGGACAGTCGATTAGCGTTATGTGGCGATCTCGCCGCTCTCGTGCCGGCGAACGATTATAGAATGACGCGGCACTCTGCGAATGCGCAGGTTCTGATCATGCAGCATGCGAAGCTTTCGACCAGGCCACCATGGGGTGAAGAGCGCCCGATACCGAAACGCATCATCGCGCCGAACGGCAAGGTGAAGGTCGATTTTCAAACGAACACTCGCCACTATCTTTCCGCGCGCGCTTATTGCCCGCTTCGATACGAGCCTGATCCTGTTGAGATAGCGATCGAGCGGGCGGAGTATGCGATCTGGCACGGCTGTCTTGTCGCGCTCGCCGCCGCGATCAACTCTCGGCTCACGGAATATGAGGCTCTTCCGCCGGCGGCTGCGCCCATGCCGTGGCTGACGGGACAGACGCCCGATAAGAAGGCCTTGGATGATGGAAGGAGAATCAATGAGAAGCTGCCGCTCTATCCGAAGCGAGATGCGCCGCTTCCGCCGCTTAAGGTCAAACACGGAAAAGGCCGTAAGCTCGATATATCGCAGGTCCAGCCAGATTGACTTGCACTTGGAATTTGCAGTACATACCGAATCGTAGAAATGCGAATCAACGAACCCCCGGCGGAAACGCGCGGGGGTTTTCGTTTGGGGCTATGCCCATGCGCTAACGCAGCCGGTGTCCAGCGTATGCCATCACTTCCGCGCAGCTTTCGGACAAAGGCACAGCAGCAGGCGCGTGAACGCAGCGAACAAGATTACGATCGTAAGCGCCGATCTGAGAGCGAGACACGCAGGCTGTATGGAACGGCTCGCTGGCAGGCGAGGCGGGCAGCTCAGCTGAAGGCCGAGCCGCTATGTGCAATGTGTCTGAAAGAGCAGCCGCCCAGGTACACGCCTGCGACTGTGGCCGATCACATCGAGCCGCATCGGGGCGACGGCGAGGCCTTCTGGAGCAACCCGCTGCAGTCCCTTTGCTCGCCGCATCATGACAGCGTGAAGCAGGCAGAAGAGGCCGCGAATAGGGGGTAGGGCGGGTCAAAAGTCAGGGAATCCGTGCCCTAGACCGGCGGCGCAGCAAAACGCGCATTTTCTCGGAATTCCGGAAAACTTTTTCGGCACAAGGTTTTTTGCATGGCTCGTGGTCGGCGCGCACTTTCGGACGAAGTGAAAGCGGCGAAGGGAAACAAAGCGGCGCGCCGGCGCTTGATTGCGGCTGAAAATGCTAAGTCGCGATCGACTGACGGCAAGGCGAAGGGTTCGCCGGCGCTGAAGATCCCAGACTTCGTGAAAGGCGCGCGCCACAAGGAAATCTATACGCGCGTCGTAACGGAATTCGCGATGCGCCGCATCGCGCGGCCGGCGGATCTGACGGCTTATGCGCGCTGGGCGTACTATGTCGACCAGTGGATCAAGCTGAAAGAGAAGATCGGCAATCGCGGCCTGACGTACGAAACGAAATCGAAGCACGGCTCGATGCTGCGCGAGCATCCAGACTTCAAAGCAATGCTTCGCGTTGAAAGTGTATTGCAGGCGCTCGAAGACCGGCTCGGACTGAACCCCGTCGCGCGGCAGAACATCATCCGCGGCCTCGCCGCCGTGCCGCCGGCGATGCGCGATCTGTTCAATGACGAGCCTCAGCCCGAAAAACCGGATTCAAATGATCCGGCCGTTCCTGCGAAACCGGAATCACCGCTTGGCTTCATAGAAGGGCCGTCGACCAGGCAGTAACGAGTCGAGAATAACCGCATGGCATCGCCCTTCTATTTTGACGAGGGCCGCGCCGATCGGGCGGTCGAGTTCTTCTCGAAATTCATCAGACTGGTGAGCGCCGAGTGGGCGGGCAAGCCCTTCGTGCTCGAGAAGTGGCAAGCCAATATCATCCGGCAGATCTTCGGATGGCGCCGTCGTTCCGACGGAACGCGCCGGTATCGCCGCGTTCGGATCTGGGTGCCTCGCAAGAACGGTAAAACCGAGCTGATGGCCGGCATCGGTCATTTGCTGACGGTCGGCGACGGCGAGCAAACAGCGGAGGTCTATTCACACGCGCTCGACAAGTCGCAGGCCTCGATCGTCTTCGATAAGGCGGTGCGGATGGTCGAATTGTCGGAGCAGCTCGCGGATCTTTACGAGGTAACGAAGAAAGGACTCTTCTGCCCTCAGCTGATGGCTTTATTCCAGCCTTTGTCGGGAGAGGCGGCCGGCAAGCATGGCTTGTCGCCGCATGCGATCTTGGGCGACGAGGCGCACGAGTGGAAAGATGACCGGCTGCACCACTTTCTGATTCAGGGCATGGCCGCGCGCCGGCAGCCGATGGACATCATCATCTCGACCGCGGGTGAGATCAAAACCTACGGGCATGAGCTCTATCTCGACAGCCGCGCGATACTCGAAGATCCGTCGCTCGATCCGGAATGCTTCGTCGCGATCTTCGAGGCCGATCCCGAAGACGATTGGACGGATCCGAAGGTCTGGGCAAAGGCGAACCCGAATCTCGGCGTTTCCGTGAAGCGCGAGTTTCTGGAATCGCTGTGCAAGAAGGCCCAGCAGAACCCGCGCTTCGAGAACGACTTCAAGCGTTATCACCTCAACATATGGGTTGAGCAGGATACGCGCTGGCTGCCGATGCGCATGTGGGACAAGAACACGGCGTATCCGAAAGACCAGGATCTGTGGAAGAAGCTGCCGGCGATGATGAAGGGCCGCCGCGGTTATGCCGCGCTCGACCTGGGATCGACGCGGGACATTACGGGAAAGATCTGGCTCTTTCCGCCGGAGGATGACAACGGCCGCTTCGTCCTGGTGCCGGAATTCTGGGTGCCTCACGATACGATCGAGCAGCGCGACAGCCCGCGCACGCCGTATGCGCGATGGGTCAGGATCGGCGCGCTGAAGTCGACGCCGGGCAATGTGACGGACTACGATTTCATCGAAGAGGAAGTCCGCCGCGATATCGACGACCGCGAATTTCAGTTTGCGAACAGCGAAGCAGGCCTCGCCTACGATCGATGGAATGCGACGCAGGTGCTTGTGCATTTGCAGAAGGACGGAGTTCCCGGCGTTCCTTTCGGGCAGGGCTTCGCTTCGATGTCGGCACCGTCGAAGGAGCTCGAACGGCTTTTCGTTTCTGGCCGTTTCGAGCACGGCAATCATCCGGTTCTGCGCTGGATGTTCGGCAATGCAGTGATCGCGAAAGATCCTGCCGGCAATATCAAGCCCGACAAGGCACGCGCTGCGGAAATGATCGAAGGCGTCATCACGACGGCGATGGCTATCGGTCTCTGGCAGAACGACGCCGAGGAGGGCGACATAAACGATTTTCTGAGAAACCCGGTGATGGTTGTCTGATATGGGCATGATCACGAAAGCGATCGCGAAGGCACTCGGCGCCGGCTACCGGGTTTACAACGAGCTCGTCGACGACATCGCGAAGGAACGGCGGCTCAGGCTGACGGATGGCCGCGGATGGTCATGGCTCGGCATCCGCGGCGCGGCTGGCAAGACGGTGAATCTTCACACCGCGATGCAGCTCTCGACGTTCTGGGCCGGCGTCCGGCTTACGGCGCAGGCGATCTCAACGCTTCCGCTGAATTGTTTTCGAAAAGAAAAGGACGGCAGCCGCGTTCAGGACGACGAACATCCGCTCGCGCTCGTCTTGAGCGATCCGAACAGCGATCAGACGCCGCAGGAATACTGGGAAAGCGTGATCGCGTGGCTCTGCGTCGACGGTAATGCATGCTCGGAAATCACGCGCGTCGGCCGGCGTGTCTCGACATTGAACATTCTTCCGAACTGCTATCCCGAACGCAAGGAGAACGAAACCCTCGTCTATAAATACACGGATCGCGGCAAGACCTACGAGCTGCCGCGAGAGAAGGTCTTCCACGTCAAGGGATTCGGGTTCGGCGGCGACTGCGGGCTGTCGGCGATCCGTTACGGCGTGCAAACCTTCAGCACCGCCATCGCCGCCGGCGAAACGGCGGGAAAGATGTTCTCGAACGGGATGCAGTCGCACGGCATCCTGACTTCCGAAAACACGCTGAAAAAGGAGCAGCGCACGCAGCTCGAAGAGATCATGAAAAAGTATGCCGGCTCGGACAACGCCGGCAAGCTGATGATCCTCGAGTCCGGACTGAAATACGAACGGCTCGCGCTTTCGCCCGTGGACGCGCAAATGATGGAGCAGCAGCGTTTCAGCGTCGAGGAAATCTGCCGCTGGCTCGGCATTCCTCCGATTATCGTGGGGCATGCCGCCCAGGGGCAGACGATGTGGGGATCGGGTGTCGAGCAGATCATGATCGCGTGGCTCACGCTCGGCCTGAATCCGCTCTGCCGGCGCGTGGAGAGCCGCATCACGAAACAGCTGATCGAGCCGGGCGATAAGCGCGCGATCTATTTCGAATTCAACCGCGAGGGCTTGCTGCAGATGGATTCGGCCGCGAAGGCGCAGTTCCTGTCGACGCTGACGCAAAACGGCCTGATGACGCGCAACGAAGGCCGCGTGAAGCTCAATCAGCCGAAGAGCAAACAGAAGGGTGCCGACGAGCTCACCGCGCAGACGAATCTGGCGCCGCTGGATCGGCTGGGCGAAATCGGATCGCAGCCGTCTCAAGTGAGAAACGCGCTGCGCGATTGGCTCGGCATCGAAGATCCGAAGCCCGAACAAAGGAAAGAGACCATCCAATGAGCAAACGGAAACTTCCGAAAGCTTCATTCAACGTTCGGGCTGATTTGCAGTCGGTCATCGCGCCGAAGGCGCTCGATCGCTGGCGGCCGGAAGTTCGTGCGAAGGACGATTCCGCCGATAACATCATTTCGGTTCTCGACGTCATCGGCAGAAACCCCTTCACGGGCGGCGGCATTACCGCCAAGACGATACAGGATCAGCTGAAGAATATTGGAAACCGCGACGTCGTCGTGAATATCAATTCTCCGGGCGGCGATTATTTCGAAGGGCTCGCGATCTACAACGTGCTGCGCGACCACTCCGCGAAAGTCACCGTCCAGGTGCTGGGCGTGGCCGCGTCCGCCGCTTCCGTCGTCGCGATGGCCGGCGACGAGATCCGCATGGCCCGCGCGAGCTTTCTGATGATCCACAATACCTGGGTTTTCGCGATGGGCGACCGGAACGCGCTCCGCGAAATCGCCGACTGGCTGGAGCCGTTCGACCAGGTGTCCGTCGATATCTACGCTTCGCGCACGGGCCTCGACGGCAAGGAAGTGGCGAAGATGCTCGATCGCGAGACCTGGATCGGCGGCGCCGAAGCCGTCGAGAAGGGCTTTGCCGACGATTTCCTTCCCGCCGATGCGGTCGACGACAAGGCCAAGCAATCGGCTGCGGGCGCGGCCGTCAAGGCCGAATACAGGATTCACGACATTCTCGCACGGGCAGGCGTGCCGCGTTCCGAGCGGCGCAGCCTGGTCGCGGCGTTGAAAGGCGGCAAGCCAGGCGCTGCCGTAACCGACACGCAGGACGCTGTCGTTGTCCGGGAAGTGGAACAGCTTCTCGAACGAATGAAAGCCATCTAATCCATTCAAAAGAGGACAACATGAAACACACTCGCAATTTCGCGGGCGTGTCGATCGCCGCTTTGCTGGCCGGTTCGCGGCCGGCAGGGGTGATCGGCTCCGTCCGTAACGAAGGCTTCGACCCTTCGAAGGTCGAGCAACTGCTCAAGGACGTGAATCAGCAGCTCGGCCGCATCCAGGAGGATGTGAAAAGGAACATCGACGACGCCGTGAAGCAGACGAAGGATCAAGGCAAGATCGTCGGTGAGGTGAAGGAACAGTCCGACAAGCTGATCGCGACCGTCGGCCAGCTCGGCGAGGCGAAGCAGAAGCTCGAGAAGCGCCTCGAGGAAATCGAAGAGCGCGGCCGCGAAGTCGAGCAGAAGCTCGCCGACGGGCTCCGCAACCGGAAAACCGAGCAGGTGAAGTCGCTCGGGGAAGTCGTCGCCAACAGCGACGAAGTCAAGGCCTATGCCAAGGCCGGGGCTTCAGGCAGCTGCGTCATCAGGGTCAACCAGGAGATCACTTCGCTGTCGACTTCGGCCGGCGGTCTGATCGCTCCGACGCGCGAAACGGAAATCGTGCCGCTCGCGCGCCGGCGCATGACGATCCGCGCGCTGCTGACGCAGGGCCGCACCGGCAGCAACCTCGTGCAATATCCGAAGCAGACGACCCGCACGAACAACGCGGCCGTGATTTCGGAAACGACGCAGAAGCCGACCTCCGACTATGCGTGGGTCCTCGCCGACGCGCCCGTCCGCACGATCGCGCACATCGTGCCGATCTCGCGGCAGGCGCTCGACGACGCCCCGCAGCTGCAGACGGAAATCGACGGGGAGCTGCGTTACGGCCTCGATCTCGCCGAGGAAGACGAACTCCTCAACGGCAACGGGACGAGTCCGCACGTCTCCGGCCTGATCGCGAACGCTACGGCCTATAATCCGGCGTTCCATCCTACCGGCGAGCAGATGATCGACATCCTTCGCCTCGCCATGCTGCAGGCGGCGCTCGCCGAGTATCCGGCGGACGGCATGATCCTGAACCCGACCGATTGGGCGCGGATCGAGCTGACGAAAGACGGCCAGGACCGCTATCTCTGGTCGAATCCGCGCTCGCTCGCCGGCCCCTCGCTCTGGGGGCTTCCGGTCGCCGATACGCAGGCAATGAGCGTCGACAAATTCATGGTCGGCGCGTTCAAGCCGGCGGCGACGATCTACGACCGCATGGAAGCCGAAGTGCTGCTCTCCTCGGAGAACAAGGACAACTTCGAGAAGAACATGCTCACGGCGCGCGCCGAGAAGCGGCTTGCGCTCGCGGTCAAGCGGCCGCTCGCGCTGATCTACGGCGACTTCGGGAACATCTAACGGCGTTCTGCAAACAAGGAGAATCGGCCGGCACATCGTGCCGGCCGATTTTTTCGAGGGGATAGCGATGCTGATCAAGCCGCTCCGTGAGCTGAAGCACGAAGGCCGCAAATATTCGCCTTTCGAAGTCATGGACGTGCTCGACTATCACGGTCAGGAATTCATCCGCATGGGGCTGGCGGCCGAGGTAAAGGAGGCGGCCGCGGACGGCGCGGCGCACCCTACGATCTCCGCGCCGGCGACATCCCCGACTGGCGAGGTAAGACCTGCATCATTATCGCCAGCGGCCCCAGCGCGAAAAAATCGAAAATTCCGCCGGATGCTGAAGCAAAAGTTATCGCAGTAAACGAGTCCTGGCGGCTTTATCCCGGCGCTGACGTTCTCTATGCCTGCGACGGGGCCTGGTGGAAGCTGAATAGGGGTCTGCGGGATTTCGGGGGGCTGCGCATCACGAACGATCCGGCGGTATGCCGCGAATATCCGGGCATCCGTCGCGTCGACATCGACCGCTTCCGGCATGAAATTCTGACGGACGTTCCAGGCCGGATTGGCAACGGCGGAAATTCGGGATTCCAGGCGGTCAATCTGGCGGTGCAGTTCCGCGTGAGGCGGATCCTGCTGGTCGGGTTCGATATGTCGCTGGAACGCGGCATTCATTGGCATGGTGCGCATCGCGACCGGCTGAACAATCCGCCGCAGGGCCGCATCGGGATCTGGCGGAAACGCCTGGACGCCGCCGCGCCCGCGATCGCCGCTCGCGGCATCGAGGTCATCAATACCAGTCCGGATTCGGCGTTAACGGCGTATCGGAAAATTTCGCTGCACGAGGCATTGAATGAGCGACCACCGCATTAAAGCGCTCAGAAAAATTTCGCGCTCGACCGATCTTCCGATCACGCTCGCGGAGGCAATCGAGATCTTCAAGGGCACTTCGCCGGACGACGATCTGGCGATGACAAAATACCTCACCAATGCATTCGATTTCGTCGAAAGCGAAACCGGGCTCACGCTGATCCGGACGGTATACGAGCTCAGGCTGCCCTGCTTCGAATATGGCCGCGATCGCTGTTGCAACGGCCGCATCATAGAGCTGCAGGCGACGCCCGTGCGCGACGTGCAGTCCGTCAAGTATTACGACCAGGACGATACGCTACAGACGGTCGGAGAGGATCAGTATTTCTGGGAACGGACGGATCAGGGCGCCTGGCTTTATCTGAAGTCCTCATTCTCGCTGCCGGCGCTGTCGTGCAACGTGCCGAATCCGGTGCGCATCACCTTCGAATGCGGGGTGGATCCGCAAGGAGATTCGCCGGCGCCGGATCCCGAGCTCCTGTTTCCGCCGCGGGCCGAGCAGGCGATACTGTTGCTCACCGGCCATTGGTTCGAACATCGCGAAAACGCCAGCGAACGGCAAAATTCGCTGATCCAGAATTCCGCGCGCGATCTGATCGCAAGTCTGAGGATCTACACTTGACGCCGCTCCTTGTGCGCGGAATGCACGGCCTGGGCGACAATCTGCATCAACGCGCGATCCTGCGGCAGCTGATGCGCGACCGGGAGGTGTTTCTCGAAAGTTCCTGGGTTTCGCCCTATCACGATCTGATCGGGCCGAAGCTGCACATCGTGCGAAAGGCGACAAGGCTCAGGACGCAAAGCAAGAACGCGCAGCGCGAAGCGTCATCTTTCTGGAATAAGCCGATTCCGCGCTGCTGCGAGGCGATGCAGATCTGGTATGAGCCGCGCGAGGTCCGCGCGCAAAAATCCGTGCTGGGCGCGATGTGCCGCGCGATGCGCACGGACTACGCCACGGCCGATTTTCGTCTGCCGGTGCCGAGCGCGTGGAAGGAAAGCGCCTGGGCCGCGATCGGCAACGTGACAAAACCGATCATGGTCTATCGGCCGCTGGTCGAGCGCACGGAATGGAGCGGCTGCGCCGCGCGCAACCCCGATCATGCCGCCTACGCGCATCTCTACCGCGCGCTGCGCGAGCGCTTCTTTGTCGTCAGCATCGCCGATCTTGTGCCTGGCGTGGAGTGGATCGTCGGCGATGACGTCGAGACGGATCTCCGGTTTCATGCCGGCGAGCTGGGCTTTGAAACGATCGCCGGCCTGATTTCGATCGCAAGCCTCACGTTCTGCTCGCCCGGCTTCGCGGTCATTCTATCCCAGGCCGTCGAGACGCCTGTAATCAGCGTTTTCGGCTGCTACGAGCGCGCTTATTCCTTTTCCGGGGGCGCGCGATTTTCGCCCTATCTCGGAATCGAACCCATCAACCCGTGCGACGACTTCAAACATGATGCAAAACGCTCCAAGGAAATCGATCTCGCCGACGCCACAGCCCGCGTCACCCTATTCGCCGAGCAAGCGGCCGACTATTTCGATCGATGCGCCTGACTGGGATCTGGGCGGTCTTCATACCCGTTACATGAATCCGGGCGAATTGGAGGTTCTGATCACGCTGATCGGCAGCGTATCGCCGCGCACCGTGATCGAGATCGGCGCGAATTCGGGCCGGACGGCGAAGGCGATTCTTCGCAACGTGAAGTCGATCGAGCGCTATATCGGCATCGATGTGCCGCCGACCTATGTCACGCCGAAGCTCGTGCAGCGGCGGGAAGTGCTTCCGAATCCCGGCCACCTCGCGCTCGACCATCCGAAATTCCGGCTCCTGCTGGCGCGCAAGGGCACCTTCGATCTTACCGTGGAAGATCTGCCGCGGTGCGATGCCGTCTTCATCGACGGCGATCACAGCGCCGCGGCCGTGCGGCATGATTATGCCCTTGCCAAGAAGCTGATCCGAAAGGGCGGCATCGTCGTTTTTCACGACGATCACGGACGCAGCGACGTCGACGTGAGCGCCGTGCTCGACGAGCTGGCCGATGCCGGCGAAGAAACCGTGCATGTCAGGAATACCTGGCTCGCATTCAGGAGAAACGAAGATGCCGTGGGTCACGTTCTCGACTGATTTCGACTTCCGCGCGAAGCCGAACGTGCTGACGGCCTACAAGAAGGGAAATACCTATCTTGTTTCTCAGGCGTGTGCCGACCAGGCGATGGCCGCGCGCGCTGCCACGGTCGCAGATCGGCCGCGATCGAGGAAGGAAACGGAAAATGCCCGCAGGGAAGCTGAGACACCATCTCGCCTTCGATAAGAAGGAGGATCTGTCGGCCGAGAGCCCGCCGGGCGACGGCTACGGCAATACCGAAAGTGATTTCGAGGAACAGTTCCGGCAGTATGCCGAATTCCGGTCGATCTCCGTCAGAGATCAGCTGCTCGCGGATCGCGAAGCGGGCACCGGCGTCATCATCGCGATCGTCCGGTACAATTCAAACAGCAAACAGGTGACGTCGGCCTGGCGCGTGCGCGAGCTCGACACCGGACAGATCTATAACGTCCGCGGCGCGACGCCCGACGAGAAGAAGCGGTTTGTCGAGCTGCAGCTCGAATATGGAGTCGCGGTATGAGCAATGCGAGCGTGATCAGCTTCAAGCGGTTTCTGGCGGGAACGACCGCGCGCCTGAAGGGCGGGATTCCGGCCGTGCTCGCAAGCTGCGCCGAAGATCTGGTCGCCGACATGAAGCGCCGCTGCCCGGTCGAAGCGGATACGCCGTTTCGCCGCCGTCCAGGCCTCTTGCGGGATTCCATCTCATGGGTTTTCGGCAACGCGCCGAGAACACGCGCGACGGGCGCCATCCGTCTCGGCGGCCGCGGAAGCCGCGGCCTGCGGGTAACTATATTCGCCGGCAATGACGATGCGTTCTATGCGCGCTTCGTCGAATTCGGAACGCGCGCCGGCACCAAAGGCGAGCGGATCGCGGTCGGAACGAAAAAAAGCCGGAAGCGCACGCGCAAGGTCAAGCGCACGCATCCGGGCAATCCTGCGCAGCCGTTTTTCTGGCCGGCCTACCGCGCACAACGCAATGCGATCCGGCGAAAGCTGGGATTGGGTGTCAAGCAGGAAGTCGAGAAGGCGGCCTGATGAGCGTGGCGCTGGAGTTGCAGGGATCGATCGTAAAGCATCTCCTAGCGGATGTGACTCTGCGCGGGCTTGTCGACAAACGGATTTATGACGAGGTTCCGCCAAACCCGACGTTTCCCTATATCGATTTCGGCGAGGGGCAGGTTCTTCCCGATCGGGCGGATTGTTACGACGGCCGCGACGTCATCGTGAACCTGCATGTCTGGTCGCGCAATGAAGGGTTCGTCGAGACGAAGCGCATCGGTGATGCGATCGAACGGAGCCTGCATCTGGCTTCGCTTAGTGTCGCCGGCAGCCGTGTCGTCGAAATCGCGTTCGAGCAGGCGAACTACATCAAGGATCCGGACGGAATCACGAGACACGGAATCATCACGTTCCGCGCGCTCACCGAGCCTTCGTAACCGCGTTGAACTGAAGCATCGGCCCGCCATTCCGGCGGGTTTTTTATTTGGAGAAGTCTGATGGCAAAGCCGACCACTATCTCGGCCGCGAAACTCTCGATCTGGGTTGGTAACGGCGAAAGCCCGGAAGTGTTCGCGGCGCCGTGCGGTCTCACGACCCGCGGAATCAAGTTCAGCGCCGATTCCAATTCGATCGTCGTACCCGACTGCAACGATCCCGACCTGCCGGCATGGATCGAGCGTGTCGTTCGCTCGCTCTCCGTCACGATCAACGGTTCCGGCGTTCTCGCCAAGGAGGCGCTCCAGACCTGGCGCGAATGGTTCCTGTCGGGCGCGCCGCTGAACGTGCGCGTCGTTCTGGATGGCGTCGGCTGGGGCTATTTCTCGGGCTCCTTCATCCTGAGCAGCTTCGAAGTCACCGGCGAAATCGGCAACAAGGTGCAAACGACGATCCAGGCCGACAGCGACGGGCCGGTTACATGGACTGACGGCGCTCCGTCGTGAGCGTCGTAAATATGATCGAGCTCGACTGGCACGGCGGGAAATCGTCTTTCCGCCTTCGCCTGGGCGAGCTGCGCGCGCTGCAGGAAAAATGCGACGCCGGTCCCATGCTGATCCTGGACAGGCTGCGCACGCGCGTCTGGCGCGTCGACGACGTGCGCGAAACGATCCGGCTCGGCCTGATCGGGGCGGGGATGCCGGCGCCGGAAGCCAACAAGCTGGTCGAGCTGCATGTCGATAACGTGCCGCTCGCCGAAAGCGTGATGCTCGCGCATGCCGTTCTGGCGAGCGCTCTGGTTGCGCCGGAAAGCGTGCCCCAGGGAAAACCACAGGCGGGGGAGACCGCGACGGAGGAGATCCGAAGCAGCTCCTCGTCTTCTCCGCCCTCTACGGACTAGGCGCGGCGATGGGCTTCACGCCGCGCGATGTCGACGGGATGTCGCTATGGGAACTGGCGATGTGCGTCGACGGCTTCAACCGATCGCGCGGCGCGGAAGAAATTCCGACTCCCATGTCCAATGACGAGTTCGAAAACATGATCGAACGTCATAGGCCGCTTGCGACGATGCAGTGAGGGAAATATGGCCGATACTCCGTCGCTTGTCGTTCAGCTCAGTGCGCAGCTCGATCGTTTCGAGCGCGATCTGAATCGTGCCGGCGATCTTGTCGACCGTTCGATCGGCGACATGGAGCGGAAATTCAACAGCTTCAATCCCTCGCTCTCGGGTCTCTTGAACAACAGCGTGCTGACGAAAGTGATCGGCGGGCTGTCGTTCGGCGCGCTCGTCGACCACATGAAGCAGGCGGTGGACCAGGCGGCGAAGCTGGGAGAGCAGGCACAAAAGCTCGGCGTCAGCACGGATTTCCTACAGACGCTGCAGATACAGGCGAAGGGAGTGGGTGCCGATATCGAATCCGCGGCGCTCGCGCTGCAAAAGTTCAATCAGAACGTCTCCGAGGCGGCGCGCGGGCAGGGCGATCTCTTGCCCATACTGCGTGCGAATGGCGTTGCGCTTCGCGATTCCTCGGGCCAGCTACGCGGCACGGAGGATCTCTATCGCGCCTATATCGACCTGATTAAGAACGCGAAGAACCAGCAAGACGCAACGAATCTTTCGGTCATTGCATTCGGCAAAGCGGCGGGCCCGGATCTCCTGAACGCGCTGCGGCAGGGGCATGAGGGAATCAACAAAACCGGGCAAGACGCGGTCGCGCTCGGACAGATCCTCGATCGCGAATTCATCCAGAAGGCCCAGGAGATCCAGAAGCAATGGGATCAGACCGGGCTTGTCATTTCCACAAGACTAAAGGGAATGTTCATTGATGCCGCGGGCGAAATTCAGGAATTCGTTTCGCGGCTGAAAGATCTGTTCAACAACTCGATCGGAACGCCAACACCGGAATCCTTGATCAGAGGGATAGCCAATTTAAGACGAGAAATCGATCTCCTTACCCGCGAAGCCGGAAGGGCTAATCCGGCCTTTGCCGCCGTAATCGAGGGCAATATCGAATCCTTGCAAAAGGATCTCGATGATCTGATCGCGAAATATCGCTCGCTTACGGGAAAGAATCCGCCAACCCCGATTACCGTTCCAGTCGGGACGCCTGCGGGTTCGACAGGGAACGGATCGACGATCGTTCCGGATGCGGAAAATGCGGTCGACAAGTCGATCAGGGTAATTCAGAAGCGGCAGGCGGCACTCGAAGCCGAATCCGCAACCATCGCGCAATCGGTCTATCAGCAAGAGCTCTACAGAACGCAGCTCGAGCTCGAGGCGGTTGCGAAGTCGAACGACATCCCGATCACGGATGCCCTTCGCGCCAGGATCGACGAGGTCGCGGCTTCCTATGCACGCGCGGCGCAAGCGACGGCGCTCGCGAAGCAGCAATTCCAGCAACAGCAGGAGCTTCTCCGCTTCGCCGGCGATCAGCTGATCACGTTCCTGAATAGCGCCGATACCTGGTCGGGAAAAGCGACGCAGTCGCTGCAGAAGCTCGGTCTCGCGATCTTCCAGGCCGCGCAGCAGGCGCTCCTTTTGGGCTCCGGCCCGCTAGCGGGATTGTTTGGCACCGCGTCGACGACACCGGGAGCAGTAGGCGGCATTCTCGGGCAGCTCTTCGGCGCCGGCAAGACGGCGGCCGCAGGCGTCACGGATCCGTGGGAGGGGATCGTTCCAGGCCGTGCCGAGGGCGGATCGGTCGAAGCCGGGAAGCCGTATCTTGTCGGCGAGAAGCGGCCGGAGATCTTCGTGCCGTCGGCGAGCGGCATGATCATTCCGCAGATCGCGGGCGGCGCCGGTACTCAAGTCAACATCAACAATTATTCGGGCGAACAGACGCAGGTGAATCGCTCGAAGGGGCCTGACGGCCGCGAAATGATCGATGTCGTGATCGGCGAATGGAAAAAACGGGCGAGCCGCGGCGAGTTCAAAACCGTGGGCGTCGGCACGCCGCAGACGAGGCGATAAATGGCGATCACCTGGCCCACAAATGTTTGCTGGATGCCGCAACCGGGCACCTTCACGGAAACACCGGTTCCTTCCAAGGCGACCTATCCGGTCGAGGCGGGGCCGGCGAAGAATCGCGCGCGGACGACGGCGCTCTGCTTCAACAACGAATGGACGATCGTGCTCGACAACGTGTCGCGGCAAGCCTTGCTCGATTTCTACCGGAACGATCTGAAGAACGGCACGCTCTCGTGGGAAAAAGCGCACCCCTACGACGGCGACGTTCGCTCCTGGCAATTCGCGGATGAGCCGCAATTTGCCGCGTATTCGCCGAAGAAATTCACGGCCAAGCTCTCGCTGATGCAGCTGCCATAATGCCCCGCATCGTCTCGACCGAATTCCGCCGCGCAGCCGAGGCCCGCGAGAGCGGCGACGTCTTTCTGGAGTTCATCCGCATCTCGCACGACGCGCTTTCCGATGATATACGCTGCGTGAACGATATCGTCGATTTCATGTATGCGGGCGAGCTCTATGCAGGGTGCCCGTTCTCGCTTTCGCTCTTGACCGACACCGATCAGCCGCCGCGCGCGAAAATCACGGTGCAGAATGTGGATCGACGGATCGGCGAGGCCATCCAGGCGATCGACGACGCGCCGAATCTGGAAATTCTGGTGATGTCCTCGGCCGACTTCGATCTGTCGGTAAAGCCGCGGACGCCGATCGGCACGCCGACGGTCGAATATGCGGCGCGCTTCCTGCGGCTCGAAAACGTCGAGGTCGACGCCATGACCGTGTCGGCGGATATCGCCTCCTGGGACTTTACGCAGGAACCGTGGCCGGCAATCCGGGCAACCAAGGGAAGGCTTCCCGGCCTGTTTCGCTGATGCACTGGACCGCGCGCTATGTCGGCCTGCCTTATGTCGACGGGGGCCGGGATCGCTTCGGCGTGGATTGCTGGGGCCTCGTCTATCTAGCATTTCCGGCCGAGGCCGGCATTGCGGTGCCGTCCTATGGCGAAATTGCCGCGACCGAGCTCGTCGCGATCGCGCGCGAGATCAGGTCGGCGAAGGAAAACGGCACCTGGCTTCCCGCGATCGGCGCGCCGCGCGACTTCGATCTTGTGCTGATGGCCGGCGACCGCGTGCGCGATCCGGAGCGCACGCAGGAGACGCGGGTCGATCTGCATATCGGTTTGTGCGCGATGATATCCGGGGAGCAGCGCATACTGCACGTCGAGAGAAAAACGCACACGGTATGCGTGCCGGTTGAACATCCATCGGTGCGGAACCGCATCCGGGAATATTGGCGGCATCGGGAGCTCGCATGACCAGGCCCTTGCAGCATCCGCTCAACGGGGTATCGCTCGCCTGGCGCGAGCGGCCTTTTTCGGGCGCGTGCCATCATCAGGTGATCGAGCCTGGAAAGACGATCGCCGAAATCGTGGCGCTTGTGCCGCCATATCGGCTGCAGTCGGATTTCAAAACCCGCGGCATCGTCTGCATCAATGGCGAGGTTGTGCCGCGCGAGATGTGGCGCTTTGTCAGGCCGCGCGCGGGCACGGCTGCGCGTCCGATCGCCGTCACGCTGCATTATCCGCTCGCGTCGAGCGGCCGGAGCGGCGGATCGCGCAAGAATCCGCTCTCCACGATCCTGTCGATCGGCCTTCTGGTCGGCACATTCTGGGTGGCGGGCGGCGGCCTCGGCTTCATCAGTTCCGAATTCCTCGGCGCGGGTACTTTAGGAGCGCGCATCGCCGCGGCCGGCCTTGCGATCGCAGGCTCGCTCGCGGTCAATGCGCTTTCCCCGCCGCCGTCGCAGCCGGGCGCGAATTCAGGGGCGGACGATAATACGAAAGAAGGCGCAAGCCTGGACGACAACATCATCGCGCCGGGCGGCTCCATTCCGCGCGTACTCGGCACGCATCGCGTCTATCCGCCCTTCGCCTGCGAGTCCTTGATCGAGATCATCGACGACGACGAGCAGATCGAGGCGGTCATGGTGCTCGCCGGCAAGCATCAGCTCGAAGATATCCGGCTCGGCACGGTGCCGGTCGAGAACCTGCCGGATATCGGGACGGAAATCCGGCAGGGCTTCCAGACGGATTTGCCGCTCACGCTGGTCACCCGGCAAGGACGCACCGATGCGCCGCAGCTCACGCTATCGCAGCATGTGCTCGACGCGGACGATGCGGGTAAGCTCGACGATCAGGCCAACCCTGCAAACAGCCTGCCGCAGTTTCACACGCTGGTCTCGCGCAATTCGCCGGACGAGATCTGGCTGCATGTCCTTTTCCCGGAGGGATTGTTTAACGGCGACAGCGTTTCCGATGTGATCACGACGCCATTTCGCCTGCGCATCAGGAAAAAGGGCGATACCGGCTGGATCAATCTTCCCGAGGTGCATTTCGCGGGCCGGAAGGCGGCGCCTTTCCAGAAGGCGATCAAGATCCTTTGGGCGCCGGCGCCGCCGAGGCCGCAGCCCGCGCTGCACGACGGAGCGGTTGTCGCCTTCACGACGACAAAGGAGAATCTGGCGCTCACCCCGCCGCAGCAAAGCTATACCGCGCATCCCTATTTCATCGGGGCGTCCGGGCAGGACTTCTATGATGCGAATACCTATACCACGGCGAAGCTTCAGAATGTCGCGCTGTTTTACGATCGCGCGGAATTCTATCTTGATGCCGCTGTCTTCCCGAAAGGCATCTATGAAGTAGAGATCGAGCGCGGGTATTCTTATCGGGAATCGAATTTCAATCGCTTGGCTTACACGCTCGGCGGCACGATCCTCGATCTCTTTTCCTACCGGATGTCCGGCGGCGTCGCGGTTCCGCCGTCGAACCTTTCGAATATTCACAACAAGGCGGTCATTACCCGTTTCAGTTCGGTCTGGAACGAAAACCCGGTGCCGGGCCGAGGCTTCACGCAGATCGCGTTGAAGGCAAAAAATCGCCGGATCGAGCAGCTTTCGGCGCTCGCCTCCGGGCTCGTCTATGACTGGAATCCTGTCACGCAGGCCTGGGATCAGCTCAAGGTGTCGAGCAATCCGGCGACCGTCTTTCGCGACGTGCTCACGGGCACCGAGAATGCCGATCAGATTCCGGCCGACCTGATCGAGGATCTGACCGGGTGGCGTCAGCGCTGCATCGACAAGAATTACACGGTGAACGCCGTCTGCGAGGGCATGAATGTTGCCGACGTGCTCCTGCTTGTCGCCGCGGCGGGCTATGCGCGTCCGCGCTTTTCCGAGAAATGGGGCGTCGTCGAGGATCGCGACCGTTCGGCGGAGTCGCCGGTCCAGATCTTCACGCCGGTCAATCTCGGCTCGTTCAAGTGGACGAAAGCGTTCCCGAAACGGCCGCATGGCATCCGCGCGAAATTCCGCAACAAGGATCTCGATTATCAGGACGACGAGATTATCGTGCCGACGTCCGGCTTCGACGCCGAGGCGGCCTCGCGGCTCGAGGAAATCAATTATCCGGGCTTCGTCGACGTGGCGGATGTCGCGGCGCGCGCGTCGTTCGACTACCGGCAATCGATCAAGCGCGGCACGTTTTATCTCGGCGAGGCGGACGCCGAGGCGATCGTCTGCACGCGGGGCGATCTCGTCGGCCTGCAGCACGATACGCTGCATCACCAGGCGGGCTTCGCGCGCATCAAGCAAGTGCTGCGCGACAACATCGATCCGACGCAGGTCACGGGCCTCGTGCTCGACGCGAAGGTGCCGGCCGGCGCAAGCGATTTCTTTGCCGATCCGGATTTCTTCGCCGGCCCGGATTTCTTCGCCGATGTTCCCGCCGGCGCCGTTGTCCGGCTCGACGACGGCTCGAACGTAACGAAGCAGATTTCGGCGGCCGGGGCCGAATCCGAAACGATCGAATTCGACGATCCGATCACGGACGATCCCGACGCGCCGCTCGTGGTGCCGGGCCAGATCGTCGCGACGGGTCCGGTCGAAAGCGAAATCAAGCGGGCGCTCGTACTGGATATGACTCCGCGCGAGGGCCAGATCTTCCAGCTCACCTTTGTCGACGAAGCCCCGGAGCTTTTCGCCGCATGACTACAGAAGTTCGCCGGCGCCTTCCCTCTACAGCCGAAGGGACAGCCGCTCTCGCCGTAAACAAATACGATGAGGCCGATCTCGTCTCGAACAGCGTGAAGGCGCTGTGGGACCGCTCAATCTGCCTCCTCACCAATGTTGGCGGAACGAATAACGAGATCACGGCGCGTTGCGATCCGGCGGTTACGGCGCTCGCCGAAACCATGTCGTTTCTTATCGTGCCGGCGCTGGGCAATACCGGCCCGGCCGAACTTACGATTTACGACAAGAACGGGCTCAACCCGATCGGGCCGTTTGCGGTCAAGACGGGAAACGGAAACGATTTGATAGCGGGCCAGTTCAATACCGGCACGCTCTACATGCTCGCGCATTTCTCCGGCGAATTGCGCATCCTGGCATTCGATGCGAACGCGCTCTCAAGCCTGCTTCCGTCGCGGGAATATACGGGAAGCGCCGATCTTGTGATGGATCCGCGGGATACGCAGATCGAGATCAATCCGGCCGCCGCATCGCCCGCAAATGCATTCCTGCCGCGCCTCTCTGAAATCGCCTCGAAGGTCACGATTGCGGACATGGCGGCGCGCTTCAAAGCGAACAATCTCACGATTCACGTGCATGCGGACGATGCCGGCACGCAGGCGCTCCTCGGCGGAGACATCTTCGTGATGGACGGCAATTACCAGGCGCAGACCTTCAGGCCGAATTTCAACAGGACGAAATGGGTGGTGATATGATGCATCGGAAAAACCGGCTTCTGCGGGCCGCGCTGGCGGCCTTTTTTATTGCCCTTGCCTTCGGCGCGCTCGCGCAGAGCTTCCAGGGGACGAGCCCGCTTCCGCAGTCGCGCGGCGGAACGGGCAAGACCAATGCATCGGATTATTTTGACGCCGCCTTCTGCACGACGAACGGAAAGATCGTCAAACGCGTCGGCGGGCAATGGGTTTGCGCCGATGACGGCGTTGTCGCCTCGCAGCTCGATTCCGCCTTCTGCTCCACGGTCGGCTATCTGATCGCGCGCACCACGGGCGGGTGGGTCTGCTCGAACTCCATGCCCGCGCCCATCACCTGGTTCGGCGCGGTGGGAGACGATGCGACAGACAATTGCACCGCTATCGGAAACGCGATCGCCAGCGGCGCAAAATATGTCCTCGTGCCTGGGGGCACGTTCCGCACGAGCTGCGGTTTTACCCTCAATGTCGCTCAAACGGTCGGCGGCCTGAACGAATATTCGTCCGTTATCAAGATCACATCGGCAACGCTCGATCTGTTCACGATGCCGAATCTCAACAGCGTGGTCGAGAGACTGCTCGTCACCTCTTCGGTCACGCGCACGGCGGGCTGCTACTTCAGGATCACCGGCTCCTCGAATGAAGTGCGCGACGTTGCCGCCACGAATTATTTTTGCCTGGCGGATTATTCCGGAGCCAGCCCCGCAAACAGCATCATCCAGCCGAAGCTTCTGCGTATTCACGCCTTCACGAACGTGGGCGGAGCGGGCTCCTACGCCGTCCGGTTCCAGAATTATTCCAGCCCGATCATTGAAGATGCGATGTTCGCGGGCGTCGGAGGAACGCAGCCCGAGAAATGCTTTATCATTGGCGACGGCGACACGATCCTGATCGATATTATTCATTGCGTCGGTCACGGGCTCGGACTGAGCATTGAGCCTACGGGTGGAAATTTCGCCGGCGCGATTTTCGTATCGAATTGTTTGTTCGACAGCACAAATGGAAGCAGTGTCGACGCTGCAAAAATCAATGTTCCGAATGCAGCGAGTGTCATCACGGCCGCATTCACGAATTGCAGTTTCTCGAATTCCACTGGAGCGACATCGAACGGCTTTAAGACCGCCACGGCCGGCACAGGGTCCATCGACGGGCTGTTTTTCACGAATAGCGTCTTTAATCACAACACGGCGAATGGCGCCGACCTTCGCGGCGCTGTAACGAATATCCATATTCAAGGCGGATGCGCGGCAGGAAATACACTCAGCGGTTATGCATTCGGCACAGGCAATGCGAAATTTACCGTGCATGGTGTTACCGCTGGCCCGTGCGGTGGGTTCGGAGGGAATGGATCGATAGGAATCAATGTCGTCGGAGGAAGCACGGCCTCCGACTTTGACATATCGGGAAACAATGTAAGCGGTAATACGAGCGTTGGGGTTTTCGATGGATCGTCCGGAGCCAATCGGAAGATTCATGACAATACAGGATTCAATCCCGTCGGGGGCGCTTCAATTACGGTCGGGGCGTCACCTTTCACCTATACAGCCAGCTCATCGCCCGAGACGGTCTATATCCGCGGCGGTACTGTTTCGAATATAGCCACAGGCGGCCAGAACATTTTTACGGCCACAAATGCGACCGTGGAGCTGGGGCCGCTTGAAACCGTGACCGTAACCTATTCCTCCGCGCCCACTATGGTGAAATCCGTTCACTAGGGCTAGAATCCTGCCCTGGGAGCTGGCATGCAGACTTCGGGGCAGCTACAAGGAATTCAGATTCTACGGCTTGTGGCTGCATCGATGGTGCTGCTTTATCACGCCGTCTACAAATCGTGCTCGCTTGCCGGATCGGTGCCGGAATGGTGGGAGCGGATCAATTTCGGCACGATCGGCGTCTATTTGTTCTTTGTGATTTCCGGTTATGTGATCGCGCGGCAGGCCGATCGCGAAACGCCATTGCTGTTCGGCCTCCGGCGCATCCTGCGAATTTATCCTGCCTATTTCGGCGCTCTTGTTCTGTCGATTATTTTGCTGCCGAAGTTAGCTGCGATCCGGTTCGATGTTTCATTGCTTCTCTTGCCCGGTGGCGAGCGTCAGGGATGGACGGCTATTCCGTACTGGACCCTAATTTATGAAGTGCATTTTTACTCGGTAGCCTTCCTGCTCATGCTCAATCGGGCACGGCTCTACGATATCGGCCTCGTGGTTTGGGCGGCGTTTATTTTCGTGATGAGCCTCGACTTTCCGCATCCCGCCGATCTCAAGGTCGGGCTGGAGGTTCTGTATTCGCCGCTCAGCCTTCTTTTTATCGGCGGCGCGTGTCTTGCGCGGCTGCATGATGGAAAGATTTTTCCAATCTGTGCCATCGCATTCTTCGCCGCTTGTTTCGAATGGTGGTTTAAAAGTTTCCAGATCGTGTGGGAAATCACGTTCATCATCGGAGCCCTGGCGATCATCCATGCAGCCACTTTGGTTCCGGCGACTTTGAATAGCCGTTTCTTTCGTTTGGCGGTGCGCGGCGGCGATTATTCCTATGGGCTCTATCTCACGCATTTCATTCCGATCGCCGCACTCAGCATGGCCGGTAAGGAATGGAATCTTTGGCTCTTGATGGTGTCAATGTTCATTTTGGGCGCCGGCTTCGGCCTCGCATCGGGCGCCATGGAATATTGGGCGCAGCGAAACTACTTCCGGCCGCTCGCCCGCCGCATCGCCGGCTTGCCGCCGCGCGGAAATGTTTTTGCGGGCGATTTCATCGGCGGATGATTTACGACCGCAGAATTTAACCCGTCTGACAATCTTCTGATTTTTCATAGGGCGTGAACCGCCGCCGTCGCTTTCGGGGAGCGGGCGGCATTTCAACAATCGTGGGGGAAATGCATGCGATCGCTATTTGCGGCGATGGCCGCGCTTTGTCTTTTTCCTGTCGGGCTGGCGCAGGCCTACGGGCCGAACGGCGGCCCGGATTCCATCTATACGGGCGAGGGCGGGCGCTATGTCAGCGCGTCCGAATTCGCGAGTTCGCCGCGGCGGCACGCCAGGCCGCGCGTTCGATCTCATCGTCAGGCTCGCGCTGCTCGTCATCGTGCTCCGCACGCTGCGCGCGCCGAAGGCGTCGTCTACGCGCGCGGCGGGGTCACGGCGAAAGTAAACCCGAAATACCGCGCGCGCTTTCAGTGCCTGGTCGATGCCCTCGAAGCGAACGGCTACCGCATCCGCTTCATGGGCGGCTACCGCAATTCGAAGATCGCCGGCACGGATGTGGTCAGCAAGCACGCCTTCGGCAACGCGCTCGATGTCAACCAGACTGCACGCAACCGCGTGAAGGGTGCGCTGCCGAAGAACGCCTCCGCGCTCGCGAAGCAATGCGGGCTCTTTCATGGCGCGCAGTGGGGCGATCCCGACGCCGGGCACTTCGAGGTTCCCGGCGAGGACGGCTTTCGCTCGCAGCTCGAGGACGCGGACAAACAGCTCGCCGAAGAGCGTGAGCACGAAGCGGAGCCGGTGCAGCTTTCGAGCGCGGCAGCCGAGTTCGTCCCGCTCGGGCCGCTGAAGGTGACCAAGCCCGCGCCGCTGCGCGAGAGCGACAAGGCGAAAATCTTCGAGCGCGATGCGGACTACAACTATCTCTGCACGGTCTATAACCGCGAGCCGCAGAAGATCGACTCAAGCGGCGACTTCACCGTCAAGGACATCAAGGCGGCGGCGAAACGCGGCCTCGGCCTTTGCGAGTTCGCGATCGGCGGCATGCATCCGCAATTCCGCCATGCCGTGGCCGAGACCGGGCGCGCGATCGACAGGGCGCTACCCGCGATCCGCTGGACGATCCTATCCGCCTTTCGCGACGATTACCGGCAGAGCATCGCCGAAGGCTTCAAGGCGCGTGTCGGCTATTCGCTGCATGGCGGCAGCCGCGTGACGCGCGGCTACGGCGACGGCCGCGCGATCGACGTGACGATCGCTGGCGACCGCAAGGACGGCCCCGCGCGCGCCGGCGCGCTGTTCGCGAAATACGGCAAGAAGTTCGGGCTGGTGCAGCCGATGCCGGTGAAGGACGTGGCGCACATCCAGGCATCGGGCTCGAGCTCCTATGCGCAGCATCGCAAGCCGCGCCATGGCAAGCACACCCGCTACGCCGCGCGCTGATGCGCTGGATCTTCTCCGACGGCCGCTGGCGGCCATACCTGAAAGAGAAAACGCAGGACATTCCGAGCCGCATGGTGACGGTCGTGCTCGTCTGCGCGCTCGGTTTCCCGGCGGCCGGCATGATCGCCGCCTGGGTGCGGCTCTGGCTTTTTCTGCATCGATAGAATCGGAGTGGGCATGACTTTGCGCGCGGGCATGAAGGGAAACGAGGTCGGCACGCTGCAGGCGCAAATGACGGCGCTCGGATTTTTCCACTCGAAGGTGGACGGCGATTTCGGGCCGCTGACAAGGGCCGCGGTGCAGGCCGCGCAGCGCTCGATCGGCCTGCCGGTCACGGGTGTCGCGGATCCGAAAACGCTGTGGGCGATCCGCGTCCGCGCCGCTGCGAAGTGCGGCCCGGCGGAAGCGATTTCGAAAGCGGCACCCATTGCGCCCGTGACCGTCACGGCTTTGACCTCGCAGCCGGCGGCCGACACGGCGCGGCGCGCGAATGCAACGAGCCTTTTGATCCCGGCATCGCCGCGCTGGCGGGGCACCGTGGGCCGTGGGCTCACGCGCGCGGAGTTCGCGGCGCATGTCGAGGGGCTCAGGTTCGGCGCCTGGCGGCCGTCCTTCATCGTGCTGCACAACACCGGCTCGCCGAACATGGCGCAATGGGACGGGCATGATGTCGTCGACCGGCTGAAGAATCTCACGGCCCATTACCGCGACGACCAGGGCTGGCGCGCGGGGCCGCATCTCTTCGTCGACCACACGTATATCTGGCTGTTCACGCCGCTGACAGTGCAGGGCACGCATTCGCCCTCGTGGAACTCGATCTCATGGGGGATAGAGATGGTCGGCGATTACGACTCCGAGCCGTTCGACAGCGGCAAGGGCGCCATGGTGCGCGACAACGCGGTCTTCGCGATGGCGGTTCTCTGCAACGCCATCGGCGCCGACCCCTCGACCTTCAAGCTGCACAAGGAGGACAAGCGCACGACCCACGCCTGTCCCGGCCGCCATGTCGACAAGGCGGACGTGCTGGCGCGGTTAGAAGCGACGGCCGCGGAGCTCAGCCTCGGGGATCATCAGGCGGGGAGGGCGGCATGACGACAGCGCAGAATTTCTACTGGTTTCTCTGCTACGGCCTGTTCGGCGGCCCGCCGCCCTGGGGCGGCTCCTATTCGCTCGGCATGGATACACTGGGCCTGAAAATCGCGAAGCTCGACCCGCGCATGATCGTCCGGCCGACCTTCGGCTTCACGGAGACGGCGAGGATTGTCTCGCTGATCCAGCTCCTTCCGCGCGACGCGCTGATCGGGCTCGCGGGGCATTCGATGGGCGTGCACACGATCTGCGACGTGGCGAAACAGATCGCGCCGCGGCGGGTCGCGCTGCTCGCCGGCTTCGACGCCACGATCTGGGCGCCGCTCACGGAGCTCGGGTCGAACGTCGACCGCGCCGTCTCGATCCAGGGTACGAATATCTTCTCGCTCGTCGGGCATAAGCCCCTCACGCCGGGGCCGCTATTCCGCGGCAAGATCGAATATTTCAAGACCAGCCTGCGGCACGAATTGCTCGACGACGATCCGGCGCTCGAAGGCCTGATCGTCAGCCGCGCGAAAGAGTGCCTTCCGCCCGCCGCCGCGCTGGCGGCCTGAGACTTTTATCCACTATCCACCTACAACCAAAGGACATGACCATGATTTTTCTGCGCCTGATCGCGCGGCTCGCCGCCGCGTGCCTTCTGTTCTCTCTCTTCGCCGTGATTGCGCTGCCGGCGCTCGCCGCCGACGGCGCGGTGACGGTCGGCTGGGGCGATCTCGTCGGGCAATTGCTCGATACGCTTAAGAACGCGCTGAGCGTGCTGATCGCCTGCGCCGTGTTCGGCATCCTCGCGATTCTGCCGAAATGGGCGCAGGACTTCATCCGGCCGCTCGTGATGACCTATCGCGTCGACCAGCTCTTCACGAACGCGGCGGCGAGCGCGATCGCCGGCGTCAAGGGATCGATCGCCGGAAAGGAGCTCACGATTCCAGTCGCGAACGACCTGATCCGCACCGCGGCGCAGATCGCGCTCGATAACGGCTCCTCGAAGGTGATCGACTTCGCCGGCAAGACCATCGAGTCGATCGCCCAGAAGGTGATGGCGCGGCTGCAGGCGCAGGGCGTCGTGTTCCCCGAGGATTACACGCTCGCGCATGCGGCGGAAGCTGCCTCGGCGCCCGTGGTCGCGACCATCGTGAACCCGAAATGATGGAAGCGCTCAGCGCATGGCTCGGAAAGGCCGGCCTCGCGATCGTCGCCGACATCGCGAAGGCCTTCTTTTCCGAGTTCGCCGGGGCGGTGAAAAGCTATTTCGAGTCCCGGCAGCAAACCGCCGACGCGAAACAGGCCGGACGCACGGAAGCCGAGCGCGACCAGGCGATCGCCGGCCAAAAGGCTGCCGACGACATGGCCGCGATCGCCGCCAATCCACCCGACAGCGCGGAAGCGCTGCGCCGGCTACGCGAGGGAAGCGCATGAGAAAAGGCCTCTTCGTCATCGCGGCCCTCGCCGTGGCGGCGGGACCTGCGGCAGCAGGTCCCGCCTGTCTCGGGCTGCCGCTCGCGATCACCGGCTCGACCTACTGCCTCGGGATTCCGGAACAGGCCGGGCCGCCGAAAACCGTCACGATCAAGGTCTGCCCGCAGATCGTCGCGCGCTCGAAGGAATGGGAGAACAAGCTCGCCGACGCCTTCGAGCGGCTCCAGCCGGACAAGGAAATGTGGTCGATGCTCTCCGAATACATCAGCCTGCGCGACCAGGCGCGGAAGTGCCGGGAAAGCGGAAAGGGCGTGCCATGATCGGCGGGGCGAAAACGAGAACCGTCGAGTGGATGCTCGCCGCGCTGATGTTCGGATGGGGCGCGGCCGTGCTTTATCCGGGCGAAATGCTCGGAAACGCGACGAACCGCTACCTCATTCTCCTGATGCCCGAGGATGCGTGGGGTGTGATCGCGGCCGCGATCGGCGTGTTCCGGATGTCGTTTCTCTATGTAAACGGCGCGTGGCGGCGCTCGCCGATCATGCGGCTCATCGGCTGCTTTCTCGGGACGCTGTGGTGGACGGCGCTGTTCGCGCTCTATATGCGCGCGATCAACGACGGCGCGCAGGTCTATCCGAGCCTGGTGTTCTATCCGACCTTCATCCTTTTCGAGTATTTTTCGTGCTTTCGCTGCGCGCAGGATGCGTGCGCCATGGGCGCCTTCGGAAGGACGCCGAAAGAAAATGCCTGATCATGCCGCTGCCGCTGCTTCGAGCTCGCTCTGGACGACGCTGATCTTCCTGCTCGGCCCGGCGGCGATCCCGGCGATCGCGGTCGCCGCGCTCGGCTATTTCAAGGATCGCAACAAAACCGCGCCGCAGCAATCAACGCTCGGGCTGGTCGCGATCTATGCCGACCGGGAGGCGCTGCAGGATCTTTCGCGCGTCGGCAAGGCGCTGATCGAATCCATCGACACACACGCGCATACCCTGCGCGAGGCGGTCGAGGACATGAAGGAGAAGTCGGACGCAATCGAGAAGGAACTCTGGAAGCTGCGCTCGCAGCTCCGACAGCAAAAGGGCCGCCGCTAGTAGCGGGGGCCGCGGCGCGCTGACACGCGCCCGACTGCGGGTTCTGTTTGCACCAGGCCCGCCCGGCAGCACAAAGCTCACTGCCGCCCCGCACCGGCCGATTGGCGTCGGCCGGGGCATGCCCTCCTTGGGCGTTTCCTCCCTAAACTTGGCCGCTCTCCGCGAGGGGAGCGGCCATTTTTTTGGATGGATTAGTCGCGTCTGCGCGCGCCTTGCAGTACGCCGCCGACCATCGGCCGGAGCGGCGGCGAAAATTGCCAGCCCTTTGCGAGAAGCCGACGCATGATGACCGAAGCGAGGCTATAGGCCTTGTCGCGCGGCCACGGCTCGCGCTTTCCCTTCGCGGTGCGCACATCGTTGATCGCTTCGATGACGGTTTCGATGAAGAGGTCCTGTTCGCGCATGCGCGAAAGTAATCACGATTGGGGTAGACCGTGAACATCGGTTCGCCTATGTAGGGGTGGAAATTCGGTCGGATATGTAAAATCCGCTTCCGAATATGTAAAATCGGCGCTAAAAACTTTTGCGTATCAGCCACTTCGGTGGGGGATAGTTCAACGGTAGAACAGCGGACTCTGACTCCGTTAATCTAGGTTCGAATCCTAGTCCCCCAACCAGGCGGTCTTTCCGGTAAGCGACGATGCGCAAATCACCGCTCTCCTCGACAATGGCTCGCCGGCCGGGTTTTTTGGTTCGGCGTCTTCAT
>JAJPHK010000121.1 GCA_021325315.1 Alphaproteobacteria bacterium
AATTTGGTAGCGGGGGAGGGATTCGAACCCCCGACACACGGATTATGATTCCGTTGCTCTAACCAACTGAGCTACCCCGCCATCCTTGCCGAATGGCCGCCGCGATATAAGGAGTGCGATAAATCGCTGTCAACTACGCGATGCGCTGGTAGCGAATAAGCGAGAAATGCCCCATCGGCGGCATGGGAACGCGCTCCAGGAGCTTCACGCCGCTGTTCCGCGACGCCCAGTCGACAAGGCGCTGCCATGGAAATTCCGGCCGCCAGCCGAGGCGGCGCGCGACGGGGGAAAAGCACTGCTCGAAAACCTTGCGCGATCCGCGCTCGGCGCCGATGTGATTGACGAGAATGATCTCGCCGCCCGGCTTCACTACGCGCGTGAATTCGTCGAGCGTCGCTTCCGGGTCGGGCACGGCCGTAATCACATATTGCGCGACGACCGCGTCGAAGAAGGCGTCGGTAAAGCCGAGAAATTTCGCGTCCATGACGGCAAGCGCCTCCACGTGATCGAGTTTCTGCTCGATCACTCGCCGATGCGCTTTCTTCAGCATCGCGGCGGAATAGTCGACGCCCACGAGGCGGATGTCGCGGCGATAATCGGGAAGCGAAATGCCGGTGCCGACGCCGACATCGAGAATGCGCCCGCCGATCCTGTCAGCCGCGGCGATCGAGGCCTTGCGGCCGGCATCGAACACTTTTCCGAAGACAAGATCGTAAACCGGCGCCCAAGCCGCATAGGCTTTTTCGATGCTTTCCTCGCTGATGTCGCGCGGCATTATTCGGCGGCTTCGAGCGGCACGCGGGCGGCAAGCGGCACGGTTGTGCGGATAATGCCTCCGCCCAGTACACGTGCGCGCGCATCGAGACTGTCGTACACGACGCAGGCCTGGCCGGGCGCGACACCCTCTTCGCCGCCGGAGATTTCCACCGCGACCGTACCGCCGCGCGCGAAAATCTTCGCCGGTTGCGGCGCACGGGTGGAGCGCACACGCACGAAGACCGGCAGGCCATCCGGCGCACTTTCATGGAGCAGCGTACCGTCGAGCCAGTTCACATCGGAAAGCGTGAGCCGCTCGGTCAAAAGCGCCTCGCGCGGCCCGACGACGACGCGCTTTCGCATGGCGTCGAGCTTCACGACATAAAGCGGCTCCGGCGAGCCGACATTGATGCCGCGGCGCTGGCCAACGGTGAAATGCACGATGCCCGGATGCTCGCCAAGCACGCGGCCGTCGATATGCACGATCTCGCCGGGCTCGGCGGCGTTCGGCTTCAGGCGCTGAATGACGTCGGTGTAGCGGCCGGTCGGCACGAAGCAGATATCCTGGCTGTCGTGCTTATCGGCGACGATGAGGCCGAATTCGCGCGCGAGCGCGCGCACTTCGCCCTTCGTCATCTCGCCGAGGGGGAAGCGCAGGAAGTCGAGCTCTTCCTGCGTCGTGCCGTAGAGGAAATAGCTCTGGTCGCGCTCCGGATCCGCCGCGCGGTAGAGCGCGCGGGTATTTCCGAGCTTGCGGCTCGCCACATAATGCCCGGTCGCGAGCGCCTGTGCGCCGAGCTCGCGCGCGGTTTGCAGAAGGTCGGTGAACTTGATGTGCCGATTGCAGGCGACGCAGGGGATCGGCGTTTCGCCCGCGACATAGCTCGCGACGAAGGGCTCGATCACGGCCTTCTTGAAGCGCTCTTCGTAGTCGAGCACGTAATGCGGGATGCCGAGCTTTGCCGCGACGTTCCGCGCGTCGTGAATGTCCTGGCCCGCGCAGCAGGCGCCCTTCTTCCGCACGGCTTCGCCGTGATTGTAAAGCTGCAGCGTGACGCCGACGACGTCATAGCCCGCGCGCTTCAAGAGTGCCGCGACCACGGACGAATCCACGCCGCCCGACATCGCGACGACGACGCGCGTGTCGGCGGGCTTTCCTGGCAGTTCAAGGTCGATCAACTGGCTCATGCGCGATGGTTATAGGGAGGCAATGCGGTCGCGCAAGAGAAGCCCGGCAGAGTTTGCCGGGTGAAGCGTTTTCTGCCGCGCCGCGCGGCGCTTCTGTCTCTGAAAATTCGCGATTTTCAGGCGCTTGTGAGCGGTTCCGGCTGGCCCGGCATTTGCTCCTTTGGGAGCGGATTCGTCTGTCCTTGTGAGGTTCATCCGTGCCGCAAGTCGCCCAGGTTGCCGCCGCCGCTTCCTTTGATGTCCGCCCGCCGGCCGCCGCGCAGCGGAACGGCACCGATACCTTTTCGCAGCTCTTGCAGGTGACGGATGACACGCAGCCGCAGGAACCGCCGAGCCGCGATACCGCTGCGACCGAGACGCGTCCGGCAAAGGAGGATCGCGATCCTGCCGATCGCACGAACCGCCGCGATGGGTCGGGTCGCACCGAACGGCACGATGCAAAAACAGACGCTTCGGAAACCGATTCCCCGGATCAGGCCTCCGCGAAGGACAAATCGGACAAATCGAAGGAGGCGAGCGATTCTTCCGCCGATGCGAAGGGAAAGTCGGACGATCCAAAGGACAAGAACGACGGCAAATCCGCAACGGATGTCGCCGCCGTTTCAACGCCCGCGGCCAATGACACGGCTGTAGCCGTGAATGCGAACGCGCAGGCCGCCGTTGCTCCGGCACCTGCCATACCCGCCGATCCACACAATACGCAGGCTGTAACCCCGGCAAGCGCCGCGCAGGGCGTCGACGCCGCGCCGCCATCGCCGCGCATGCCGGAAACGCCACAGCCGCAAGCACCGCAAGCCGCGCAAGCTCTGGCGCCGAATCCGGCCGCAGAGATCAATGCAGCCGCGCAGGCGGCGTTCAATGACAAGCCCGCCCCGAAGGCGAAAACCGATTCAGCGCCGCAAGTCCCGCAAACGCCGGCCGATGACACACAGGGCCTAACCGGCGAACAACCGCTAGCAGCGGCAAAACAAGCAAGCGTGGATACGGCCGCGCAGCCCGCGCCGAAACTTTTCCAAAATCCCCAGCCGCAGGGCGGCAAGCCGGTGATCCAGGATCAGAATCCGGCGCCAGCGAATGTCGCGGCCGCCGCCGCCGTGAATACCGACAGGAAGCCCGAAGCGGAAAACATCGGTAACAGGGAAACGCTGGAAAACATGCTTGCGAAGCATTTCTCCGGCGACGTTCAGGTCACAAGCAATACCCAGGTTGTGCTGCCGGAGCCGGCGCGCAGCTTGCAAAATCCCGTGCCGATAAGCGTGTCGCTGCAAACTTCCGCCTCCGCTGCGACCAATCAGCCCGTGCCGTTGCAAGCGGCGGCGCTTGCGATCGAAATCGCGTCGCGCGCAAAAGACGGCTCGCGCCAGTTCGACATCCGCCTCGATCCGCCGGAGCTCGGCCGCATCGACGTGAAGTTAGATGTCGACAAGAGCGGGCAGGTGAACACGCATCTCACCGTCGACCGGCCGGAGACGCTCGATCTTCTGCGCCGCGACTCGCAAGGGCTGGAACGCGCGTTGCAGCAAGCGGGCCTCAAGACCTCCGACGGCGGCCTCGAATTTTCGCTCCGGCAGCAGACGCCCGATGGCGGATTCCAGGGACGCAATCAGGCGCAGACGAATCCGCAGGGCAGTACGCCTTCCATTACCGACATTGACCAGACGGCGACGCTGCAGGCCGAGCAATATCAATGGGCGGCGCGCATGCGCGGCGGCGTCGATATCCGGGTTTAGGAGAGAGCGATGACCACTCCCGTCACTTTAGCCGCCAGTTCCGCGCTCAACAATACGAACTCCACGAGCAGCGGCGATCAGCAGATGATCGCGGGCAATTTTCAGCTGTTCCTGCAGTTGCTCACCACACAGCTGAAAAACCAGGATCCGACGAGCCCGCTCGACACCAACCAGTTCACCCAGCAACTCGTGCAGTTTGCGTCGGTCGAGCAGCAACTAAAGACGAACAGCAATCTCGACGCGCTCGTTGCGCTCAACAAATCGCAGCAAGCGACCTCGGCGCTGAATTTTGTCGGCACAAAAGTGATCGCCGACGGTTCCGCGACCGAGTTCAAGGACGGCGTCGCGGTCTGGAACGTGACCTCGCCGAGCGTCGCGAAGGCGAATATTTCGATCATCGACTCGAACGGGAACACGGTCTGGACCGACAAGAAGACACTCCAACAGGGTATCCAGAGCTATGCTTGGAACGGCCGCACCTCGACCGGGCAACTCGCGCCGGAAGGCTCCTACACGATCCAGATCACGGCGCTCGATGCGTCCGGGAACCCGGTTACGACCTCGACCGACTTCTCCGGCACGGTCACGGGCGTGGATCTCACCGGCAACCAGCCGCTGCTCCTTGTGGGTTCCACCTATCTCCGGATCAGCCAGGTGAAAGGAATCGTGCAGCAGACGACCTCGGCCAATTAGGATTTGCGCCGAATTTTCCTGACTTTTCGGGCGCAAATCCTGAAGCTGCATTAGTCTTTTGGAAACAACCTCTTAGTGAATTTTTCATGCCTCGGGCTTAGCTTCTGGCCGTGTTTTGTTGTGTCCAGTGAGCGTAGCAATGACCGAAGTTCACCGCCCGAGAGTGAAGTATGTCATCGGGCCTGACGGCAGTCCCTTGACGATCGCGGATCTGCCCCCTCCGGAAACCCGGCGTTGGGTCATTCGCCGCAAAGCTGAGGTCGTGGCCGCCGTGCGCGGCGGGTTGCTTTCGCTCGAGGACGCTTGCCAGCGCTATACGCTGACGACCGAAGAACTCCTGTCGTGGCAGGCCTCGATCGATCGCCATGGCCTTGCGGGTTTGCGCACCACGCGCCTGCAACAGTACCGGCAGTAACCGCGATCAGTTCGCGGGCAACCGCAGCAAAATAATTCCGCCGACAATCAACGCCACCGCGAGCCAACGCGGCGGGCCGAACCGCTCGCCGAAAAAATACGCGCCGATCACGGAAGCGAACAGCACCGCGACTTCGCGCAGTGCCGCGACCAGGCCGATCGGTGCCCGCGCCATCGCCCATAGCACGATGCCGTAGGCGGGAAGCTGCAGCATCGCGGCGACAGACGCACGCGGCCAGATCATCCTGGCTTCTTGGAAAAATTCTTTCCGGTGCATCAGCATCGCGAACGTAAAGAGGGTGACGGTGTTTCCCATCAGGAGCCATGCGCCGTAGACAAGGCCGTTCCCCGCCGTGCGCGAGCCGATGCCGTCGATCAGCGTGTAGGTGACGATCACGCCGGAATTGGCGAAGACGCCGGCGGCGGTCGGCCAATTCAGGCCGCCGCGCAAGATGGCGTCGGCGGAGAGCGCCGCGATGCCGCCTGCGATCAGGGCGACCGCGAGCCAGCCGCTCCAATGCATGTTTTCGCCGATCAAGAGAAAGGCGAAGAGCGCCGTCACCATCGGCGCCGCGCCGCGCGTCAGCGGATAGGCGACGCCGAGGTCGGCGGAGCGGTAAATGAATCCGAGCAGCGTGAAGTAGCCGATATGGATGACGGATGAGGCGGCAAGATAGGGCCAGGCTTCCGGCGGCGGAGGCGGCAGCGCGAGCGCGACCGGAATACCGGTAAAGCCGCCGAGTACAGCGACGACTTCCGCGGCCATGGAGCGGTTCGGCAACGACTTGATGATGGCGTTCCAGCTCGCGTGGAACAGCGCGCCGAGCAGAACGGCGGCGAGAACAAAGGCGCTCAAGGAGACTCCGGAATAGAATCGGGCTGGGCGGCTTGTAACAATTTTATGACGCCGGGCGAAGTGATATAGCTCGCGGCCATGCCACGCTTCGCCGCCAACATTCAGCTGATGTTCAAGGAATACCCGTTCCTCGAACGCTTTGAAGCGGCGAAACGAGCGGGTTTTCAAGCGGTCGAATGCCAGTCGCCTTACGCGCATTCGATTGCGGAGATTAAAGAGCAGCTCGATCGCACGGGGCTATCACTCGTACTCATCAACACGCGGCCCGGCGATGACAGCGAAGGCTATGGCCTCGGTGCGCTCGCCGGTTTCGAGGCCGAGTTTCAGGCGCGCGTCGATCAGGCGCTCGACTACGCGACGGCGCTTAACGTGCCGAAAATTCACGCGATGGCCGGTGATTGCGGCGACACGTCCGAAAATGCCGCCTGTTTTGTCAGGAACATCCGCGAGGCAGGCGAAAAGGCGGCTTCGCTGAACAAAACGATCCTGATCGAGCCGCTCAACCCGCGCGACCGGCCGAATTATTTTCTGCGCTCGACGGTGCGCGCCGCCGACTTTCTCGTCGAGATCGGGCTCGCGAATGTGCAGCTGCAATTCGACGCCTATCACGTGCAGATCATCGAGGGGAACGTTATCCACCGCTTTCAACAGCTCGAGCCGCTGATCGGACACGTCCAGATCGCCGGCGTGCCGGATCGGCACGAGCCGGACGAGGGCGAGCTCGATTATCCGACCTTTTTTCGCGCCCTCGACGCAAGCGGTTACAAGGGTTGGGTCGGCGCGGAATACAATCCGCGCGGGCGTACCGAAACGGGGCTGGGCTGGGCGAAGCCTTACGGGATCATGCCGCTTTCCTCGCGCGCCGGGAACGACTAATCTTTCGGCCGGGACGAGGAACATGGAAGAATCGGCGCAGCCAAAACCGGCGGAAACGCCGCTCAAGGACGCGATGCGCGCGGCGCGTATTGAAGCCGCGGAGCGCTCGGCGGTGATTGTTGAATTGCGCGACGCCGAAGCCGCGCGGCTCGAGATTCTGAACGAAACGCTCGATCAGGTATTCAAGGACATTCCCGCGGAACACGCCGATATTTTCGACCGCGGCCTTTCGCAAGGTTCGCAGCCGCGGCTCTGGATCGACATGATCACCCATGTCGCCATGGGCCGGGACAAACGCACCTATCGGCTGCTGCACGACACGGCGAATGGCCGGCGGGTGCTCGCGGAGTCGGGCGAAACCGAGCCGATGCGGGACGCGATCACGCGCTACATCGCGCGCCGGCTCGTCGCGCGCGAACAGGCGATTGCCGCGACCGAGCCCGTAAAGATCGACGAGCCGCTGAAACATGTCGTCATCACCAAGCCGTCCAGGGTGAAGGTGGTTTTCCCGTTCGTCCTGGGCATGGTCGTCGGCGCGATCGCGCTGTTCATGCTCGGCGTGTATCTCACGCGCTAAATCCAGCCCCTGTCATGCCCGGCCTTGTGCCGGGCATCCACGTCTTCTTCTCTGCTTCAATGCCGCCAAGGCGTGGATGGCCGGGACAAGCCCGGCCATGACGAGAATTACAACAACTTCTGTTTTCGCAGCGTTTCCACGCCGCCATTCGCGGTGACGCCGCGCGTTTCCATTTCGCACGTCCAGCGGCCTGGCGCACCGTCGATGCGATAGAGGTTGTAAGCGCCGCCGCCGCGCGGGTCGCCGGGCATGGCGGAAGCGGACGGCACTTGCACGACCGGCACCGGACGCTCGAGCCCGCGAATTTCGTTCACCGCCGCGACGTGATCGTGGCCTGACAAGATCATTTCCGCGCCGAGCCGCGCGATGACGTCGCGAAAATCCTGCGTGTCATCGAGTTGTTTCAGCCATGGGCGATTTCCCGCCGGCGGGTGATGAATGAGCACGATGCGAAAACATTGCTCGCGTGGAAGCTCTTCCATCATTACCGCGAAACGGTCCATTTGCGCGGAACCGATGCGACCGGAAGCGAAAAAGGGGAGCGTCGGCACCGCGCTCGAAAGGCCGATCAGCGCGACAGGCCCGCGCCGCCGCAAATAAGGAAAAGGAAACGCGCCCGGCGTGTCGCCCGCGAAATATTCGCGCCAGGCGTCGAGATAGATTTTTTCCACGCCGCGCACATAGGCGTCGTGATTGCCGGGGATGACGCTCACATGTTTGCCGTCGCCGAGGCTTCGCAGGAATTCGCGGCCCATTGCGAATTCCGGCGGCAGCGAAAGATTGGCGAGATCGCCCGTGACCGCGATGTGGTCGGGCCCGTGCGCACGCATGTCCTTCGCAAGCGCGTCGAGCACCTCGCGGCTGTGATGCGCGCCGCGTCGGAGGCGCCAATTCAGGTAGCCGGTGATGCGCTTGCCGATCAGCGCGAAGGGAGAGCAGCCCGGCAGCGGCGGAATGTGCGGGTCGGAAAGATGCGCGAGCGTGAACATCGTCTACGAGCTTCCGATCAAAATGCCGACAATGAAGACAAGCGCTCCGCCGACCATCACCTGAAACGCCGCCATGGAGAGGGTCGTATCCATATAACGCCAGCGGATCCAGGAAATCACTGCGAGCTCGACGGCAACCACGGCGAAGGAAATAAACGTCGCCGTCCAGAAATGCGGAATGAGATAAGGCAGCGTGTGGCCGAGGCCGCCGAGCGCCGTCATGCCTCCGCAGACGACGCCGCGGATGATGGGAGCGCCTCGGCCGGTGAGCGAGCCGTCATCGGAAAGCGCCTCGGCGAAGGCCATCGAGATGCCCGCGCCGATCGAGGCGGCGAGCCCCACCACGAAAGTCTGCCAGGTGTTGTGGGTCGCGAAGGCGGCGGCGAAGAGCGGCGCGAGCGTCGAAACCGAGCCGTCCATCAGGCCCGCAAGGCCCGGCTGCACATATTGCAGGACGAACATGCGGCGCGCGACATTGTCCTCTTTTTCGCGGGTCTTCGGCGTCAGGATTTTCTCGCCGAGATCCTCCGCGATCTGCTCGTGCTGATCTTCGGCTTCCGCGAGGTTGAACAGCAGTTCGCGTACCGAAGCGTCGCGCGCCGCTTCCGCCGCTTTGCGGTAAAAATTCGCGGTTTCGTATTCCATATTGGCGGCGTATTTCCGGACCTCTTCGAGGCCGAGCGGACGAACGAGCCAGATGGGGCGGTGACGGATGAATCCGCGTACGTCCTGGCGGCGGATGAGGGGCAGGGACTCGCCGAATTTCTTGCGGTACAGATCGAACAGCTTGCTGCGGTGGGTGGTTTCCTCCGCCGCCATCTTTTCGAAAACCTCGGCCGAGGCCGGGTATTGCTCGCGCAAGCCGTCCGCAAAGGCCAGATAGATGCGTCTGTCTTCTTCTTCGTTGCTGATGGCGAGGGAGAGAATTTCTTGTTCGGTAAGATCGGCAAATCGTTTCATGGCTGGCTTTCTTTCGGCTGGCTGAACCGACCTTTTCGTGTTCTTAACGCGGTTCGAGGAGAATCCAATAGCGTCCTCGTTTTGAAAGAACCGGAATGATCCGAAGATTGTTGCATTTTTATTGGCGTTTTTCCCGGCCGATGACGCTTGGTGTCCGCGGCGCCGTGTTCGATTCGGAAAACCGCGTATTTCTCGTCCAGCACGGTTATACGCCCGGCTGGCACTTTCCCGGCGGGGGCGTGGACGCGGGCGAGACGCTGCTCGACGCGCTGAAGCGCGAACTCATGGAAGAGGGAAGCATCAAGCTCACCGGCGCGGCGCGGCTCTTCGGCATGTATCACAACACGAGATCGACGAAGCGCGACCATGTTGCGCTTTTCGTTGTGCGTGAATTCGTGCAAGAGGCGCGCGAACCCGACTGGGAAATTCGCGAGGCGGATTTCTTTCCGATCGACAAGCTGCCGGAGGGGACAACCGAAGCCACGCGGCGGCGGATCGAGGAGATTCTGTACGGCGGCGAGACAAGCGAGCGCTGGTAGTCACGCCGCGAGCCGCGCGCGATTATGCGGCGCGTCGAGTTTGATCTCGGGGCCGGCCGGCACGATGCGCGTCTGATTGATCTGCAGATGGCTCATATAATAGTGCCGCTTGATGTGATCGAAGTTCACCGTCTCCGCAACACCGGGCCACTGGTAGAGCTCGCGCAGATAGTTCGAGAGGTTCGGGTAATCCGCGATCCGGCGGAGATTGCACTTGAAATGCCCGAAATAGACCGGATCGAAGCGGATGAGCGTCGTGAACAGCCGCCAATCGGCTTCGGTGATGCGGCCGCCGGCGAGATAGCGGCGCGCCGATAAAATCTTCTCCACCTCGTCGAGCGCGCTGAAGAGATCGCGGAAGGCTTCCTCGTAGGCTTCCTGCGTGGTCGCGAAGCCGGTGCGATAGACACCGTTGTTGATGTTCGGATAGACGAATTTGTTGATGCGGTCGATCTCGCCCCGCAATGCCTCGGGGTAGTAATCCTCGCGCGCGCCGGTGAACGCGTTGAAGGCCGAATTCAGCATGCGGATGATTTCGGACGACTCGTTGTTCACGACCGTCTTCCGCTCCTTGTCCCACAAGACCGGGACGGTGACGCGGCCGGAGAAATTCGGATTCGCGAGCAGATAAACTTCGTAGAGGCGTTTCTTGCCGTTCACATGGTCGGGGATCGCGCCGGGGAAGTCCGAGAAGGTCCAGCCTTCCTCCCCCATGAGCGGATCGACAACGGAGAGCGAAATGACGTTCTCGAGCCTTTTCAGCTTGCGGAAGATGAGCGTGCGATGCGCCCAGGGGCAGGCGAGGGACACATATAAGTGATAGCGGCCGGGCCCGGCCTTAAAGCCGTCCTCGCCGCTCGGGCCTTTGCTGCCGTCTACTGTGACCCAATTGCGGAAGACCGAGTCGTGCCGGACAAACCGGCCGCCCGTCGTTTTCGTGTCATACCATTGGTCTTGCCAAACGCCGTTTACCAAAAGGCCCATGAGTTCGCTCCGTTCATGCGGATTTCTTACATGGGATCGGCCATTGCGCGAGCGAAGGGCACGCAATACAGCCCTGCGGTGGATTCGTGCCTGCCGCCGTGATAATGCGGCGCGCCGCGAAAATCGTTTTGCGCCGAGAGACCGCCGCTTGACCGACATCACACTTACCATTTTGCCCGAGAAGCCCGACGACGACGCGGCGATCGAGAAGCTTTCCGAGCGCACCTTCGGGCCGGGCCGTTATGTGCGGAGCGCCTACCGGCTGCGCGAGGACATGCCGCACCGGCGCGAGCTTTCGTTCACCGCACGGATCGGCACGCTTCTGGTCGGCTCGGTGCGGCTCACGCCGATCCGGATCGGCAAGACGAAGGCGCTGCTTCTGGGCCCGCTCACGGTAGAGCCGCCGTTCCGCTCGCACGGGATCGGCAAGGCGCTGATCGAGGCATCGCTCGAGGCCGCGAAGAAAGCGGGCGAGAAATTGATTCTGCTTGTCGGCGACGAGCCCTATTACGGCCGCCTCGGCTTCAAGAAAGTGCCGCGCGGGAAGGTGCAATTGCCCGGCCCGGTCGATCCGGAGCGCGTGCTGGTGGCCGAATTGGTGCCGGGCGCCTTCGACGGCGTCGAAGGCATGACGCGGCCGGATTATTCGGCGCAAAAGTAGTTATCGCCCTTCGCGCGCCCAGGCGGCCGAGACGGCGGCGAGCAACAGAAGCAATCCTGAAAGCCCCGCGAAGACCGGGAAGAGACCGATTCCGCGCACGACGCTCGCATCCCTGAGCTTCAGGCCGAGCCAATCGGCGCCCGCGAAGCGCTCGCCCGAGTGGACGCCCACAACGCGCGGTGCGGGCGAACCGAGCTCGGACATCCGCCACACGCCGCCGCCGGTCGCCTTGGCGATCGGCGCAAGCACATCCTTGGTGCTCGTGACCGCGGCGAATTCGAGCGGGTTGATCGGGCCGACATTGATGAGCGTGGAAAGCTGCCCGTCGGTCGCGCGCCAGAGTCCGAGTTCGGAAGCCGGCGTCAACGCGCGGAACAGGCCGGGTTCGGCCTGCGCGAGGTTCAGCGTCCGCTTCTCGCCGGAAGGTGTCGTGACGGTGACGGGTGCGGCTTCGTCGCGCATGGTGCGGCGCTCGGCGGCGAGCTGCTTGCCTTGCAGCTTCAGCGTAAGCCGCTCCTCTTCGAGCTCCGGCTCCTTCATCAGCCAGTGCGAAAGCCGCCGCATGAGATCGAGATACGGTCCGCCGCCTTCATAGCCGCGCGCCCACAGCCAGATGTGATCGGAGAGAAGAAGCGCGACACGCCCTTCGCCCTGACGCGAGAGAACCAATAGCGGATTGTTGTTCGCGCCGTTCATGAGCGACGTGCCGCCGGTTTCTGTGCGCGCGTCGACGAGGCGGAACCAGCGGCTCCAGTGCGGCGGATTCTCCTCGGAGCCCGGAAGGGCGCGCGTCACCGGATGGCGCTTACCCGCCTCGGTCAGCGTCGGCAGGAAAGGCGCTTCGCTGACATGGCCGGTCGGCTCGGCGGGCAGGATGTTTTCCAGCGGCGAACGGTAGATCGAAGCGGCGCTTGCGTAGTCGCTGCCGGCGGCGATCAGGACAGCGCCGCCTTCGCGCACATAATTCACGATGTTGTCGAAATAAATCAGCGGCAGCACACCCTGCTGGGCGTAGCGGTCGAAGATGATGAGCTGGAATTCCTTGATCTTCTGCTGAAACAGCTCGCGCGTCGGAAACGCGATCAGGGAGAGCTCGTGGATCGGTGTGCCATCCTGCTTTTCCGGCGGGCGCAGAATGGTGAAATGCACAAGATCCACATTGGCGTCGGACTTCAGCAAGTTGCGCCAGGTGCGCTCGCCGGAATGCGGCTCGCCGGAGACGAGCAGCACGCGCAGCTTCTCGCGCACGCCGTCGATCGAGACCGCGACGCGGTTGTTGAGCGGCGTGAGTTCGCCTTCGAGAGGCGCCGCCTCGATCTCGATGATGTTCTGGCCCGCATGAGGGATGTCGACCTGAACGCTCGCTTTTTCGCCGGCGACGACGATCGGACGCGCGACGATTTCGCCGTCCCGCCGGACGGTCACCTGCACACGCGCTCCGGCGGGCGCGCCTTCGTCCACGACGCGGTAACCGATCGTCTGCTTCTGTCCGACGATGCCGAAGCGCGGCGACGCTGTCAGCTCCACGCGCCGGTCGCGCTCGTCCTCGCGGCCCGTGATAACGGCGTGAACTGGAGCCTCAAATCCAAGCGCGGCGGGGTCGGGCACGTCATGCACGCGGCCGTCAGTGACGAAGATCGCGCCCGCGAAGCGTTCGGGCGGGATGTCGGAAAGGGCATTATTAAGTGCAGAGAAAAGCCTCGTGCCTTCGCCTTCGCCGTCATTGTCGCCCGCCTCAACGGTGCGGACTTCGAGTCCGGGAATCTTTCCGAGCTGCTCGACGAGCGACGCGCGAGCCTTCTCGGCTTCCTGCGTGCGGTCGCCGAAACGCTGGCTTGCGCTCTTGTCGATGACGACTGCCGCGACGGAAGAAAGCGGATCGCGATCCTCGCGGGTGAAAGAAGGGTTGGCAAGCGCGAGAAACCCGGCGGCAAAGGCGAGCGTGCGCACGACCGCGCTGCGCGAACGCGAAACGAGAAGAAGCGCCGCGACAAGAAGCGCCGCCGTGCCCGCCGCGATCAACAGCGGCGTGGAAACGAGTGGGTCGAATGCGATGCCGTAATTCATGCGCGTCCTATTGCCCCAGCCGTTCGATCAGCGCCGGCGCGTGCACCTGGTCGGCCTTGTAGTTGCCGGTGAGCACGTACATCACGATGTTCGTGCCCGCGCGGTAGGCGAATTCGCGCTGGCGCGGCTCGTTCTGCGTAATCGGAAGGAGCGGCTGCCCGTCGGGATTGATCGCCCAGGCGCCCGCAAAATCGTTCGACGTAATCAGGATGGGCGAGACGCCGTCGCCCGCGCGCGCGGGGCGCGTCTCGGTTTCAGCCGACGGGCCGGGGAGGGCTTCAACCCACAATTTGCCAGTAGCGAAGCGGCCGGGGAAATCGCGCAGCAAGAAGAACGATTTCGTCAGCACGTGATCCTGCGGCACCGGCTCCAGCTCGGGAATGTCGAGCGAGGAAAGGATTTCGCGCAACTTCGCCAGCGCGGGCGAGACTCCGCCGCCGCGGCCGAACGAAGCGAATGCGTCACGCGTGTCGAACAGGATCGTTCCGCCTTGTTTCATATAAGCGTCGATTTTCGCGAGCGCTTCGGGCGTAGGCTTCACGGCTTCGGGCGTGATCGGCCAATAAAGAATGGGGAAGAAGGCAAGCTCGTCGCGTGCCGGGTCGACGCCCATAGGATCGCCGGGTTCCAAGGCCGTGCGCTGCGCGAGAAAGAGCGAAAGCCCTTCGAGGCCGGAACGGCTGATGTTGTCCACTTCGCTGTCGCCGGTGACGACGTAGGCGAGGCGCGTTTGCAGCGTTGCGCGCAAGGCAAAGTCGTCGGCGGCGCTCAATGCGGGTTTCGCCGGAGCAGGCGTATTGGACTGTGCGAAACCGCGTCCGTCACCGAGCGCGAAAATCGCGATGGCGATGAGCGCCGCCGTGCCGGCGCGCCGCCAGGCCAAGCGGCTCGCGCCGCCGGAAAGCCAGAACACGATCAGGCCGTCGGCAAGCATGAGGAGCATCACGCCGGCCAGCATCGCGGCCCGGAGATCGATCGTGGCCGCCTGGCGATAGGGTTCGACTTTAATCGCGCCGAAATCGAGCGGCGCGAGCTTGTCTCCGGCCGCAAGCGTGTTCACGGCATAAAAATTCTCGGGCGGACCGTAAAAGCCGGGCGGATGATCGGCGCTCGCATGTTCGTTGAAGTCGGCGGGGATCGGCCGCGCGGTAGGACCGGGCGGAATCAGCGTGCCGAAACCGTCCAGCAGGCGGCTTGGCGCGATCGTGTGGGCGGTTGGCCGCGCAGCGGCGCTGGGGCGCGGCGCTTCTTCCGCCGTGGTGCCCGCGAGTGCGATGGTCTTGCGCAGCAT
This sequence comes from Alphaproteobacteria bacterium, assembly GCA_021325315.1. Lineage (GTDB taxonomy): Bacteria > Pseudomonadota > Alphaproteobacteria > Rhizobiales > Xanthobacteraceae > Palsa-892. The sequence continues at coordinate 14,582 of JAJPHK010000121.1, forward strand.
TTCGACGAAGGTGCCGGAGATCGGAAGATTCGACCAGCGCGTATCGGCGGCGACATGGAAAAGCACCAGAAGTCCTTTTCCGCGCTTCGTTGAGGTGACGAGCGGTGTGCCGTCGGCGAGCGCCGCCCAGGTGCGGTCGGCGAGTTGCCCATCGGGCTCGGCGAGCACTTGCCGCGAGACGGTGACGTCCTCCGGAACGGACAGCCCGTGGAACGGGCTCTCGCGGGGAAAGGCGCCGAGATGCTGCGGCTGCTCCCATGACAGGCTGCCGCCGAGCACACGGCCGCCGCGCCGCAGGCGGACGGGTACAAGTTCGTCGTCTTCCGCCGCCGCGAGCCGCGGACCGGCGAAGCGGATGAGCAAGCCGCCGTCGTCGATCCAGCGCTCCAGCTTTTCGCGCGCCGAGGGCGCGATGGTGCCGACATCGGAGAGGATCATCACCGGCAGCCGCTGGTCGATGAAATGGCTGATCGCTTCGCTTGGCGCCGCGCTTTCCGCGGTCCGTACATCCGCAAAGGGACCCAGCGCGCGGGTCAGGTAAAAACTCGCGGACAGGAGCGGCTGGCGCGTATCGACCGTGCCGCCCGAAACAATGCCGACGGTGCGGCGGCGCCAGCGCTTGTCGAGAAGCTGCACGGCGCCAGCGGAACGCTCGTTCGCGATTTCCACCCGCGCAATGTCGTTCCGGATTTCGACCGGGAGATCGAAACGGGCCTCCGTTTCGAGCTCGCCGCCTTTGAACGAGAACGGCGCTTCGCCGAGCGCGAGTCCGCGCAGATCGTGCGCCCGCACGGTGCCGTTCGCGGGCGCGCTTTCGTCCGCGCGCAAAACCTTCACGGTCAGGCCGCCTGCGGTGTTGTCGGGCGCTTTGAGCGCGTGCGCGGTCGGAATGCCGCCGGTCACGACCGTAATTTTGTCGCCCGCGATTTCATTCAGGCGCTTCACGAAATCAGCGCCGTCGCCGGTATCGACGCCGTCGGAGAGCCAGATCACCGAAGCGTCGGCATGCTGGCGGAGAAGTTGCGATAGCGGCGCGAGCGCATCGGCGCGAACGGGTGTGTACGGTGTGGGCGTCGCCAAGCGGAGCGCGTCGCGCGCTTCGCCGGGCCGCAGGAGCGAAGCGTCCTTTTGCGGCGCGCCGCTTGCGATCAGCGCGACCGGGCGGCGATCGTTTTCGGCACGGTTGATGATTTCGTTCGCGGCGCGAATGCGTTGTTCCCAAGACGCCGCGGACGCCCAGCCGGAATCGAGCAGCACAACCATGGGGCCGCTCGCGCGCATGCCGGCGGGCGCCGGCTTCCAGATCGGCCCGGCGGCTGCGAGAATGATGAGCGCCGCGAGCAACAGCCGAAGCGCCGTGAGCCACCAGGGCGTGCGCGCGGGCGTCTCTTCTTTCGGCTTGATGTCGAACAGTATTCGCGTCGGCGGAAAAGCGATCCGGCGCGGCCGCGGCGGCATGAGGCGCAGTAGCCACCACAGTGCCGGTAGCGCGAGGAGCGCCGTGAGCAGGGCGGGCGAAACGAAGTCGAGCGGCAGGCCGGGGATCATGCGGCCGCCTCCGGTATCCGCGAGGCGATTTGCTGCCTCACGATGGCATTGCGGGTCTCGCCCATGCGGGCGCGGAGCGCGAGCAGGAGTTCGCTCGCGGGCCGGTCGGTGCGATGAATCATGAAACCCCAGCCGTGGCGGGCGGCTTCTTCACGGATCCTGTCGCGGTGAAGCGCGATCCGGCGAACGTAATCCTCCCGCCACATTTCGGCACGGCCGACGGTGATCGAGCCCGCGCCTTCGGGCTCGAGGAATTCGACGCGACCCCCATAGGGAAACGTCTCTTCCGCAGGATCGACGATTTGCGCGACATGGCCCATCGCCCCGCCCGAAGCCATGGTGGCGAGCGCGCTTGTGACCTCTGCGGCCGGGTTCCAGAAGTCGCCCAGGAGGCAAATCTCGTCGCGCGGACCCGCGGTGAAGGGCGGCGGCAGGCTTTCAGGGCTGCCCGACTCGTGGAGGATCGCTTCCGCCATGCGATCGATCACCGCGCGGTTCGCGGTCGGGCGCATGATACCGGGAATGCCGACGCGCTCGCCGCCGCGCACGAGCAGCTCGCCGAGCGCGAAAGCGAGCACAAGCGCGCGATCGAGCTTCCATTCGAGCCCTTGCTTCGAGCAGAAATCCATCGAGGGCGAGCGGTCCGGCCAGATCCAGATCGTGTGCGCCGCTTCCCATTCTCGCTCGCGGACATAAAGGTGATCGTCGCGCGCGGAACGCCGCCAGTCGACGCGACTCGCGGGCTCGCCGGAATGAAAGCGGCGGTATTGCCAGAAATTCTCGCCGGGGCCGGCGCGGCGGCGGCCGTGCAATCCATGAAAAACCGAGGCCGCGACACGGCGCGCTTCGAGCACGAGCCGCGGCATCGCCGCGACGAGCCGCTGCGCCGACTGCTTCGCGGTTTCGACGGGGTTTGTGGTGATTGCGCGGTTTGCGTTCATGCCATCTTGGCTTTCAACCTTCCGATCACGCCCTCGATGGTTTCCCCGTCGGCGCGCGCCGCGAAGGTGAGCGCCATGCGATGTTTCAAAACAGGTTCGACGAGCGCGATCACGTCGTCGATCGACGGCGCGAGCCGCCCATCCAAAAGCGCGCGGGCGCGGACCGCTAGCATCAAGGCCTGGCTTGCGCGCGGGCCCGGGCCCCAAGCGATCAGCTTCGATACTTCCGAGTTTTCACCGGGGCGTGCGGCGCGCACGAGATCGAGGATCGCGTTCACGACCGACTCGCCGACGGGAATGCGGCGCACGAGCCGCTGCGCGGCCATGAGATCGTCCGCCGTCATCGCGGCGCGCGCTTTGGTTTCTTCGACGCCGGTGGTGTCGAAAAGAATCTTCCGCTCGGCCTCGCGATTGGGATAGCCGACGTCAATTTCCATCAGGAAGCGGTCGAGCTGCGCTTCCGGCAAAGGATAGGTTCCTTCCTGCTCGATCGGGTTTTCGGTCGCGAGCACATGGAAGGGGCGCGGCACATCGTAGCGGGTGCCGGCGACGCTCACGTGATATTCCTGCATCGCCTGCAGGAGCGCCGACTGGGTGCGCGGGCTCGCGCGGTTGATTTCGTCGGCGAGAAGCAACTGCGAGAAGATCGGTCCGCGAATGAAGCGGAAGCCGCGCTTGCCGCCCGCGCTTTCTTCCAGCACCTCCGCACCGAGAATATCGGAGGGCATCAGGTCGGGCGTGAACTGGATGCGGCGGGCTTCGAGGCCCAGCACGGTTCCCATCGCGTCGACGAGTTTCGTTTTCGCCAGTCCCGGTACGCCGACGAGAAGCGCGTGGCCGCCTGCGAGAACCGTGATGAGCGCGCGATCGACCACTTCGTCCTGGCCGAAGATCACGGCGCCGATCGCGTCGCGCGCCGCGCGGATGCTGGCCGCCGTGTTTTCGGCCGCGCGCACGATCATTTTATCGAGGGTTTCGGGGGCTTCGTTCTTGGCGGACGCCATTCGGGATCTCCGCAGTTGGGTTTTCGACGTCAGTGCCCAATCTTAGGCTGATTTGCTGAGTCGCGATGCCAGTTCCATGCAGGAAACCCCTGGAGTCCGTCGCAATCAAGGCGGGCCTCCGGGGAGGGGCACGGCTAAGCTACTCTGATTTAACAATAAGCAAGGCCGTGGGTTCACGATGCCGCGAGCCCGGCTTGGCTGGAGGAGAAATGACGGAGAATCCGTCCCTTGGCCTGGAATCGCTTGCCTCCCGAATCGGCAAGGAACGCCAGCCGCCGGTGGAGAAATGGAATCCGCCTTATTGCGGCGAGATCGACATACGGATCGCTTCCGACGGGACCTGGTTTTACCTCGGTACGCCGATCGGGCGGCCCGCGCTCGTGAAGCTCTTCGCCTCGGTGCTGAAGCGGGAAGGCGACAAGCATTTTTTGGTGACGCCGGTGGAGAAAGCCGGAATTCGAGTGGAGGACGCCCCGTTTCTCGCAGTCGAGCTGGAAGTCGAAAACCGCGGGAGGGAGCAGAACCTGATCTTCCGCACCAATGTCGATGACATCGTGCGCTGCGATTCCGGTCACCGGCTGCGCTTCGAACCCGAACAAGGCACCGGCGGGATCAAACCGTATCTGCATGTGCGGCGGGATTTGTGGGCGAAAGTGACACGCGCCTTGTTTTTCGATCTTGTCGCGCTCGGCGAAGTGCGCGAACAAGGCGGTGAACGCCTGTTCGGCGTCTGCTCGGCGGGAGAGTTTTTCCCGATCGCGCCGGAAACAACAATCGCAGGGATTGCATGAACGAGACAAAAACGGCGGCGGAGATTCCGGTATCGCTGCACGACTTCGTCGCGCGAGCGAAAGAGAGGCTGTCGCTCAAGACGCCCGCCAATCTGGACGCGCCTGCTTCGCTGGAAGAGCTCACCGAGCAGCAGGGCGATCATCAGGTGGCAAAAAACATGGCGGAGGTGCTCGCCGACAAACCGTTTCGCCCGGCCGCGGTGCTGATGCCGATCGTCGCCCGCGAGACGCCGACATTTTTGCTCACGCGGCGCGCGGAAAAACTGGCGACGCATTCGGGTCAGGTCGCTTTTCCGGGCGGGCGGATCGACGAGGGCGATCGCGATCCGGCCGACGCCGCGATGCGCGAGGCGATGGAAGAGATCGGTCTCGCGCGCGAATTCATTATGCCGCTCGGCTATCTCGACCCTTATCTGTCGGGCACGGGATTTCGCATCGTGCCCGTGGTGGCGCTGGTCCGGCCGGGTTTTGCGCTCAAGCTCAATCCGAGCGAGGTCGTCGACGCCTTCGAGGTGCCGTTCGATTTTCTGATGTCGCCCGACAATCACCTGCGCCATAACCGCGAATGGCGCGGCCTGATCCGGAGCTACTATGCGATGCCCTATGGAGAGCATTACATCTGGGGGGCGACGGCGGGTATGATTCGCCGATTATACGAGCGGCTGTCATGAGTAGAACCATTCTCGAAATCGCGCTCTTCATTACGCCATTCGCGCTGTATGCGATTTACCTCGTCGCCACCCAGCGCGACGCGCGTGAAAAGGAGCATTGGCGGCTGAAGGTGCTGACCATCTGCACCTGCGGCGGCCTCGCACTTGTTATCGCAAGCCTCATCTTCTTTGCACATTTCGGCGGCGCGCCGCCGGGCGGCACCTATACGCCCGCCCATATGGAAAACGGCAAGCTCGTGCCGGGGCAGATTAAATGAGCGGCGCGGATACGGCCGTTCTCGATTCAAAACAAGCGCCGTGGCTGTCGAGCGGCCCGCTGCCAAGGCTTTTCGACGCGCTGGATACCGCGGGCGAGGAGGCGCGCGTCGTCGGCGGCGCCGTGCGCAATGCGCTTTTGCAAGTGCCGGTCGGCGAGATTGATCTGGCAACCACGGCGGTACCCGACGAAATCGTACGGCGCGCGAAGAAAGCCGGATTTCATCCGGTGCCGACGGGGATCGAGCACGGCACGGTCACGGTGGTGATCGACGGCAGGCCGTTCGAGGTGACGACGCTGCGCGAAGACGTCGAGACCTACGGGCGGCACGCCAAAGTGCGCTTCGGGCGCGACTGGAAGCGCGACGCCGAGCGGCGCGACTTCACCATGAACGCGCTTTCGCTCAAGCGCGACGGGACGGTGGTGGATCACGTCGGCGGCCTGAAGGACTTGCAGGCGCGCAAGGTGCGCTTCATCGGCGATCCTGAAACGCGCATCCGGGAAGATTATCTGCGCATTTTGCGCTTCTTCCGTTTTCATGCGGCCTATGGCGAAGGATTGATGGATCGCGAAGGGCTTCTCGCCTGTATCCGCGCGCGCGACGGACTTTCGACTCTTTCGCGCGAACGCGTGCGGGCCGAGATGTTGAAGCTCTTGGTTGCGAAGCACGCCGTACCGACGCTCGCGGTGATGGGCGAGGTGGGCTTGCTCGGCGCCGTTCTCGGGGGGGTGCCGCTTCTCGCGAGCTATTCGAATTTGGTGAAGGTGGAAGCGGCGGCGAATTTGCCGAAGGACGCGATCCGGCATCTCGCGGCGCTCGGCGTCTATGTCGTCGAGGATGCGGATCGCCTGCGCGAGCGGTTGCGGCTCGCGAACGCCGAGTATGAGCGGCTCCGCTCGATGGGCGACCGCTGGTGGCGAATTTCGCCGGAAGCGGGCGAAGCGGCGGCGAAGGCGCTTCTCTATCGCATCGGCGCGGAAAATTTTCGTGATCGGGCCGCGATCGCGCTCGCGCGCTCGCAGGCGAGAAACGACGACAAGATCTGGCTCGATCTCATTGCGTTGCCGGATCGCTGGACGCCGCCGGAATTTCCGCTGAAGGCAAAAGACTTTACCGAACGCGGCGTGGTCAAGGGACCCGCGCTCGGGGCCGCGCTTGCGCGCGCGGAAGAAGCCTGGATCGTGGCCGGATTCCCTCAAGACAAAGTGAGTCTGAATTTAATTGCCGAGCGTGCAGCGTCCTCATAGCCTCGCTGGCAGGAGGAGGGAGTCATGCGCGGATTCTTTCGCAGTGTCTGGATCTTTTTCCTGGGCGGAATTCTCGGCACGATTTTCGGGATCGCCCTCGGCTTTTTCTTTTTCCCGTATGTCTTTCCGCCGCCGCCCGCGGCCGAACATTTGACCGAAGCCGATCGTTCGGCGCTGGTCGCAACCGGCACCTTCATTCACGCCAATCCGTCCGATCCGGTGCACTGGGGGCGCGGGAAGGTGAGCGTCTACGAGCGCACGGTTTTCCTGGAGCCGGATTTCGAAGTCGGGCCGGGACCCGCCTATCACGTCTATCTCGTGCCGAAGGCGGCGGTGCGCAATAACGGCGACGTGAAGGACGCGATGTATGTCGATCTCGGCGGTTTGCGCGCGTTCAAGGGCAGTCAGCGCTATCCGATCCCGGCGGGCGTGAATCTGAAGGATTATCCGAGCGTCGTGATCTGGTGCGAGCGATTTTCGGTTTTGATTTCGCCGGCGGATTTGAACGCGTCGCGCTGAATTACGGCCACTTCACTTCCGGCGGCAGCGACGACAGGATCGATTCCACGTTGCCGCCGGTCTTCAGACCGAAAACGGTGCCGCGATCGTACAAAAGATTGAACTCGACATAGCGCCCGCGGCGGATGAGCTGCTCGTCGCGTTCGGCTTCCGTCCAGGGCTTCTTGAAATTTCTTCGCACCAGCGCCGGATAAATTTTCAAAAACGCAAGCCCAACCTCCCGCACGAAGGCGAAGTCGGCTTTCCAGTTTCCGCTGTCGCGGTAGTCGAAAAAAATCCCGCCGATGCCGCGCGGCTCGTTCCGGTGCTTCAGGAAAAAATATTCGTCGCACATCCGCTTGAATTCGGCGTGCGAGGCGACCTTTTTGTGCTTGTTGCAGGCGGCCTTCATCGCGGCGTGAAACGCGATCGTGTCGGGATCGGTTTGGGTGCGCCGGCGGTCGAGCACGGGCGTCAAATCCGCGCCGCCGCCGAACCAGGCTTTCGTCGTGATGACATGCCGGGTGTTGAAATGCGCCGCCGGCACATGCGGATTGCGCGGATGCACGATCACCGAAATGCCCGCCGCCCAGAAGCGCGGATCGTTTTCGGCCCCAGGAATTTGCGCGCGGAATTCCGGCGCGAACTCGCCGTGCACCGTCGAAACATGCACGCCTGCTTTCTCGAACAGCGGCCCGGAGAGAACCGCCATCGTGCCGCCGCCGCCCGGCGCACCGGTATAGTCCTTGCGCTTCCACGGCCTGCGCACGAAACGCCCCGCCTTGCCCGGATAGAGCTCGTCGGGCGCCTCGTTTTCGAGCGTCTCGAGCGCCTTGCAGATTTTGCCCTGTAATTCGGAGAACCACGCCGAGGCTTTTTTCTTCTGCTCAGCCTTGTTCATTCGGAAAGCCCCCCGTTTGACGTAATGCCTCGCCCAATACGATCGCAAGACTCACTGCAACATTGAGCGAGCGCAAATCCTTTCGCATCGGCACTTTAATCCGGGCGTCGGCGGACTGGTGAACGTTCTCCGGCACGCCGGCGGATTCCCGGCCGCAGAGCAATACGTCCGTTTCCCTGAACGCAAAATCCAGATGGGCCGTCTCGGCTTTCGTTGTCAGGAGCACCAAACGGCGGTTTTCCGCCCGCCGCCACGCCTGGAACCGATCGAAGGAGATGTGATCCTTGATCGTTACGTGATCGAGATAGTCGAGACCGGCGCGGCGAAAGGCGCGTTCGTTCGCTGCGAAGCCCGCGGGGCCGACGATGTGGATCTCAACCCCAAGACACGCACCGAGTCGCATGATCGTTCCGGTATTTTGCGGGATGTCGGGTTCGTAAAGCGCGACGATCATGTTTTTTCCGGTTTGTGGAAAAGCGGCCAAATCATTGTTCTCATTCGACGAATTGTCCAAGAAAACAAACGGCGCGAAGTATCGGTAAACACTGGACAATAAGGGTCAACGATGTAATTAGAAGCCCTCAAAAGGCGCCGTTATGCGCCGCGAGCGGGCCCCAAACCCCGTGTCGCGGCTTCTCTTTGGGGTGGGGCGCCAGAGCAAGGAATTGAAATCGTGGCTATGAGCAAGACCGTCACGACCGAGCCCACGCGCCGGGATTTTCTCTACATCGCTACTGCTTCGGTCGGCGCTGTAGGTGCCGCCGCCGTCGCTTGGCCGATCATCAGTTCAATGAATCCCGACGCTTCGGTGCTGGCGATGTCATCGACGGAAGTGGACCTCACGCCGATCGCCGAAGGCCAGATCATTACCGTGAAATGGCAGGGCAAGCCGGTGTTTATTTCCCACCGGACCAAGAAAGAGATTCAGGAAGCGGAAAACGTGAAGCTCTCCGAGCTGCCCGATCCGCAGCCCGACTCGGCGCGCGTGAAGAAAGGCAAGGAAGAGTGGCTTGTCGTAATCGGCATTTGCACCCATCTTGGCTGCGTGCCGCTCGGCCACGAGGGTGAATATGGCGGTTGGTTCTGCCCCTGCCACGGCTCGGTTTACGACACGTCGGGCCGCATCCGCAAAGGGCCGGCGCCGCTCAATCTCGCGCTTCCGCCCTACGAATTCACGTCCGACAAAGCCATAAAGATCGGCTGAGCGGAGCTCGATATGTCACACAGCAACTATCAGCCGAAGAATTCCGTCCTTGCCTGGATCGAGCGGCGGCTGCCGATTTTCGGCTTCATGCACGGCTCCTTCGTCGCCTATCCGGTGCCGCGCAACCTGAATTACTGGTGGACGTTCGGCGGCATTCTTTCGTTCATGCTCGGCGTCCAGATTATCACCGGCGTCGTGCTGGTCATGCACTACACGCCGACTTCGCTGGAGGCTTTCAATTCCGTCGAAAAGATCATGCGCGACGTGAATTACGGCTGGCTGCTTCGCTATATTCACGCGAACGGCGCCTCGATGTTCTTCCTCGCCGTCTACATCCACATTTTCCGCGGCCTCTATTACGGATCTTACAAGGAGCCGCGCGAGGTGCTGTGGATTCTCGGCGTTATCATCTTCATCCTGATGATGGCGACGGCGTTCATGGGCTACGTGCTGCCGTGGGGCCAGATGAGCTTCTGGGCGGCGACCGTCATCACGAACCTCTTCAGTGCGATTCCGGTCTTCGGCAAGTCGATCACGCAGTTCCTGTGGGGCGGCTATTCGGTCGATGAGCCGACGCTGCAGCGCTTCTTCGCGCTTCACTATCTGCTTCCCTTCATGATCGCGGGCGTCGTAGTGCTGCACATTTGGGCGCTTCACCATGTCGGGCAGGGCAACCCAGCCGGCATCGACGTGAAGTCGGATCGCGACACCGTCCCGTTCACGCCTTATGCGACGGTGAAGGACAATTTCGCGCTTATTTGCTTCATGATTTTGTTCGCCTGGTTCGTGTTCTACATCCCGAACTATCTCGGGCATCCCGACAACTACATCCCGGCGAATCCGTTGCAGACGCCGCCGCATATCGTGCCCGAGTGGTACTTCCTGCCGTTCTACGCGATCCTGCGCGCGATCCCGAACAAGCTCCTGGGCGTCGTCGCGCTGTTCTCCTCGATCATCGTGCTCGCCTTCCTGCCGTGGCTCGACACGTCGAAGGTGCGCTCGGCGCGCTTCCGTCCGCTCTACAAGCAGTTCTTCTGGGTGCTTGTCGTCACTTGCGTCGGCCTCGGCTATCTCGGCTCGCAGCCGGCGGAAGGCATCTACGTGATCGTGGCGCGGATTCTCACCGCCTATTACTTCCTTCATTTCCTCGTGATCCTGCCGGTGCTCGGCTATTTCGAGACGCCGAAGCCACTGCCGAAATCGATTTCGGAGCCTGTGCTCGGCAAAAGCGGCGTCGCGGTCGGCATCGGCGCGCGCGCGCCGCGGAAGAACTAAGGAGAGCCATGATGCGTAAAACTGCTCTCCTGATCGCCGCCGCCGCTTTGCTCGGCTCCGTGTCCGCGCAGGCGGCGGAGCAAGCGATTCACATCGACCGCCAGCCCTGGAGCTTCGCCGGGCCGTTCGGCACCTATGACCGCGCGCAATTGCAGCGCGGTTATCGCGTCTACAAGGAAGTTTGCTCGACTTGCCATTCGATGAAGCTCGTCGCTTTCCGCAACCTTGCACAGCCCGGCGGGCCCGGTTTCACGGAAGCGCAGGCGAAAACGGTCGCGGCCGAATACAAGATCAATGACGGCCCGAACGACAAGGGCGAGATGTTCGAGCGGGCAGGCCGCGTCACGGACTACTTCCCGTCGCCGGATCCGAACGAGCAGGCCGCGCGCGCGCGGTTCAACGGCTCGCTGCCGCCGGATCTGTCGGTGATCGCCAAGGCTCGCGGCGTCGAGTCGGGTGTCCTGCGCGGCATCCTGAATATGTTCACGCAATACCAGGAAGGCGGGCCGGACTATATCTATGCGTATCTCACCGGTTACGGAAAACCGCCGGCGGGCGAAGAGCTCACGCCCACGCAGCACTGGAACAGCGTCTTCCCCGGCCACAAGACACAGATGCCGCCGCCCTTGACCGACGGCCAGGTCGAATACACCGACGGCACGCCGGCGACGGTTTCGCAATATGCGCGGGACGTCTCGGCCTTCCTGATGTGGGCCGCCGAGCCGCATCTCGAGGCCAGGAAGCGCATCGGCTTCCAGGTGATGATCTTCCTGATCGTGCTCGCGGGCCTTGCCTACTACACGAAGAAGAAAGTCTGGGCCGATCTGCATTGATTTGCGGCAGGGCCGATTTCGAAATGGCCGGGTTCGCCCGGCCATTTTATTTTTGCGGCATGCTAGTCTTTTCGCCGGAGGCGAACATTGCGGGCGCTGCTTGGGATCATCGGCGGATCGGGATTTTACGATCTGCCGGGGATTGAAAATATCGAAGAACTTGAGATCGCCAGTCCGTGGGGCGAACCCTCGGACAAGCTCCGGCGCGGCGAAATCGGCGGCAAGCCGGTTGTGTTTCTCGCGCGCCACGGCCGCGGGCACCGGTTTTCGCCGTCGGATATCAATTACAGGGCCAATATCGATTGCATGAAACGCGCGGGCGTGACCGATCTCGTATCGTTCGCCGCCTGCGGCTCCTTTCGCGAGGAAATCCCGCCGGGAAATTTCGTTCTGGTCGATCAGTTCGTCGACCGCACTTTTTTGCGGCCGGTGAGTTTCTTCGGCGCGGGCTGTGTCGCCCACGTATCGATGGCGCATCCCGTCGGGCCGAAACTGCTGGCGCGGCTTGCCGACGCGGCCAGTGCGGAAAACATCCCGTTCGTCAGAGGCGGCACCTATGTTTGCATCGAAGGACCGCAGTTTACGACGAAGGCCGAAAGCCGTGCGTTTGCCGCCGAAGGCTGGACGGTGATCGGCATGACCTGCATGCCGGAGGCGAAGCTCGCGCGCGAAGCGGAGATCACCTATGCCGCCGTCGCGATGGTGACCGACTACGACTCCTGGCACGACGAGCATGTCGACGTGCCGACGGTGATCCGGGTGATGCGGGAAAATTCCAGCAAAGCCGCAAGGCTCCTTGCGCGGCTGTCGCGCGATTTTCCCGAAGAGCATGAGCCGTGCCCGGCCGGCTCCGACCGGGCGCTGGATCATGCCATCATCACCGCCCCGGAAGCGCGCGATCCGACGCTCATGCAGAAGCTCGATGTGATCGCGGGGAGGGTGCTGAAATGAACGCGGACGCCAAACCGATCATTGATTTCAAGCGGCTTATCCGCACGATCCCGGATTATCCGAAGCCGGGCATCATGTTTCGCGACATCACGACGCTGCTGCTCGATCCGCAGGGGCTGCGCGGCGCGGTCGACGAGTTGATGCTGCCGTTCCTGAATATGTCCGTCGATCTTGTCGCCGGAATCGAGGCGCGCGGATTTATTCTGGGCGGCGCCGTCGCGCACGAGCTCGGCAAGGGTTTCGTCCCGGTGCGGAAAAAAGGCAAGCTGCCGCACAAGACGATCGGCCAGGAATATCAGCTGGAGTACGGGGTCGACGCCGTCGAGATTCATGCCGACGCGATCGCGCCCGGCCAGCGCGTGTTGCTGGTCGACGACCTGATCGCGACCGGCGGCACGGCGGAAGCCGCGATCGAGCTTGTGCGGCGCTCGGGCGGTGAATTGATCGCGGCCGCCTTCATTATCGATCTGCCTGAGCTGGGCGGAAGCGTGAAGTTAAGGAAGCGCGGAGTTTCCGTGCACACGCTCGTTTCGTTCGAGGGCCACTAGGCCGCATGCAGCTCCCGGAAAGCTGACCGCAGGAAAAAAGCAAGCGGCAGGGTGAGCAACACGGCGAAAGCGACGATCGCAAGCGTCTGGTTCACGCCGACCTGGTCGCCGATAAATCCGTACAGCACCGGGGAAAGCGCCCCCGATCCGACGGTCCCGGTATAGAAGATCCCGAAGGCGCGCTGGCGTTTTTGAACGGATACGAGGTCGGGCACGGAGCCGTACAGCACCGAAGACGTGCCGTTGAGCGCGAAGCCGATGAAGGGCAAGAGCGCAAACGTGCCCCATAACGGCAACGGCAGCAGCGCGAGAATGCCGAGCGCCGTGAAGCCTTCCGTCACGAATACTGTCCCGATGGTGCCCAGACGCGCGCCTAGCCACGCGCAGCCGAGTTTGCCGAGCGCGCCTCCGCCGAACACAAGCAGGAGCGCAAGGCCGATATCGGGAAGGCTTGCTCCCTTCATCTTCAGCAGGAAGGGGAGAAAGGTGAGAAACGCCATCCGCGTCGAGCTGTCGAGTACCCCGATCGAGAACAGGAGCCAAAAGCCATGGCCCTTGCGTGCCGGGGGGTTGGCTTCCTTTGCCGCGGCCTTGCCGGCTTCGTGGACGGCAGGGATGAAAACGAAAATCAAAATGGCGGCAACGATGCCGAGCGCGCCCATGACGGTCACGGTGTAGCGCCAGCTCAGCACGACCAGGAGAAGCGAAGTCAGGGCGGGAAATGCCATTTTCCCGAGGTCGCCGGCGAAATTGTAGGTGCCGAGTGCGGCGCGGGCACGGCTGCCGAATGCGCCGGCGACGAGATTGGAGGCGACCGGATGCTGCACGCTCGCGGCAAGGCCGCCGACGAAAAGCGCCGCGAGGAGCGAAATGAACCCCGCGCTTGCACCGGCAAGAAAATAGGCGCCGCCGCAAACCGCCGCGGCGAGCGCGAGAATGGCGCGTGTTCCGGTTTTCTCCGCGAGATGGCTCGAGGGAATTTGGAAGCTTGCCATCGCGCCCGAGAACAGGCCGCGGATGACGCCGACCTGGGCGTAGCTCAATCCGAATTCCGCCTGCCAGATCGGCAAGAGAACGAAGATGAGATCGGTATAGCCGTCGAACAGCGCATGTGCGCCGCCCGCGACGCCCATCGCGCAGCGCTCGACGGATTTTGTGTCCGATGCCTTCATGTTGATCTACGCTCGACGAAGACGACGCCCTCGAACTGATAGACGGGCGCGCCGTTCTGATTGTGTCCCGAGAAGCGGGTCCGCACGATGCCCCAGCCGGTGCGCGATTCGCTTGGCCGCGTTTCGATCACTTCGCTCACGAACGAGATCGTGTCGCCGGCGTAGACGGGCTTCAGCCATTTCAGGTTGCTGAAGCCGGGCGAGGGGCCGGTCTTCGCAACCTTTTCGCCGCGCGCGGCCATGGCATCGGCGAGCTGTTTCGAGGATTCGACGATGGTGCGCATGCAAACGGCCGCGGTGTGCCAGCCGGAAGCGCAGAGCGCGCCGAAATGCGATTTTTTCGCTTCGTTCTCGTCAATGTGAAAGAGCTGCGGATCGTAGCGGCTCGCGAAGCGCTTGATTTCATCCGCCGTGAATGTGTGCCTGCCGAGCTCGCGCCGCCAGCCCACCTCGATGTCCTCGAAGAAAAGCATCAGGCGTTCCGTTTTCCGAACATCGCGGTGAAGCGCATCTCCATTACGCTCTCGCCGCGCTGGTTGAGGACATTGCATTCCTGCCGCACGAGGCCGACACCGGGGCGGCTCTTCGACTCGCGCTTGTCGAGGACCGTGTGGCGCACCCTCAGCGCGTCGCCGGGGCGGACCGGCAGTTTCCACTTCGTCTCGTCGATGCCGGGCGAGCCCTGCGAGCTCGTGTTCAGGATCAGGCCGTCGCAGAGAAGCCGCATCATGATTGCGCAAACGTGCCAGCCGGAGGCGCTCAGCCCGCCAAGCATGGTTTTCTTGGCGGCGTTCTCGTCGAGATGCATGGGCTGCGGGTCGAATTCGGAGGCGAAGGCCACGATCTCCTCGCGCGTTACCGTGCGCGGGCCCATTTCGCGAACCTCTCCGACGACGAAATCCTCGAAATAGATGCGGCTCATACGGTCTTTAAGCGTGCCTTCATAATTCCGTCACAGAGAAAGCACGGAACGCCGCCGCTGTCATCCGCGCCGGTTGCAAGGCTGCTTTGCTAGTTGGCAAATCGGAAATGCAGCACGTCGCCGTCGGCGACCACGTAATCCTTGCCCTCCAGCCTGAGCTTGCCTGCCTCACGGGCGCCGGCTTCGCCCTTCAAGGCGACGTAATCCGGATAGGCGATGGTCTCGGCGCGGATGAAGCCCTTCTCGAAATCGCTGTGAATGACGCCCGCGGCCTGCGGCGCACGCGTGCCCTTGGTAATCGTCCAGGCGCGGGTCTCTTTCGGCCCGGCGGTGAAATAAGTGACGAGGTGCAGAAGCTCGTAGCCCGCGCGGATCAGGCGATCGAGGCCGGGCTCCTTCAGGCCGGCCTCTTTCAGGAATTCGGCGCGGTCTTCCGGCGGGAGCATGGCGATTTCGGATTCGATCTTCGCGGAAATCACGACAGTCACCGCGCCTTCGGCCTTGGCCTTCTCCTCCACCTTTTTCGAGTAGGCGTTGCCCGCCGCGGCGGCGCTTTCCTCGACATTGCAGACATACATCACGGGCTTCGCCGTGATCAGGCCGAGCGCACGGAAGGCGCTTTCCTCTTCGTCCTTGCGCTGCACGAGGCGCGCGGGCTTGCCCTCGGAGAGAAGCGCGATGGCGCGCTTCATCAGATCGACCGCAAGCAGCGACTCCTTGTCGCCGCCCTTGGCTTTTTTCTGTAGGCCGTCGACGCGCTTCTCGAGGCTCTCCAGGTCGGCGAGCATCAGCTCGGTTTCGACCGTCGCGGCGTCGGCGATCGGGTCGATCTTGCCTTCGACGTGGGTGATATCGCTGTCCTCGAAGCAACGGAGCACATGCGCGATGGCGTCGACCTCGCGGATATGCGCGAGGAACTGGTTGCCCAGGCCTTCGCCTTTCGACGCGCCGCGCACGAGGCCGGCGATATCGACGAAGGTGAGGCGAGTGGGGATGATTTCGGCCGAGCCCGCGATCTTGGCGAGCGCCTCGAGCCGCGGATCGGGCACGGCGACCTCGCCCAGATTGGGCTCGATGGTGCAGAACGGATAATTCGCCGCCTGCGCCGCCGCAGTTTGCGTGAGCGCGTTGAAGAGCGTCGATTTGCCGACATTCGGCATGCCGACGATGCCGCACTTGAATCCCATGATTTTCTATTCCGTTTCTTGATCGGGCGCGGCCGTCACCGGCGCCTTGCCGCTCGTCTGGATCGCGAGGTGCACGCGGTTTTGGAACTCCTCGGCCCGTCCGGCCGCGAGAAATTCGGCGGCGTTTGCTACGGCGTCCAGCACGACTTCAACCCACGGCCATTCATCCTTGAAAAAGTCAGACAGCACATAGGGATGAACGAGGTCCTTGTCGCCGGGATGCCCGATGCCGAGCCGCACGCGCTGATAGTCGTTGCCGCACAACGTGCTGATCGAGCGAAGGCCGTTGTGGCCGGCGTTCCCGCCGCCGATTTTCACGCGCACTTTCGCCGGCGCGAGATCGAGTTCGTCGTGAAACACGGTCACGCCGCCGAGCGGAACTTTGTAAAAATGTTGGGCCGCCAGAACGGCGTGGCCGGATTCGTTCATGAAGGTTTCGGGTTTCAAAAGAAGAATTTTCGCGCCCGCGATCTCGCCTTCCGCGGCCTCGCCCTGAAAGCGCCGCCGCCACGGATTGAACCGGTGGCGGCGGTGGATCGTATCGACGGCGAGGAAACCGATATTGTGCCGGTTCCTGGAATAGCGCGGCCCCGGATTGCCGAGTCCCGCGAACAGAAGCATGGATAGCCTCCGCGGCCGCGCCAGTTCCGATTACTTCTTGCCTTTGTCGGCAGCCTTCGCGTCGGCCGCAGGAGCCGCAGCGCCGGCCGCGGGAGCGGCGGCACCCTCCGCCGGAGCGGCGGCGGGAGCGGCACCCTCGGCGCCTTCGGCACCCGGAGCGGCGGCCGCAGCGGCAGCGGCAAGCGCCGCTTCCTCGGCTTTCTGCTTGGCGAGCGCCTGCTCTTCGAGGTAGCCCGACGAGGAGACGATGGTCGCGACGGTGAAATCACGATCGCGAATGACCGGCGTAATGCCCTCCGGCAGTTTCACCGCAGAGATATGCAGAGACTTGCCGATCTCGAGGCCGGTGAGGTCGGCCGTGATGAATTCCGGAATCTTCTCGACCGGGCAGATGAATTCGACCGTGTGGCGCACGATGTTCAGCGTGCCGCCGCGCTTGATGCCCGGCGATTCCTCGGCGTTGATGAATTTCATCGGGATCGCGACCCGGAGCTTCGCCCCCGGCGCAACGCGCTGGAAGTCGACATGCGTCGGCATGTCCTTCAGCGGATCGAGCTGAAAGCCGCGCGGGATCACCTGATGCTTTGTGCCGTCGAGTTCGAGGTCGAGCAGCGTGGTCAGGAAGTGGCCCGCGTAAATACGTTTCGAGAGCTCGCTGAAATCGAGCGAGATCGGAAGAGGGGGTTTCTTGTCGCCGTAGATCACGCCAGGCACTTTGCCTGCGCGGCGCGCGGCGCGAGCGGCCCCCTTGCCGACTCCCGGACGCGCGGAAGCTTTCAATACTGCTTTGGCAGTCATGGATTTCGTCCTTTGTGTAGTGCTTGCGCCGCCTCCAGGGGTGCGGGGCGCCAAGCGCCGGTTTCTATAGCGATATCGGCCCCGTTGCGCAATGCGAGAGGGCTTGCGCTTGCGAGGGAGACCTGGAACGTGCAAATGCTCCTAAATAGCTGTTTCCATTGAGCATATTAAGGGCTCTCATGCAGGCTTTTCGCCCCCGCTTCCTTGCCGTTCTGTCGTTCCTTTCGCTCGCGCTCTCGGCCTGCCTGGAATCGAAGCTTCCCCTGTTCGACGAGACGAAAGCGGTGACGCCCGCGCCGCCCGGCCGTTACGAGGAGACGGTAAACAAATACGGGAAGCTGGAGAAGAAGCAGACCGGAACGCTCGCGCTCGTGGACCGTACCTATAGCTGGAAAGTAGACGACGAAGAGGGGACGACCTACTTCACGCTGTATGACATCGGCGGCGGATTTTTCGTCGCCGCCTCGCGCATAAAAAACCCCACGCCGGACGATCCGTACACCTATGCGCTGTTCGAAGTTTCGAAAGACGGGTTTCTCGGCTATACGCCGAGCTGCGCCGACATCATGCAGATGCGGCAGCCGAAAGAGGATCTTCCGCAAGTGGACGGCAGCAACTGTTTGTACACGGATCGCGAGACGCTTGTGCGCTCGCTCAAACGATACGCGTCCGTCATGCTGCCTTCGAAACGTTACGTTCCGGTCAAGCCAGCAGAAAATAAGTAACGGCGAGCGCGATCGCTGCGAGCGCCGCGATGACGATCCAGAACCGGCGCTGGTCGCGGCGCATTCGATGGCGCAACCGTTCCAGCTCCTCGCGATAGGGACGGATCGACGCCTCGTGCGAAATCCTGTCGAAGGTGCCGGGCGGCCGCGCGAAGGCTTTTTCCAGCGCGCGATGTTCCTCGGCGACGAAGAACGCGTTCAGCCCGTCGTGATAGGCAAAGCGATAACCGAACGGCGCGAGATAGGCGGTATATTCCTCGGCGCGATCCGGCACCTCGTCGACGCGGTCGACCATGTGGATCGTCACCGGCATTTTCGATTCGAGCAGGATGATCTTCGGACGATGACGGCGCAGGTCCAGTCCCCGGAGAACGGAAAGCTCCGTTCCCTCCACGTCGATCTTCAGGAAGTCGATGGCTTTGCCTTTGGCGTGCTCATCGAGCACGTCGGAAAGTTTCCGGAGCGGGACCTCGCGCTCGATGACTTCGAGGCCGTCCCTGCGATGCTGCTCGACGACGGCGGGATCGGTCGTGGAATAGCCGTGCCACTTTCCGATCTCGTAAAAGGTAATCGAGCCGTCCTGTTCGCCGACCGCGATTTCAAGATTGATGTCGCGCGTGCGCTTCTTGCGGAGCGCCTGCATGTTCGCTGAAAGCGGCTCGATATTGATGCCCGACCAGCCCCGCTCGTAGAAAACGCGCGTGACATTGTCGATGTCGGGGTCGTTCGCGCCTACGTCGACGTAAAACCCTTCCGCGCCCGGGAAGGCGCGGGCGAGCATCACATCCTCGAAGTTCTGGGCGTAGCTCGTGACCGGCACGGGGACTCCGTCTGGCGCCGATGCTGGACGAGAAAGTTCAGTAGAACAAGCTGGAAACCGACTCTTCGCTCGACGTGCGCGCGATCGCCTCGCCCAAGAGCGGCGCGATCGGCAGCACGCGGATATTGCCCGCGGCCTTCACGGCGTCGGTCGGCTGGATCGAATCCGTAATCACAAGCTCTTTCATCTTGGAGGAAGTGATGCGCGAGACGGCGCCGCCGGAGAGCACGCCGTGTGTGATGTAGGCATAGACCTCGGTCGCGCCCTTTTCGAGAAGCGCTTCGGCCGCGTTCACGATGGTGCCGCCGGAGTCGATGATGTCGTCGACCAGGATGCAGGTCTGGCCCGCGACCTCGCCGATCACGTTCATCACTTCGGATTCGTTCGGGCGCTCGCGGCGCTTGTCGATGATGGCGAGCGGCGCGTCGATGCGCTTCGCGAGTCCGCGTGCGCGCACCACGCCGCCCACGTCGGGGGAGACCACGGTGACGTTCTTGAACTTCCGCTCCTTGATGTCGCGCACCATCACGGGCGAAGCGTAGAGATTGTCGGTCGGGATATCGAAGAAGCCCTGGATCTGTCCGGCGTGGAGATCGAGCGTGAGCACGCGATCGGCGCCGGCATGCGTGATGAGATTGGCGACGAGCTTCGCCGATATCGGCGTGCGCGGACCGGGTTTGCGGTCCTGCCTCGCATAGCCGAAATAGGGGATGGTCGCGGTGATGCGGCGGGCGGAGGCGCGCTTCAGCGCGTCGATGATGATGAGCAATTCCATCAAGTGGTCGTTCGCAGGGAACGAGGTGGACTGCACCACGAAGACGTCGCGGCCGCGCACGTTCTCCTCGATCTCGACGAAGATCTCCATGTCGGCGAAGCGGCGGACGACCGCCTTGGTCATCGGCACTTCGAGATAGCCGCTGATCGCCTCCGCGAGCGTGCGATTCGAATTGCCGGCGACGATCTTGATATTCCCGTTATTGCGGGGCGCCATGGCAAGTTCCTCGTTCAGGCTTTCCGGGCCCAGTCGATAGACGCGCGGCCCTGCGCTGTAAAGTTAACGGCGCAAGCATCCAGAGACTTCTTTGGCGCTCAACGGGCGGTATCGTTGAAGGCGACGGCATGCGAGGGAAGCGCCGCGACCGGCGTGGCCATGTCTTGCGGGCCGGTATCCGGCGGGCTCGTATCCTGCGGCCCGGCGGCCGGAGCCGGTGAGGCGGGTAGCGTGCCCGCACCGCTCATGATCGCGTCCAGGCTGTTCGCGGCGATGCGTGCCAGAACCGCGTTATCGGCGAGCGCCCAGACGTCCTTGCGGCCGGGCCCGAGCCGCTCCTCGCCCGAGACGCGATAGGCGCGGTTGAGACGGCTGTCGTACACGTCGCCCACCCAGGAAATCCCCGCCTGCTTCTTCTCCACGTGGGCCGCGAGATAAAGACGGACGCGCCAGACCGCGGGGTTGGTGCGGGAGACGACCGGAAGCTGGCGCGTTTCGGCTTGCGACGAGAGCTGGGCGACGAGCCGCTGGAACACTTCCGGCGGCGGGCCGTCGATGGAATCGAAAGCGATGGCGCGGGGCGCGCTCGCGTTAATCGAGCCGGTGGTGAGATTGTCGTCGGTCTGGCAGGCAGCAAGCCACAGGCAAGCGAAAGCCGCAGCAACATGCGTGCACGAAAGCCTCGCCCGCAGGCGGGTCAGTAAAGACGGCATTGACGCATACCCCGTGCCGCCCGCGCTCCTTTTGCCGGAGCTTCGGCGGCGGGAAGTTTGTAGAGAGAATTTACGGCCGGGTCTAGGCGCTCGAATTCAGCGGCGTTTCACCTCCCAATCATCACCGGGCCGCAGCGTCCCGTTCGCGCTGGCGAGCGAAGCGAGCAGCCAGCGCGAACCCTTTAAAAGCCGCGCCGGACCTTCGCTACGCTCAGTGGCGCGGCAGCGTAGCGAGCGGCTGACGCTGCGAGACACTCAAGTCGGCTGTTGCCGACTTGAGCCTTAAAATACGCAACTCGGGCAGGCCCGAGTTGCGGTGATCCATAGTGAAGCGCAGCGTGCGCGTAAGGCCATCATGGATTACCGGGTCTCGTCGCGCCGAACGGCTCGCTTTCGCTCGCCGGGCGCGACGGCCCGGTAATGACAAACATTAGGGTCTAGCGGCGTTATTTCACGAGCGCGATGGCGGCGACGAGGCGGCCATAATCCGGCTCGCCTTTATGGACCGAGCGGCGGTAGCTGAAGAAGCGCTCCTCGTCCGAATAGGTATCGAGGCAGAGGTCGTCGACGGTGCCGACACCCGCCTTTTTCAGCCGCATGGCGATATAGCCGGGAAGATCGAACAGCGAATGACGCTCGCGGTCGGCCGGCGCGAAGAAGCGGATGTTTTTGTGGTCGGCCTCGCGAAAGCGCGTGACGAATTCCGGGCCGACTTCGTAGCTGTCCTGCCGGATGAGCGGGCCGATGGCGGCGGCAATGCGCGCGCGCTCGGCGCCGAGCGATTCCATCTTTTCGATCGCCGCTTCCAGAACGCCGCCAAGCGCGCCTTTCCAGCCGGCGTGCGCGCAGCCGATCACGCCCGCTTCGCCGTCCGCGAACAACACCGGGCCGCAGTCGGCGACGGAAACGCCGACCGCGAGCGCGGGGGTCTTGCAAACGATCGCGTCCGCGCGCGGCGCATCTTCGCGCGTCCAGGGCTTGTCGGCGACGACCACATCGGCGGAGTGAATCTGAAAGCAGCTCACGAGATGGCCGCCGGGCACGCCGAGCGCATCCGCCATACGGCGGCGGTTTTCCTTGACGTTCTCAGGATCGTCTTTCGAGCCGAGCCCGCCATTCAGGCTTGCATAGATCCCGGTCGAAACGCCGCCTTCGCGCGTGAAGAAGGCATGACGGATGCCGGGGATGGTGGCGAGCGCCGCGGATTCGATTTTCATGTGTGCAGTTTGCTGCCGCCGCCTCAACTGTCAAACGCGGGCGGCGCGGAGAGTTTCGGATGGGTGAATGCGAAGGCCTTGAATAGCTCGCCCATCTGGCGCGGCCCTTCGCCGATCAGGCGGGTAAGCGCCGCGTCGATGTCGGCGCGCG
Organism: Alphaproteobacteria bacterium; assembly: GCA_021325315.1. Lineage (GTDB taxonomy): Bacteria > Pseudomonadota > Alphaproteobacteria > Rhizobiales > Xanthobacteraceae > Palsa-892. The sequence continues at coordinate 36,568 of JAJPHK010000121.1, forward strand.
TTTTCGCGTCCTTGTTTTGCTTGAGGCGCTGGGCGCGCGGCTCGATGCCGAGCCGGCGCAGGAAAACGCCCTGCGCGATCGGGCCGTAGGTTTTGGCGCCGCATTTCTTGACGGCGGCCGCGAGCGCCTCGAAATCCACGAGCGATGTGAGGTCGGCCTCGCCCGGCAATTCCAGCGGATCGGCGAATTCGTGCGCGCGCACGGCCTGCAGCGTGTGGGCGAGCGTGGTGCGGCGGTGTCCGTAATCGACGATCAGCATGGCGCCGCCGGATTTCGCCACGCGCCCGGCGATCTCGCGGATCGGGCCGAGATCGCGGCGCTCGAGCACGGAATCCTCGAACGCCTTGCGCAGGCGGGGCGGCAGCGTTTCGTCGATGCCCGGCACGGGCACGGGATGCAGCCCGAACGCGAGCTTGCCGCCGGCGATTCCGATACGGCGCTCGCGCCAGCCGTCTTTCGTCTTTACGAACTGGTCGATCGGCAGCGCGTCGACAAATTCGTTGGCGACGGCGATCAGCGGGCCTTCCGGCAGGGTGTCTACATTCTTGTGCCAGGAAATCTTTGCGCCCGATGACGCAAGCGTTTCCTTCTGCCGCCCGGCGAGGACGGGACTTGTTTCGATGAGATGAATCCCGGCGGCTTTCAGAAAATTCGGAACGACCTTCGCCGCACGCAAAAGATCCTTCATCAGCGTGCCGCGGCCGGGGCCGAGCTCGACCAGGCGGAAGCGCGCCGGGCCGCCCATCATGCGCCAGACTTCGGCGCACCAGAGGCCGATCAGCTCGCCGAACATCTGGCTGATTTCCGGCGCGGTGGTGAAATCTCCGGCGGCGCCCAGCGGATCGCGCGTCGCGTAATAGCCGTGGCGCGGGTCGCTCAAGCAAAGCGCCATGTAGCGCGAGACCGGCATCGGGCCTTCGGCTTCGATGATCGCGCGGATTTCCTTCTCGAATGCGTTCATGCCTTTCGGGGAGCGGAGCGAAGCGCGCAGACGATGGCGATCGCGCCGACAATAATCATCGGCAGCGACAGCAGCGTGCCCATGGTGAGTCCGCCGAACAAATAACCGAGCTGCGCGTCGGGCTCGCGGAATTGCTCGCCCGCGACGCGTGCAAGACCGTAACCGGCGACGAAAAGTCCGCCGATCATGCCCGGACGTTTCAGCGCGCCCATGCGCGCGGCGACGATGCCGATGGCGAATAGCGCGATGCCCTCAAGCGCCGCTTCATAAAGCTGGCTCGGGTGGCGCGGAGCGGGGCCGGCGTGCGGGAAGATGATCGCCCACGGTACGTCGGTGACGCGGCCCCATAATTCGCCGTTGATGAAATTCGCGATGCGGCCCAGGAAGAGGCCGATCGGGGTCACGATCGCGGCGAGATCGAGTATGGAGAGCATCGGGATTTTCTTGCTGCGCGCGTAAAGGAGCAGCGCGAGGATCGTTCCCAGAAAGCCGCCGTGGAACGACATTCCGCCGTGCCAGAGCTGAAAAATCTCCAGCGGGTGCTCGAAGAAATACGATTTCCCGTAGAACAGCACATAGCCGAGCCGGCCGCCCAGCACGATGCCAAGCGCGCACCAGGTAATCACGTCGTCGACATTTGGCGCTGTGATGGGCGAGTGGCCGCCCCATAGTTTCTGGTTCTGGGCGATCCGCCGTGCCAGCCACCAGGCGCCCAAGATCCCCGCGATATAGGCGAGCGCGTACCAGCGGACCGCAAACGGTCCGACCGAAAAGACGACGGGATCGAAAGCGGGGAAGGGGATGGCAAGAAGCGGCATTGCTTGGTGAATCTGCTTGGGCGGGCTTGAAGTCAAGCGTGAAGTGCCAAGGCCTCTCTATCTCTGTCATTACCGGGCCGTCGCGCTTGTTCGCGCTGGCGAGCGAAGCGAGCAGCCAGCGCGAACGCCCTAAAAGCGCCGCGCCGGACCCTCGCTTCGCTCGGCGGCGCGGCGGGAGCAAAGCGAGCCGTTGGTGCGGACGAGTCCCGGTAATCCATGATGACGTCCCCCGAACGCTGAAATTCATCATGGATCACCGCAACTCGGGCCTGCCCGAGTTGCGTATTTTAAGGCTCAAGTCGGCAACAGCCGACTTGAGTGTCTCGCAGCGTCGGCCGCTCGCTTCGCTGCCGCGCCGCTGAGCGTAGCGAAGGTCCGGCGCGGCCTTTAAAAGGGTTCGCGCTGGCTGCTCGCTTCGCTCGCCAGCGCGAACGGGACGCTGCGGCCCGGTGATGACAAAATAAGGGGCGCCTTGCATAGCGGCCTGCGAAGGCCCATCCTTTCCTAGTCGCGTATGACCCGGAGATGACCATGGTCCAGACCACCAATCGCTTTTTCGACGAGATCGCACGGCTGATGAACGATGCGGCGGGCGTGGCCGGGGGCGTGCGCAAGGAAATCGAGACGCTGTTTCAGGCGCAGGCCGAGAAATTCCTGCGCAATATGGACGTTGTCACCCGCGAGGAATTCGAGGCGGCCAAGGAAATGGCGGCGAA
>JAJPHK010000155.1 GCA_021325315.1 Alphaproteobacteria bacterium
GCAACAAAATCTTAAGCTTCACAGGGCGTTAATCGGACGGCGCGAAAGCGGCGGCATGTGTGCTGCCGGTGGACAACTACACCCGTTTCGTTGACGGACCATGATCCCCCATGATATCCCAAAAAATCCCGTACCGGTGTAGCTTCTTCCCAATGTCCGCGTATCGGGAGAGCCAAAGTTCACGCGTCGGGCGGATCCATGAACCGCTTTGTATCGACCTTCACGATGCGCCTCGACGCCAAGGGCAGAGTCTCGATTCCAGCCAGTTTCCGCGCGGTTCTCGCGAGGGACGGCTTCGAAGGACTTTATTGTCATCCGGCGCTCGACCGGCCGGCGCTCGACGCGGGCGGCAACGCACTTCTTTCCGAGATCGAGACGCTAATCGAGCGTTATCCGCCGTATTCCGAGGAGCGCGAGCAATTCGCCGCCGCCCTCTACGGCCGGAGCGAGACGCTGAAGCCCGACTCCGAGGGCCGTATCATTCTCACGGACACGCTGAAAGCGCATACGGGAATTTCCGACTCGGCGAGTTTTGTCGGGCTTGGGCACAAGTTTCAGATTTGGGAGCCGAAGCGGCTCAACGCGCATCTCGCCGAGGCCAACGAGAAAATCCGCGCGTTGAAGAAGTCGCTTGGCTCGTTGGGCGGCGCGGGGGAACCTTCCGGAGCATCGGGATGATTGCGGGCCGCGGCACCGGGCAACCGGGGGCCGCTGGCGGACTGGCCCGCCATGTACCTGTCATGCTCCGCGAGGTTCTCTCGCGGCTTTCACCGAAGGACGGCGCTCTCTACATCGACGGCACCTTCGGCGCGGGCAGCTATACGCGCGCGATTCTCGAAGCGGCGAACTGTCGTGTGATCGGGATCGATCGCGACCAGAGCGCGATCGCGGCGGGCGCCGCGCTCGTCGAGGAATTTTCCGGAAGGCTGACGCTCGTAGAGGATCGTTTTTCCAATCTTGATGAAGCTGCGCGCAATCTCGGCTACACGCAGGCCGACGGTGTCGTGCTCGATATCGGTGTGTCGTCGATGCAGCTCGACGAGCTCGAACGCGGTTTCTCCTTCCGCGGCGAGGGGCCGCTCGACATGCGCATGGAAGCGCGCGGGACGAGCGCCGCCGACGTCGTGAACTCGCACGACGAGCGCGAGCTCTTCCGCATCATCTCCATGCTCGGGGAGGAAAAATTCGCGCGCAAGATCGCGCGCGCGATTTACGAGGCGCGCAAGCAAGCGCCGATTGCGACAACGGCGCGTCTCGCCGAGATCGTGCGCGGAGTCGTGCGCGGCAAGCCAGGCGAGATCGATCCCGCGACGCGCACCTTTCAGGCGCTGCGTATCTATGTAAACGACGAATTGTTTGAGCTTTCCGCGGCGCTGCTCGCGGCAGAGCGCATCCTCGCGCCGGGCGGGAAACTCGTCGTCGTTTCCTTCCATTCGCTGGAAGACCGGCTGGTGAAGCTGTTCCTCGCCGCGCGCTCAAGCGCGCCCTCCGTTTCGCGCCATGCGCCGGCCGCGAAAGCGAAATCCGCGACATTCAAGCTGCTGACTAAGAAGCCGCTTGCACCTTCCGAGGAAGAGTCCGAGCAAAATCCGCGCGCGCGTTCGGCCAAGCTCCGCGCCGCCGAACGCACGGACGCGTCCGCGCGCAGCGACGATCCGCTGGCGACGCTGACTTCGCGGCTGCCGCGTCTGGAGCGCTGACGATGCTGCGCGGCCTCAATCTGATCGCAGTAGGCGGATTGGTCGCGGCGGCGGTCGTGGTCTATGACGTCAAATACAGCGCCACTTATGAAGCGCAGAAGGTCGCGCGGCTGAACAACGAGATCAATCAGGAGCGCGAGAAGATCGCGGCATTGAAGGCCGAATGGAGCGTGCTCTCGTCGCCCGATCGCATCCAGCGGCTGGCCACCAAATATCTCGGCATGAAGCCGCTTCCGCTCTCGCATATCGGCAACTTCGCGTCGCTGCCGGAGCGCATCCAGATCAGCGGCGATCCGATCGGCGACATCATCAATTCGCTCGACAGGAACGGCGGCGAGCACGACCCCATCGGCCGCATCATCGAGAAGCTGGAATCCGCGCACCAGGACGAGCCCGAGACGACGGGCTCGATCAAGCCGCAGGAGCCTGCCGAAGCCGAACCCATCGGCGAAACCGAACTTCCCGAACCGACCGGCACGATCGGCGGCGGTGAAGAAGAGCAGGATAGCCAGCAATGAAACGCTTGCTCGCATCGCTGCGTTCTTTCCGTTTCACCGAGGGCGGTGTGTCGCGCCAGCGGATCGCGCTTTTGGTGCTGGCCTTCGCCGCGGTGCATCTCGTCATCGCAGGAAGGCTCGTGCTGATCGGGATGAAATCCGATCCGCAGGTCGCGCGGCGCGTGACGAATCCGGACATGCTCACCTCGACGCGGCCCGACATCCTCGACCGCGAGGGCAAGCAGCTCGCGACCGATATTCAGTCGGCGATGCTCTATGCGGAGCCGAAGAAAGGCGTCGGCTATGTGGACGACGCGGTGGACCAGCTTCGCACCGTATTTCCCGATCTCGACGAGCGGGAATTGCGCGAGAAGCTCTCGTCCAAGAAGGGGTTCGTACGTCTGCGGCGGGAGATCACGGCCGAACAACAGCATGAAGTGCGCAAGCTCGGCATTCCGCATGTCGGCTTTCTGCAGGAAAGCAAGCGCGTCTATCCGGCGGCGAACGAGGCCTCGCATGTGCTCGGCGGCGTGAATGTCGACAGCGCCGGCATCGCGGGGATCGAAAAGTGGATCGACAGCGGTGGGCTTGCCGACCTGCACTTGGCGGGCTTCGCCACCGGGCGCTCGCTCAGCCCCGTGCAGCTCGCGCTCGATCTCGACGTGCAGCATGCGATGCGCGACGAACTTCTGAAAGCGCAAGGGGAGTATCAGGCGAAGTCCATGTCGGGCATGGTGCTCGACGTGCGCACCGGCGAAATTCTCTCGATGGTGTCGCTCCCGGATTACGATCCGAACAAGCCGGGCAACCCCGCCGATCTTTCGCGTCTCAACCGGTTGACCACCGGCGTCTACGAAATGGGCTCGACCTTCAAGGCGCTCACGGTCGCGATGGCGCTCGATTCCGGCAAGGCGACGCTCGCCTCTCGTTTCGATGCGACAGCGCCGCTGCACTATGGCCGCTTCACCATCACCGACTTCCACGCCCAGCGCCGCGTGCTCACCGTGCCGGAAGTGTTCACCTATTCGTCGAACATCGGTGCGGCGAAGATCGCGCTCGCGGTCGGCGTCGACGGGCACAAGGCGTTCCTGAAAAAGATGGGCCAGCTCGACCGGCTGCGCACGGAACTCCCGGAAAGTGCGATGCCGCTCGTGCCGAAGAGCTGGGGCGAGATCAACACCGCGACGATTTCGTTCGGCCACGGGCTTGCGGTCGCGCCCTTGCAGGCGGTGATGGCAACGGCCGCGCTCGTGAACGGCGGGCTCTTGATCCCGCCGACTTTCCTGAAACGCTCGCAGGCGGAAGCGGAGAAGATCGCGAAGCGCGTCATCAAGCCGGAGACGAGCGACAAGATGCGCTACCTCCTCCGCCTCAATGTCGAGAAGGGGACGGCGAAGCGCGCCGAGGTCGAAGGCTATTATGTCGGCGGCAAGACCGGCACTTCCGAGAAGGTCGTGCACGGCCGCTACTCGCACGAGAAGCTGCTTACCGTCTTCACCGGCGTTTTCCCCTGCGACGCGCCGCAATATCTTGTGCTCGTCATGATCGACGAGCCGAAAAACCGCGGGCATTCGACGGCGGGCCTCAACGCCGCCCCCACCACCGGCCAAATCATTGCCCGGATTGGGCCTTTATTGGGCGTCGAGCCGCGGCATGACTTGCCGCCCGCGGATCAGCTATTGACCGTATCGCAGCGCGTGGCGAACTGACGCCACGACCGGGAACTTTTGGATGCCGACGAGCTTCGATCTTCGCGACCTGCTCGGCAGCGACGCCGCGAATCCGCCGTCCGGCGTGGTCGTCACGGGGATATCGTCCGACAGCCGCAAGGTGAAGAAGGGCGATCTTTTTTTCGCCTTGAACGGCAGCCGCGCCGACGGGCGCTCGTTCATTCTCGACGCCGCGGACAGGGGCGCGGTCGCGATCGTGGGCGAGGGGAAGGCGCCGGACAATCTCGCTCCGGAAATTCCCTTCGCAAGCGTGCGTGATGCGCGGCACGCGCTCGCCTACGCCGCCGCGCGCTTTTATGCGCATCAGCCGAAGACGATCGTCGCCGTCACCGGCACGAACGGGAAAACCTCGGTTGCTTCGTTTACGCGGCAGATATGGAGCGCGCTCGGCAAAGCCGCGGCGAGCGTCGGCACGATCGGCGTCACCTCGCCGAAGGGTGACATCAAAGGAAGTCTTACAACGCCCGATCCGGTGGCGCTGCATGCGCTGCTCGCGAAGCTTTGCGACGAAGGCGTTACCCATCTTGCAATGGAAGCTTCCTCACACGGGCTCGAACAGCGGCGCCTCGACGGTGTGCGGTTAGATGCCGCCGCGTTCACGAACCTGACGCGCGATCATCTCGATTATCATCATACGATGGAGGCGTATCTCGCGGCGAAGCTCAGGTTGTTCGAAGTGCTCTTGCCCGAAGGCGCCGGCGCGGTCGCCGATGCCGACGAGCCCGCCGCTGCGCGCGTCGCAGAGATCGCGAAGGGCCGGAAGCTGAAATTTTTCAGCGTCGGCTGCAAAGGGCGCAATCTGAAGCTTTTGGACGCGAAGCGCGACGGTTTCGCGCAAATGCTCACCATCGGCGCGGAAGGAAAGCGGCACGAAGTTCGGCTTCCGCTCGTCGGCGATTTTCAGATTGCCAATGCGCTGGTTGCGGCGGGGCTTGCGATCGTGACAGGCGCGAAGGCCGACGCCGCGCTCAATGCGCTTTCGAATCTCAAAGGCGCGAGCGGGCGGCTCGAATTCGTCGGCGAGAAAGCGGGCGCGCCGGTCTTCGTCGATTACGCGCATACGCCGGACGCGCTCGAAAACGCGCTCGAAGCGCTCCGGCCCTATGTCACCGGCAGGCTCGTCGTCGTCTTCGGCGCGGGCGGCGACCGCGACCCGGGGAAACGCGTGTTGATGGGCGCGGCAGCGGTTGAGCACGCCGACAGGATTATCGTCACCGACGACAACCCAAGAAGCGAAGACCCGGCCGAAATCCGCAAGGCGATTCTTGCGGCGGCGCCCGGCGCCGTTGAGATAGGCGACCGCGCCGAGGCGATCAAAACCGCGATTGCTGAGCTGGCGCGCGGCGATGTATTGCTGATCGCGGGCAAGGGCCATGAAACCGGCCAGATTGTCGGCGACCGGACCTTGCCCTTCTCAGATCAGGCAACGGCGCGCGCAGCCCTCGGAATCAGTGAATGACTATCATACCGCTCTGGACGTGCGATGCGCTTGTCGCAGCGGTGCGCGGCCGCGTGCAAGGCGCGCCTTTGCCAGGGATTACCGGCGTCTCCATCGACAGCCGTACGATCGGGAAGGGCGAGGCCTTCTTCGCGATCAAAGGCGACCGCGTCGACGGGCACGATTATGCGGCGAATGCGCTGGAGGCAGGGGCGGGCGTCGCTGTCATTGCCGAAACGCGGCTTGGCGAGATGCCGAAAGACGCACCGCTCATCATCGTGCCGGATGTGCTGGAGGCGCTGCGGATGCTGGCGCGCGCGGCGCGCGCCCGTTCGCAGGCGAAAATTATCGCGGTCACGGGTTCGGTGGGGAAAACCAGCAGCAAGGAAATGCTCCGGCTTGCGCTCTCGCAAGCTGGCGAGACGCATGCTTCCGCCGCGTCCTACAACAATCACTGGGGCGTACCGCTTTCGCTCGCGCGACTGCCTGCGAGTGCGCGCTACGGCGTTTTCGAGCTCGGGATGAATCATGCAGGCGAGCTCACGCCGCTTTCGGCGCTCGTGCGCCCGCACATTGCCTTCATCACCACGATCGAGCCTGTGCATCTCGAATATTTCCGGAATGTGGAGGCGATTGCCGACGCCAAGGCGGAGATTTTCACCGGCGTCGAGCCGAACGGCGCGGCTGTGCTCAATCGCGATAATTCGCACTTCGACCGCCTTGCGAAGGCCGCGAAAGCGGCGGGCGTGAAAGAAATCGCCGGTTTCGGCGAAAATGCCGCAGCGGAAGCGCGCCTTCTTGATGTGGCGCTCGGCGCGGTAGGCTCGGATGTTCGCGCTTCCATTCTCGGCCAGGAGATCGCCTACAAGATCGGTGCGCCGGGGCGGCATGTGGTGCAGAACAGCCTGGGTGTGCTTGCCGCCGCGAAACTCGCGGGCGCGGATCTTGCACCCGCAGCGCTTGCGCTCGCGCGCCTTACGCCGCCGAAGGGACGCGGGCAGCGGCTCGTTCTGAAGCTCCCGAAAGGCGAGGCACTGCTGCTCGACGAAAGCTACAACGCAAACCCCGCCTCGATGCGCGCTGCGATTGAGGTTTTGGGCCGCGCAGCGGCCGGGCAGGGAGCGCGGCGGATTGCCGTTCTCGGGGACATGCTGGAACTCGGCGCTGAGGCTCAGGCGCTGCATGCGGGCCTCGCCGCGGTGCTGGAAGAGGCCAGGATCGACCTTGTGTTCTGTGCCGGGCCTTTGATGAAGGTACTCTATGAAGCCTTGCCTCCCGCGCGCCGCGGCGGCTATGCCGAGAGCGCGGCACGAATCGAGGCGGCGGTACTCTCGGCGCTCGCACCGGGCGACGTTGTGATGATCAAGGGCTCGAACGCGAGCCGGATGCATGCCATCGCCGCCACTTTGATGCAGAAATTTTCCGCGCGCGAAGCCGCGACGGCGTAAGGGAGGTTCGTTTGCTGTATTGGCTCTCCAATTTCTCGGATGCATTCAGCGCGCTGAACGTCTTTCGCTACATTACTTTCCGCGCCGGCGGCGCGGTCTTGACCGCGCTCTTCTTCGTCTTTCTGTTCGGGCCGAGGATTATCAAGATGCTCAGGCTCTCGCAGGGCAAGGGCCAGCCGATCCGCGCCGACGGGCCGCCGTCGCATATTCTCGCCAAGCAGGGCACGCCGACGATGGGCGGGCTGATGATTCTTTCGGGGCTCATCGTTTCCACGCTTTTGTGGGCAAATCTCACGAACCCGTATGTCTGGGTCGTGCTGATCGTGACGCTCGGCTTCGGCGCAATCGGATTTTACGACGACTATCTCAAAGTGACGAAGCAGAGCCACAACGGCCTCTCGGGCAAGGCGCGGCTCGCAATCGAATTCATCATCGCGATGGTCGCGGTCGCTGTGATGGTGCGTGTCGGACGCCCGCCGCTTTCGACCTCGATCGCGTTTCCGCTGATCAAGCTCTACGTCTTCGATCTCGGCTATTTCTTCCTGTTTCTCGGCGCGTTCGTGATCGTGGGCGCGGGGAACGCGGTGAACCTGACTGACGGCCTCGACGGGCTTGCGATCGTGCCGGTGATGATCGCGGCGCTTTCGCTTGCGATCATCGCCTATCTCGCGGGCAACCTCGTCTTCGCCGAATATCTGCAGCTCCGCCATGTCTCGCGCGCGGGCGAGCTTGCGGTCGTCTGCGGCGCGGTGCTCGGCGCGGGGCTCGGATTCTTGTGGTTCAACGCGCCGCCTGCCTCGGTTTTCATGGGCGATACCGGTTCGCTCGCGCTCGGCGGGCTCCTGGGCACGGTCGCAGTCGCGACCAAGCACGAGATCGTCTTTGCCGTGATCGGCGGGCTGTTTGTGCTGGAAGCCGTCTCCGTGATCATGCAGGTGGCTTCTTTCAAGCTCACGGGCAAGCGCATCTTCAAAATGGCGCCGATCCATCATCACTTCGAGCAGAAGGGCTGGACCGAGGCGCAGGTCGTGATCCGGTTCTGGATCATCTCGATCGTGCTCGCGCTGATCGGGCTCTCCTCGCTGAAGTTGCGATAAAGGCAGACGAGGACGCGATGACCCCGGTCGGCGTCTTTTCCGGAAAAGAAGTCGCGGTGTTCGGCCTTGGCCGTTCGGGAATCGCGACCTGTGCCGCGTTGAAAACGGGCGGCGCGAAGGTCGTCGCCTTCGACGATCAGGAGGCGGGACGCGACGCCGCGAAAACGAAAGGATTCGAGGTCCGGGACTTTCACGACATTGATTGGAAAAAGATCGCGGCGCTCGTGCTCGCGCCCGGCGTGCCGCTCACGCATCCCGAGCCGCACTGGACGGTGAAACTCGCGAAGAAGGCGGGCGTGGAAGTGATCGGCGACGTCGAGCTCTTCTGCCGCGAACGGCGCGTGCGTGCGAAGGGGTCGCCGTTCGCCGCGATCACCGGCACCAACGGGAAATCGACGACAACGGCGCTTCTCGCGCATGTGGTCGCGAATGCAGGACGCGATACACAGGTCGGCGGCAATCTCGGTACGCCGATTCTGGAACTCGCTCCGCCCGCATCGAGCCGCACACATGTGATCGAGTGCTCGTCCTATCAGATCGACCTGTCGCCCACGCTCGATCCTACGGTCGGGATTCTACTCAACATCACGCCCGATCATCTCGACCGCCACGGCACGATGGAGAATTACGCCGCGATCAAGGAACGGCTGGTGGCGAAATCCGACACGGCGGTGATCGCGGTCGAGGATGAATATACACGCGCGATTGCGCAGCGGCTCGAACAGGCAGGCCGGAATGTCATTCGCGTCTCGTCGCAGGAATCCGTCTCGCCCGGATTTTTTCTCGACGGCACGAGCATCATCCACGCGACGGAAAAAGACGCGGAACCAATCGCCGATCTTGACGGAATCGGCTCGCTGCGCGGACGTCATAACGCGCAAAACGCGGCCGCCGTCATCGCGGCGGCTCTGACGCTCGGGCTTTCGCCGGAAGCGATCCGGAGAGGGCTTTCGACTTTCCCTGGCCTCGCGCATCGTCTCGAAGAAGTCGGCCGTAAGCAAAAAGTGCTGTTCGTGAACGACTCGAAAGCGACGAACGCGGACTCGACCGAGAAAGCGCTCTCCTCGTTCGAGTGCGAGATTTTCTGGATCGTCGGCGGGCGGGCAAAGGAAGGCGGGATCGCACCGCTCGCATCCTTCTTTCCACGGATCGCTCATGCCTATCTCATCGGCGAATCAACGGATGCCTTTGCGAAGACGCTGGAAGGGAGGGTGCCTTATTCCCGCTGCGATACGCTCGATGTCGCGGTCGCCCGGGCCGCCGAGGACGCGTTGAAATCCAAGGAAAATCAGCCGGTGGTGCTGCTCTCGCCCGCCTGCGCTTCCTTCGATCAATTCCGGAACTTCGAAATCCGCGGGGAAAGGTTTCGTGAACTTGTAAGGGCTATTCCTGGCTTCCAAGGGACAGGGAAAACCGCATGATTTCGCGCGCCCAGCGCACGCCTCTGAGC
>JAJPHK010000150.1 GCA_021325315.1 Alphaproteobacteria bacterium
GGCGAGCGCGACGACGAAGGCTATATCCGCTTCGTCGGCCGCGACGACGACGTGATTACGTCCGCGGGCTATCGCATCGGCCCGACCGAGATCGAGGATTGCCTGATCCGGCATCCGGCGGTGGCGCTTGCGGCCGCGGTCGGCAAGCCTGATCCGCTGCGCACCGAAATCGTGAAGGCCTTCGTGCAGCTCAAGCCCGGCTTTGCGCCGAGCGAACAGCTCGCCGCCGAAATTCAGGCTTTCGTACGCACAAAACTCTCCGCACACGAATATCCGCGCGAGGTCGCCTTCATTGACGAGATGCCGATGACGACGACGGGCAAAGTAATTCGGCGGCTCTTGCGCGAGCGCGTCTAGTCATCTTGCTGTCATGGCCGGGCTCGTCCCGGCCATCCACGTCTTGGCGGCATGGCTGCAAGAAAGGCGTGGATGCCGGGCATAAAGCCGGGCATGACGAAGTATGATCAGCGCGGTTGCCAGATGAAAACGTGCAGCCCAAGCCGCTTCTTCGCGAGCATGAAGAGAAGCGCCGATTCCAGTACCATCGCACTCGCGGTCGCGACCGCCGCCCCCATCGGCCCCATGCGCGGGATGAGGATGAAGCAGAGCGCGAGATTGAGCGCGAAGGTGCTCGTATAGACCGCCGCGCAAAGCTTCTGCTCGCCGACCATGTTCAGCAAACGCTCCACCGGCCCGACCGACGCACGCGCCATGAGGCCGATCGCAAGCACGAACATCCACGGATAGCCGTGCTCGTAACCCGTGCCGAACAGATTCAGAAGCGGCTTGCCGAAAATGAGGAACAAGACCGTGATCGCGAGCGAGGGCCAGAACACCCAGCGCACCGACTGATGCAGGAAGGCTTCGAGTTTCTCGCGCTCGCCGGTCGCGTGATATTCGCTGAAGCGATGCGCGGTCGCAGCCGCCACGGAGAAATATACGAAGGCGACCATCGCGAGCGTCTTCGTCGCGGCGTAGTAGACCGCGACATCCTCCGGCCCCGCGAAATAATCCAGTACCAGAATGTCGGTGTAGGAAAGCAGGAAATAGAAGCTCTCCACCATGAAGATCGGCAGCGCCGTCTTGAGCCATAGCGAAAGCTCGTAAACGCGCGGCCCGCGCGGCACTTCCTTATGCAGCTCGTGCCGGATCGCGAAAAACTGCCCCGTCGTCGTGAGCCAATAGGCGGCGACCGCAATCAGCATTGCGACCATGGCCGTGAGCGCGGTGCCGCTGAAATAAACCGCAGCCATCGCAGCGAGAATGATCAGCGGGCGCAGGATGTAGGCCGGGATGATCGCGATATTCACCCAATTATAGGAGCGCGCGATGCCTCCGAGCACGTCGCTTGACCCGTGCACCGGCAGACACGTCGCCGCGAGCAAAAGCGGAATCACATAATAAGGCCGCACCAGATCCCCGAGCGTCCAGAGCAGGATCGCGCTCAAGGCGAGCGCGACGAGCCCCAGCATCGCCGGTATCGTCCGGCTCGCCACCAGAAATCCGCGAAGCCGCGCGAAGTCGCCGCGCGCCTTGTATTCGGGGATGAAGCGCTGCGCGGTGCTCGAAAGCCCGAGCGGCATGAAGGCGCCCGCGAGCAACAGCCACGTCCACACATAAACGTAGACGCCGAACTCGAAGCGCCCCATCCAGCGCGCGAACAAGACTTGCGAGAAATATACGAGCACCGCGCTCGCGACGCGCATGATGAAAGCCGCGCCCGCGACCCGCTGCGCGATGGACTGATGGCTCTGGTCGCTCGCCAGCGCGCGCAGCTTCCCCATGAGCTCGCTCGGGCTGAGGCGGGCCGTCCGCGCTTCGCTGTCGTTCGATCCCACGCTGTTCACGAAAATCTCCGGCCGCGTCCCGCGGCCGGAGCAAATTAGAAAGCGCGGCTTAAGAAAGCGTTGGGGATTGCCTAAATGGTTAACCGATCGTCAGCCCATGAAACTGCCGTTTTCGAGAAACGCCGTCTCTTCCGGCGTCGAGTTACGGCCGAGAATTTCGTTCCTGTGCGGAAAGCGGCCGAATTGCTTGATGATGTCGTAGTGGACCTTCGCCCAATGAATCATGTCCTTGTCCTTCATCGCCCGGAACAACTTCAAGCATTTTTCCTGGTCGGCGAGATCCTCACTGTGCTCGAACGGCATGTAGAAGAAACTGCGCAGTCCGTTCGACATCTTCTTGTCGAAGCCGCGCTTGATCGCGCGCGAGGCTACCGCCCGCGCCTGCGGATCGTTCGCGAAAGCGCGCGCCGTGCCGCGAAACATGTTGCGGGGAAATTGATCGAGCAGGAGTATGAGGGCAAGCGCGCCTTCGGCGTTCGTCTCCCACTCGCCTAGCTTTTCCATCTCGGCCGCCTGATGCGTGACGAGAAATTCCTCGCGAATTTTTTGATCGAAAGCGGGGTCTTTCTTGAACCAGCGCGTTTCGCCGGCCTTGGCCCAAAACGAGACGATCTGCTTTGGCGTCGCGACTTTCATTCCGTATTTGTACGTTGCTTCGCGCGCGCTGCCAAACCCCTTAAATAGGCCGCCTCAGGCTGAGCGGATTATCGGCGAGCGCCGCACGGTCGGGCGCATCCATGCGCGGTACACCGAGAAAGGCGTCGAACAGGCGCTGCACAATCGCGGGGTCGAGGTCATACGTCACACACACGAGCCGCGAGCGATGGTCGTCGTCCGGCCAGGCGGGAAGCCGTGCCGGCGGGTGCATGATGTGCTGCACAACGTGCAAGACGAGCGGCCGATCCGGCTCTTCCGCGAGTTGCACGATGCCCTTCAGGCGAAGGAGTTTCGCGCCATGCGTCGCGCGCAGGAAATCGAGGAACATTTCGAGCGTTAAAGACGCGATCGGCTTGCCGGTGGCGAGGCTGAAGGTGCGAATCTTGTCATCGTGATGCGTGTGATGATGTTCGTGCTCGCCGCCGTGGTGATGCGCGTGTTCCGCTTCCTCGACCGCCGCCTCGGCAAGCCACTTCTTCACGTCGGGGATCTTCCGCGCAGGATCGTAAAGCCCTGCGTTCAGAAGCGCCTCCGCTTTTGCTTCTCCTTTCGCGGCATCGAGAACGATCGCCGCCGGATTGAGCGCTTTCAATCGCGCCAGCAACGCAGTTGCATCGGCTTCGGATGCGAGATCTGTTTTCGTCAGCACGACGCGATCCGCCATCGCGGCCTGTTTGACCGCTTCCTGATGTTGATCGAGCGTGCCGCTGCCGTTCACCGCATCGACGGCCGTGACCAGACCGTCGAGCCGGTAGCGTTGCACAAGATAGGGATGCGCCATCACCGCATGCAGCACCGAAGCGGGATCGGCGAGCCCCGTGGTTTCGATCACCACGCGCCGGAAAGCGGCGGTCTTGCCGTTGTCGATCCCGCGCAGGATATTTTCGAGCGCCGCGACAAGGTCGCCGCGCACCGAGCAGCACAGGCACCCGCCGGCCAAGAGCATCGTGTCGCCGTCGACGACTTCATAGAACAAGTGATCGAGCCCGATTTCGCCGACCTCGTTCACGAGCACGGCCGTCTCGGAAAGCGCCGGATCGCGCAACAGCGCGTTCAACAGCGTCGTTTTTCCCGCGCCGAGAAAGCCGGTGATGACGGTGAGCGGAATCGGCTCCGCCGGGCCGCGCGGCCGGGATGGCCTGCCGGCGTTCATTCTGTCCTGCCCGAAACGGGCGTTGCTTGGGGCGTTTCCGCGTCCAGCACCTTCGGTTTGCGATTGCGCGGGAGCGGCAAGCCCTCCGACATCGCCGCGCGCTCGGCTGCGGAGAGTGCCGGCTTCTGCGGCTCCGGCGGAGGCGCGGGCGCGACAACCTGCACCGCGGGCGCTTGCGGCTGTGCCGCCGGATAAGGAATTGCCGGACCGTTCGCGGCGTTCTTCGGCGCCGGCGCAATCTGCTCGTCGCTCGGCAGCGTCACTGTTTTGGTTTTTTCTTTTGTTTTTGCTTTACCTTTTTTTCCCCTTTTCCCTTTCTTGGGGCTGGGGATCAGATCGTCGCCGCTGGCATTTTTTTGCGCTTCGCTTTGCGAAGGCGGACCGATAAAGACTCGGATCGGCTGCATCGACGGCGGCAGATCGACGAAATAATTCTTCTTCGTCTTTTTGCCCTTTACGCTTCCCGCGCTCGCATTGGCCGTCTCGGCGGTGGCGTCGGGTTCGTCCGGCTCGTCGTCCTCGATATCGGATTCGATCGGGACGCGTTTCCGCCCCTTGCCGCAGGTGAGATCGTGCATGTTGACCGGATCGAGACGAAGATTCTCGATCGATTCCACGCTCTTCGGCTCGCCGCGAAACATCGCGCCGATTTTCGCGAGCGGCGAGAACCCCTTTTCGAACAGCTTGGCGACGTCCTCGTTGCGCGACGCGTTCGAGCGCCCGCCCATGACGACCGCGATCAGCTTCTTGTTGCCGCGCGTCGCGGCCGCGACGATGTTGAAGCCGCCGGCACAGATGAAGCCTGTCTTCATGCCGTCGGCGCCGGGATAGTGATCGATCAGCTTGTTGTGGTTGCGGATGAGCCGCTTGCCGAGCCTGATCGCGGGGATGCGAAACAGCATCTCCTGCTCGGGGAATTCGCGATAGATGGCGAGCGCGAGGATCGCCATGTCGCGCGCGGTGGTGATTTGCCCGTCGTCGGGCAGGCCGTTCGGATTGTCGTAATGGGTACCCGTCATGCCGAGCTCGGCCGCGGTGCGGTTCATCTCGGCGATGAAATTCTCGTACGTCCCGCCGACGCCCTCGGCGATCACCACCGCCATGTCGTTTGCCGACTTCACCATCAGCATCTTGAGCGCGTTATCGAGCGTGACCTGTGTCCCGATCGGAAAGCCCATTTTGGTCGGCGCCTGCTGATACGCCCGTTCGGACACGGTGAGCAGCGTGTTCGGCGTCACGCGTCCTTCGCGCATGGCGCGAAACGCCACGAAGACTGTCATCAGCTTCGAGATCGACGCCGGATACCACGGGTGACCCGCGTCATGCTGCGCGAGCACCCGCCCGGTCGCCGCATCGACGAGAATGTAGGGACCGGCAGCCGCCGGCGTCGCCGCGAGCGCGATTAGGGCAATGAGCCCGAAGCAAATGGAGCGGCAAGCGTTTCGGCTGGCTACAAAATGCACGCGGCTTTTCCGTTGATCGGGTCCAGTCGAATAGCAATGGGGTAGGGGCGGAATTGCGGCAAATCGGGCCGCGCGGCCCTTTCCTAACCTGTTCTGCGCATGTCGCAAAGTGCCTATCGGAGGGAACCGGCAGCGCCTATATTGGAAAAAGAACGGAGTTTTCTCATGACCGCCTGCATCGTCGGCCTCGCGCACACGCCCTTTGGCAAGCATGACGCGGAAAGCGTCGAGAGTCTGATCGTTCGCGTCACCACCGAAGCCCTGCGGGACGCAGGCATCGAAGCCGCCGATGTGGACGAAATCGTTCTCGGCCATTTCAACGCGGGCTTCAGCCCGCAGGACTTTACGGCGGCGCTGGTGTTGCAGGCCGATCCTGCCTTTCGCTTCAAGCCGGCGACACGCGTGGAAAACGCCTGCGCGACCGGCTCCGCCGCCGTGCAGCAGGGACTGAAATCGATCGCCGCGAACGGCGCGCGCATCGTGCTCGTCGTCGGCGTCGAGCAAATGACCAAAACGCCCTCCGCTGAAGTCGGCAAGAATCTGCTAAAGGCTTCCTATCTTCCGGAAGACGGCAATATCGAAGCGGGTTTTGCCGGCGTGTTCGGCAAGATCGCCGGCTCCTATTTCCAGAAATACAGCGACCAGTCGGATGCACTCGCCCGGATCGCTGCGAAAAATCACAAAAACGGCGTCGAAAACCCCTACGCGCAGATCCGCAAGGACCTGGGCTTCGAATTCTGCCGCACGGAGAGCGAAAAAAATCCGCGCGTCGCGGGCCCTTTGAAGCGCACCGATTGCTCGCTCGTCTCCGACGGCGCGGCCGCGATCGTGCTCGCCGACGTCGATACCGCGATGAAGCTCGGCAAGCCCATGATCGCTTTTCGCGCCACCGCCCACGCGCAGGATTTCCTGCCGATGTCGAAGCGCGACATTTTGCAATTCGAAGGCTGCCGCGAAGCCTGGTCGCGCGCGCTCGGAAAAGCCGGTATCACGCTCGGCGATCTTTCCTTCGTCGAGACGCACGACTGCTTCACCATCGCCGAGCTGATCGAATATGAAGCAATGGGCCTCGCAAAGCCCGGCCAGGGCGCACGCGTGATCGAGGAAGGCGTCACGGAGAAGAGCGGAAAGCTGCCGGTGAACCCCTCCGGGGGGCTGAAGGCAAAGGGCCACCCGATCGGCGCGACCGGCGTTTCCATGCACGCGCTGTCGGCGCTTCAGCTGCGCGGCGAGGCGGGCGGAATGCAGATCAAGAACGCGGAGCTCGCCGGCATCTTCAACATGGGCGGCGCCGCGGTCGCGAATTACGTCTCGATTCTGGAACGGCTGCGCTAAAACCATCGCTGTCATTCCAGGTCGCCGCTAAAGCGGCGTCCGGAATGACTGTATCTGCGCCGGCGCCGGGCTCGGCAACGTCTCCGGCGCGATCATGAATTGATGCCGCGCCAGATCGGCGAAGCGGCCGTTCAGCTTCACCAGATCGTCGAAGCTCCCCTGCTCGACGATCTTGCCGTCGTGAAACACGAAGATGCGGTCGGCGTTCCGGATGGTGGCGAGCCGGTGCGCGATCACGAAAGTGGTGCGCCCTTTCATCACTTCGTCGAGCGCGAGCTGCACTTTTTTCTCGGTCGCCGCATCGAGCGCGCTCGTCGCCTCGTCCAAGATCAGGATCGGCGGATCCTTCAGGAGAGCGCGCGCGATCGCGATGCGCTGGCGCTCGCCGCCGGAAAGCTGCCGTCCGCGCTCGCCGACGCTCGCCTCCACGCCCGTGCGCGTGATGAATTCGCTCGCCTGCGCACGCGTGAGCGCGTCCGCCATTTCCTCGGGCGTCGCGTCCGGCTTGCCGACGCGGAGATTTTCCTCGATCGAGCGGTTGAACAGAAGCGCCTCCTGAAACACCACGCCGATATTGCGGCGAAGCGATTCGATCTTGAGGTCGCGAATGTCATGACCGTCGATCCGGACGACGCCTTTTTGCGGATCCCACGCGCGATGCATCAGCGAAAGCGCCGTCGTCTTTCCGGCGCCGGTTGCGCCGACAACCGCGATCCTCTCGCCCGGCTTCACGTCGAAGCTGATGTCGTCGACCGCCGCGCGCTTGCCGTCGTAGGAAAGAGAAACGTGATCGAACTCCACTTCGCCCCTGGCGCGGCCGAGATCGATCGCGCCGCGCTTGTCTTTGATCGGCACAGAGTCGAGCACGTCGAAGAACTGCTTGAGCCGCGGGATTTCCAGCACCATGCGGTTGCTGAATCCGACGACGAGTTCGAGCTTGCCGACAAACAGGGTCGCGATATTCACGAAGGTGACGATCTCGCCGATCGAGACCATGCCGTGAATGTGCAGCCAGGTGCCGTAGAGGAAAATCGAGAGTATCGTGATCGTGGTGGCGGCGCGCGTCAGAACCGAGACGACCGCCCACCAGGTGAGCACGGGGATTTGCGCCGCGAGCACCTTGCGCGCGACGCTTTTTACCGCTCTCACCTCCGCTTCGGCGCGCGTGAAGCTTTGCACCAGCGCTATATTCCCGAGCGCATCGGAAGTGCGCTCGGCAAGATCGCTATGGTAACGCTCGACGCCGAGCTGCTGCGCTTCCGTCTGCCGCAACGCGAAGGTCGTGATCGCGGCGAAAACCGCGAGGAGCGCCACGAGCAAAAGCCCAAGCCGCCAATTCATGTACACGGCGACCGGCAGCAAAATGAAAATCGAGACAAAAGCCGCAAAGTGGTCGCGGAAGAAAGTGAGCCACAATCCCCATAAGGAATCCGCGCCCTGCAGCATCACCTTCATCAGCCGGCCGGAATGCGTGCCGGTGTGATAGGCGAGCGGGAGGTGTAAGACATGTCCGAAATAATTTGTGATGATCGCGAGACGCCGCCGGTGTGAAAGCCGGTCGGCATGCATCGCCAGGAGCACAGCCGTTACGATACTGAACAGGCCGAAGCCCGCCCAGATTGCGAGAAGATACGAAAGCTCCGAAAAGGACGGTGTCCGATTCGCCGCCTGCGCGCCGACCAGCGCATCGATCACGCGGCCGAACAGAACGGGTTCCGCGAATTGCGCGGCGGCAAGGCCCACATTGGCCGCGGCGAGGAAAACCCCCAGCTTCCTCTCGGGGCCGAGCATCTGGAAAGCGCGAGCATAAGTGCGAAAAAAGGACATAGCCGGGGCCTAATGGGGGAAGAGCACTCTAGCGGGAACAAAGGAGCCCGCAACGGCGGGCGAAGGGCGCTCTTTTCTAGTCTTTGCGCTGCGGCAGGAAGGAGGCGTCGAAAACGTCCTCTGCCCTGGGTTTCTTGTTAAATGGAGTCGCTGCGGCGACCTGGTCAATGGCGGCGTTTAGCCGCTCGGGAACGATTCCTCCGTAGCCGTGCGCCTTGGTCTCCGGCGTGACGATATTTTCCTGAATCGTCATTTTCAACCGTTCAAGCTCAAGATCCTTGTGAAGACCCGTGTCGCGCTTGAGTACCGCCTCGATCACCTGTGTCGGCTTTGCGATCGTGTCCTTCAATCCCTTGGCGAAAGCGCGGAGGAAGCCGCGCACCGCTTCCGGATTTTCCCGTGCGAATTTTTCGCTCACCATGATCGAGCTGCCGTAGAGCTGCACGCCGTAGTCGCCCATCAGCATCACATTGATGTCGTTCGCCGGCACGCCGCGATCCTTGAGGTCGATGTAGGAATAGTACGACATCGCCGTGACCGCATCGATTTGTCCCGCCGCCACCATCGGCTCGCGCACCGGCAAGCCGATATTTTCGGTCATGACGCGATCGGCTGAAAGCGCGTTCGTGGACATGAACACCTTCCAGAGCGCGCTCGCCGGATCCTTGAGCGGCGTTCCGACCTTCTTACCGATGAGATCGGTCGGGTATTCGATGCCGCGGCTCTTGCGCGCGATCACCGCGTAACCCGGCTTGTTGTAGACAACGAATACCGCTTTCACCGGCGCCGGCGGATCGGCATCGCGCGCGCGCAAAAGCATATTCATATCCCCGAAACCCATTTCCCCGTCGCCCGACACGATTCGTTTCACCGTTTCGTTCGGGCCCTCGCTCGGCTCGGGCAGGATCGATTGGACGATCGTGACGTTCAATCCTTCCGCTTTGAAATATCCCTTGTCGATCGCGACCAGGAGCGGCGTTGCCGTCGCATCGAGTTTCCATTCCAGCACGAAGCGGATTTGCGTCTGCGCGAGGGCGTCTCCCGCCGGCAGCATGGCGGCGGCGGACGCGATGAAGATGGCTGCAACGCGGCAAGCAAGACTCACGGATAAACGCCTTCGAATTTCCGAACTCGGCGATCCGGCCGCCCCCGAACCGCCGCACGCCAATAAGTAGAGAAAAACCGTGGCCCTTGTAAGAGCTAGCACATTGAAAGTTTCAATATATGGAACACCCGTGCCAATATTTTTGCGGCGCGGCGATGACATCGCCTTTGCAAGCCCGCTTTACTTGCGCCCGGGGGGCCGATACAGAGCGGCGGTCATGTTACGCCGTCTCTATGATTGGGTGGTCGAACAGGCGGCAAAACCTTGGGCCACCAAGGCGGTCGCCGGGATCGCGTTCGTCGAAAGCTCGTTTTTTCCGATCCCGCCCGACGTAATGCTCATTCCGATGTGCCTCGCCAAGCCGAAGCGGGCATTTTTTTATGCGGGTGTTTGCACGATCGCGTCGGTGCTGGGCGGCCTTCTGGGCTACGCCATCGGCGCGCTGCTTTATGACACCGCTGGCCAGTTTCTCATCCGGCTTTACGGCTATGGCGACAAAATGGAGGCATTTCGCGCCGCCTATGCGGAATGGGGTGCGTGGATCATCCTGATCAAGGGCGCAACCCCCATCCCCTACAAGCTCGTAACCATCGCCTCGGGCTTCGCCGGCTACAATATCTTCTGGTTCACAATTCTGTCGGTGATTACGCGCGGCGCGCGCTTCTACATGCTCGCGGCGCTTTTATATTACTGGGGCGAGCCCGCGCGCGAATTCATCGAAAAGCGCCTCGGCTTCGTTCTGTTCGCCTCGGTCGTGATCATCGTCGGCGGATTTTACGCCGCGACCAAATTATTCTGATCAAATCGGCCTCTGAAAAATTCAGCCATTTGGCTCGCTTGCGGAAAATTTTTCGTTCCGCCTATCTAAAAACATTATTCGCCCCAATCACCTTCGCGGGGAATCCCATTCCATGAGCAAATTAGCGGCGAGCATCGCTCTATTATTTCTTGTAGCGGCGGCGCCGAGTCTTGCCTCCGGAAAGCGCAAGAGCCTTGAAGCGCAATTGCGGATGCTCGATCCCGCGACAAGGCTCGAGCAGGTCTGCGATATCGAGGCGATGCGTCAGATCAAGCGCGATCCGAATTCGTTCCGCCCCGATCGCGCGGTGCTCGCCGCCACCTCAAATCCGCAAACCGCCGGCCACACGATCCGGGGTACGGGCGGCGCCTTCCGCAGCAAGGGCAAATGGTACAACTTCTCGTTCAAATGCGAGGCCTCCGAGGACCACATGAAGGTGCTCGCTTTCGAATACAAGCTCGGCGAGTCCATTCCCGAGGCGCAATGGGCGAAGGACGGGCTCTGGCAGTAAGCGGAACGGATTCCGGTTGGCCCGTTATTCGGCCATGGCGGCGAAAAAGAAACCGAAGCGCAAATGGTCGGGCGAGGTCACGAAACGCAGCAACGCCCTCGACCTGCAAAAGAACGTTTTCAAGCTGAGAAGTCCGAAGGCGATCGCGCGCGCGCTCAAGCGCTCCGCCGAACGTAGCCGCCGCCGCAAATCGAGCCCCTATCGCTCCGCGATGTCGATGCTGAATTTCTACATCAATCGCGCAGGCAAAAATCTTCCCCGCGCTGCGAAGAAAAAACTCGAAACCGCGAAGGATGCGCTCCGGCACGAATTCGGCCGCGAATAACTGCATTGCAAATAACCGCATTGCCGCTCGCCCTGCTTTGGCTTAACGCATGGCGCGGAAGCCTTGCCGGAAGGGCCCTGCTTTGATGCTGCCTCGATGAATTCCCCCGCCTTTTACACGTTCACGGCGCCGCAATGGTTGCGCGCCTTCGTGCGCGCGCACGAAGCAAGCTTGATTGTGTTCGCCGCCGTGATCGGCGTATTCGCGGGACTCGTCGTGGTGAGCATGGGTGTGGCAGTCGAACTTCTGCACGCGCTCTTCTTCAACATCCAATATGGCGACCGCCTGTCGAGTCAGATCAAGATCGACCCGTTGCATTCGCTGGTCGTCCCCGCCACCGGCGGGCTGATTCTGGGCTTTGCGCTTCTTCTCATCAGCTACTGGCGCTCGCGCGAAATAGACCCGATCGAGGCAAATGCGCTGCATGGCGGCATGATGTCGTTTCGCGGCAGCGTGATTATCGCGCTGCAAACGATCTGGTCGAGCGGCGTCGGCGGCTCGGTGGGCCTGGAAGCCGGCTATACGCAACTCGGCAGCGGCATCGCTTCCGCGCTGGGGCGCGGCTTCAATCTCAGGAGGTCCGACCAGCGCATCATGGTCGGCAGCGGCGCCGCCGGCGCGATCGCCGGCGCCTTCGGGGCACCGCTCGCGGGCGCGTTCTATGCCTTCGAGCTTATCATCGGCGGCTATACGCCGATGAGCCTCACGCCGGTCGGCGTTTCGGCGGTGATGGGCTATTTCGTCTCGCGCTCCTTCACCTCGTTCAAGCTCGATGTGGTCTCGGGCTCGATCGGGCAAATTCAGCCGCACGACCTCGCGATTGCGGGCTTCCTGGGTGTCCTCGCCGCGATCTTCGGCATCCTCGTGATGCGCGGCGTCGCCTGGTGCGAATGGGCCTTCAGCAAGGCGCGCATCTGGCAGCCCCTGCGTCCCGCCTTCGGCGGGCTTGTGGTCGGTACCCTCGCGCTGTTCAGCCCGCAAGTCTTGTCCTCCGGCCACGGTGCGCTGGAACTCACGAACCTGATCCAGATTTCGCTCGGCACGCTCGCGCTGATCTTTCTGTTCAAGGCGCTCGCCTCCATCGTCTCGCTGGGCTCCGGCTTCCGCGGCGGGCTGTTCTTCGCCTCGCTTCTCCTCGGCGCGCTCGGCGGCAGGCTGTTCGCGCTTTCGGCCAATCTGATCTTTCCCGATCTCGCGCTGAACCCCAACGTTTACGCCGTCGTCGGCATGAGCGCGCTTTCAGTCTCGATCGTCGGCGGGCCGCTGACAATGACCTTCATCGCGCTGGAGACTACCGCCGATCTATGGCTCACCACGGCCGTTCTCGCGGCGGTGATTATTGCTACGCAAATTACCCGCAGCCTGTTCGGTTATTCCTTCGCCACCTGGCGCTTTCACTTGCGCGGCGAAACGATCCGCAGCGCCGCCGATATCGGCTGGCTGCGCGATCTCACCGTCGGCCGGCTGATGCGGCAGGATCCGCCGACGGTTTTCGGAGATACCTCGATCGAGAATTTCCGCCAGCAATTTCCCCTCGGCTCCGCGACGCGCGTAATCGCGGTGGACGGCGACAAGCGCTATCTTGGAATTGTCGTGGTCGCGGAGGCGTTCGACACGGAAAAACCGGCGAAGCAGCTTTCGGATTTTTTTCGCTACAAGGACACCGCCCTTCTCGCCTCCATGAACGTACGCGAAGCGGTTTCGCTCTTCGACAAAGCGGAAGCGGAGGCGCTCGCGGTGATCGATTCCGAAACCAACCGCCGCGTCGTCGGCCTGCTCACCGAGGCGCACGCGCTTCGGCGTTATTCCGAGGAATCGGAGCGGCAGCGCCGCGCGATCCTGGGAGAAGAATAAACATGACGTTTCTCCCCGCCGCCCTGACGAAATTTCCCTCCGCCCAGTGGACGCTTTTGCTCACGCTTTCGGCGGCGTTTGTCATCCTGCTCGAGCTCGCCGGCCTCCCCGCCGCCTTTCTGCTCGGCCCGATGGTGGCGGCGATCTTCATCGCCACGAACGGCGGTACGATCCGCGTCTTTCGCCCGACGCTGTTTTTCGCGCAGACCATCATCGGCTGCCTCGTCGCGCGCGCGATCACGCCGGAAATCGTGGGCACGTTCCTCCAGGCCTGGCCGCTTATTCTCGGCGTTGCCTTCGCGATCCTGGCGATGAGCAGTTTCCTCGGCTGGCTGATCGCCCGCTTCGGCGTTCTTCCCGGCACCACCGCCGTCTGGGGAACGGCGCCGGGCGCGGCAAGCGCGATGATGCTGATGTCGAGCGAGTTCGGCGCGGACGCGCGGATCGTCGCCTTCATGCAATATCTCAGGGTCGTGATCGTCGCAGCGATCGCCTCGCTCCTCGCGCGTTTCTGGATTCATGTCGGCGCGGTGCCGCATCCAGAAATCGTCTGGTTTCCGCCCGTCGATTGGATTTCGTTCGGCGAGACGCTGGCGCTCGCGATCAGTGGCGGTCTGATCGGGCGCTTACTTCGCCTGCCCGCCGGCGGCTTGCTCGTGCCGATGGTCGCGGGCGCGCTCCTGCACGGCACGGGTCTGATCAAGATCGAGCTGCCGCAATGGCTGCTTGCCGCGAGCTACGCCTTCCTCGGCTGGAACATCGGGCTCGGATTCTCGCGGCAGATTCTCGCGCACGCGACGCGCGCGCTGCCGCAGACGCTTTTGTCGATCTTCATTCTCGTCGCCTTCAGCGCCGTCCTCGCCTTCTTCCTGGTGAAGACGATGAATGTCGATCCGCTCACGGCCTATCTCGGAACGAGCCCGGGCGGCATGGATTCGGTTGCGATCATCGCGGCGTCGAGTCCGGTCAACATGCCGTTCGTAATGGCGCTGCAAACCATCCGTTTCCTGATCGTGCTCTTGGCCGGGCCGCCGCTCGCGCGCTTTGTGGCAAACCGGCTGCCGAAAACGAAAAAGCGCCCGCTCGCACCGGGCGAAAAGAAGGCAATACAGAACGTCCGGGAAGACGAGACGGAATTGGACTAATCCGGGGCCATATTTCGGCGCTGCAACTTTCCGGCACTTCAGCCGTTCTTATGGGGCTATGGGCCCGCCATATGCCTTAATTTCGAACAAGCCTGTCTCCACAGTTCCCCTGCGCACGTATCGAGTATCGGGGTCAACCATTATGCGTAGTATTTTCGCTTTTTTTCTTGCGCTTGGTCTAAGCGCTTTGTCCGCGCAAGCCCGTGCCGACATTTTAATCAATATCGACAAAAGCACGCAGCGCATGACGGTGAGCAAGGACGGCGAGGTTCTCTACAACTGGCCGGTCTCCACCGGCGGGCCGCGCTACGCGACCCCGTCGGGCAGCTTCCAGGCCTTCCGCATGGAGCGCGACCACTTCTCGAAGGAGTGGGACGACGCGCCGATGCCGTACTCGATCTTCTTCACCAAGATCGGCCACGCGATTCACGGCACCTACAGCAAGAATATCGGTCTGCCGGTAAGCCACGGCTGCGTGCGGCTTTCGGTTGGGAACGCCGAAAAACTTTGGGAGCTGGTGCAGCAGGAAGGCGTGCTGAAAACCAAGGTCGTGCTGACGGGGAGCGAGCTGATCGCGCTCAAGAACAACCGCACGCGCGTCGCCGAACGCGAGGACACTCCGCAGCCGCAGCAACAACAACCGCAGTATCCGCAGGACTATTACGGCCAGGCGCCGCGCGATTTTTGGGGCAGGCCGCTATACGCCGACCCGCGCTACCGCGATCCGCGTTACGGCGATCCCCGCTACAGCGACCCGCGCTATGCCGACCGCTACGACCGCGCGCCGCGTTACCCCAACCCGAATGACGACGATAGCGATCCCGGCTACCGCCCGCAGCCGCGTTACATGCAGCCTTATCCGGACCAGGATCCCTACCGGAGCCGCTACGGCATCTATTGAGGAAATTCCTCAGCCGCACGACCCGCCCGGCGTGCAGCCCGCCCCCGCACGCTCTGGCTCAGGAGCCATATCTTCCGCCGCGCCTGCTTCTCCGATCAGCGTCGCGATGACCGCGCCGAGCCGCATGTCGTCGAGATGGCCGAACTGATGCAGGCGCAAGCGGCCTGCACGGTCGTAGAGGAGCGTCGTCGGCGTGCCGCGCATGCCGTAAGCCCGCATGGTCTGCGGTATCGCGCCGTCCGGACGTCGCAGATCGATGCCGACCGGAAAGCCGATGCGGTATTCGTGCAGGAAGGCGGCAAGCGCCGCCTCCGTCCCCTGCGCTTCGTGATGCTCGAACACCGTATGCAGCCCGATCACCGCAAGCTCGCTTTCGGGAAATGCGGCTCGCGCCCGCAGCGCCTGCGGCAAGCCTTCGCTCACGCAGCCGGGGCAAAGCATCTGAAACGCCACCGCGAAGATGACCTTGCCCCGCAGCGAAGCGAGCGAAAGCGGCGCCAGCGTATTCAGCCAGCGCTCTACCTTCCATTCCGGCGGCAATGCGGCTTCCACGCTCAGAAATCTCCGTCCTTGGCGTAAGGGCGGCACCACAGGATCGCTTGCAGAAGCACCGCTTTCGTCCAGGCCGCGTGCATAGCGTCCACCTCCGCCGCTGAATGACCTTTATTGGCGAGAAACGGTTTCATGGTCACGGAGATCGGGATGGCGAGGGCAAGTACATATCGCATCGGGATATGCGGCGCGGCGGAGACGCCGTCGGTTTTGTTCTTGCCGCTGCGATGATGCCGCCGTCCGATCTCGTCCTGCCAGGCGAGCCACGCATCGTTGTAGTCGGCGCGGCAGGTATCGAGAATCCACTGGCCGAAGCGCTTGCGCACAGCGTCGAGATACGCGCCGACGGGTTTGCCGGTTTTCTGATCGCAGAAATAGGCGAGAAGATGCGGCGTGTTACCCACAAAGCCGTACCAGACGTCGAGGATCGCTTCGACCTGATCCCTCACCACGTCATGCGCCTTGCGGAGCGCCGCGACATCTTCCTCGCCGAACAGCAATGAAGCCTTGAGCGTAGCGAGATCCGCACTCGTCAGCGGCGAGCGCGGCAATGCGGGATCACCGAGCCGGTATCCGGGAATGGCTGTTGCACCCATGACGTCCTGCCATATAGTTTCGACTAGCAACTATTTATGCTTGGACAAGCCCTCCCTGTCAATCTAGTTTCGAGTAGCAACATGATTTCCGGAAAGGCCATCGAAGCCGCCCGCCTGCTCGATCGTCTGCAGCGCCTTGCACGCGCGGGCGAGCTGGCAGGCGATCTGAACCCGGCGCAGTGGGATGCACTGCGCTATCTCGCGCGCGCCAACCGCTTTTCGCGCACGCCAGCGGCGCTCGCCGATTATCTCGCCTCGACCCGCGGCACGGTTTCGCGCACCTTGGCCTCGCTCGAAGCGAAGGGCTATGTCCGGCGCGCCGGCAATCTCCGCGACGGCCGCTCGGTCGAATTCACGCTCACGAAAAAAGCCGCCGACACGCTGAAGCAGGATCCGCTGCTTCTGGTCGCGAAGGACATCGAGAAAGCCGCGGGCCGCGGCCTTCCCGACATTCTCGAAAGCCTGCGCGAAATGCTGCGCACGGCAATCGCGCGCAACGAGGGGCGCGCTTTCGGCATCTGTGTGTCGTGCCGGTATTTCCGCGCCAATCAGCGCATGGGCCCGTCGCCGCACCACTGCGCGCTGCTCGATCAGCCGCTTTCGGACGCCGACAGCGAAGCGATCTGCGTGGAGCAGGAACCGCGCGCGGCCTGATTGTTTGAAGGAATTGGTGCCCCCGGCCCGACTCGAACGGGCACTACCTTGCGGCAACCTGATTTTGAGTCAGGCGCGTCTACCAGTTCCGCCACGGGGGCCGCGGCCGGAATATAGAGCATGATCCGGAAAAGTGGATACCGGTTTTCCGAAAAGATCATGCGAATTAAAGACGGGCCCGCGTCCGGCAAGCGGGGATTTGCTCCAAAAACGAATGGCCGGGACAGGCCCGGCCATGGCGAAGAAGTTCACGCACGCATGTCCTTACGACACGACATCGACCTCTACAGGTGCGACCCCCGAGCCTGTCATGCCGAGCGCCCGCGCCGCTCCGGTCGACACGTCGATGATGCGGCCGCGGATGAAAGGCCCGCGATCGTTGATCCGGACGATGACAGAGCGGCCGGTCCGCGTATTCGTGACCCGCACGCGCGTGCCAAACGGCAATGTCCGGTGCGCGGCCGTCATCGCGTTCGGGTTCATCATTTCCCCGCTCGCGGTCTTGCTGTGATAGCCGTAGTAGGACGCCATTCCGCGCTGTCCGGCCTCGGCTTCCATGCCAAGGGCGGCGAGCGCCGCAGTGATGGCGACAACAGAAATTAACGTTCGCATTTTCTCTCCATGGTTTGACCCCCGCCCCATGGCGACGCATTCACTCTCTTTGTTGCGAACTTCCCCGCAAAATGAAGTTGTGTGATTCGGTTATTGTTTTTGTTGCGCGCGAGTCGCCATCCGGATGAGTCGAAAATGTGGCGCGATCAAATGAAAATGATGGAACTATTTACCGAGTTCGTGCGAAACGATGATAAATAAAGCGGTTAATCGTTAAAATTTCCTGCGCGCGGAGTGATCGCATGAAGAATGATTTCCGTTTCGCCGCATTTTTCATCGCGGCTGTGTCCGCGGCGACACTCGCGGGCGCATGGTTTTTTCAACTCGTGGTTGGACTCGCACCCTGCCCGCTATGCCTCGAGCAGCGCATCCCCTATTACGTCGCGGTTCCGCTCGCGATCGTCGTCGCGGCGCTCGCCGATAAAAAAGCGTTCGCGCGTATCGGCTTCGCATCGCTCGCGATCGTCCTCGCGATCGGCTGCGCGCTCGCGATCTATCACGCCGGCGTCGAATGGAAATTCTGGGCGGGTCCGCAGGATTGCTCCGGCGCGGTGGTGGAGCTCAACAGCGGCAGCCTGATCGAGCAGATGAACCGGACGCGCGTCGTCCGCTGCGACGAGATACCTTGGCAACTCTTCGGCATATCGCTCGCAGGTTATAACGCGCTGATCGCGGGCGCGCTCACGCTGTTTGCGGCGTGGACGGCGGCGCGCGGGAAATAATCGCTCGTCATGGCCGGGCTTGTCACCCAAGTCGGATTTATCCGACTTGGGCATTAAAACAGTCGAACTCGGGCAAGCCCGAGTTCGAATGCCATCCACGTCTTTTCTGACTTGAAGAAAGTAAGGCGTGGATGCCCGCCACAAGAGTCTACCCTTGGGCCGGCCGAAGGCCGGACCCGAGGGCCGGGCATGACAGAAAAGTTACGGCTCCAGCTCCGTATCCCAGTAGAGATAGTCGAGCCAGCTCTCGTGCAGATAGTTCGGCGGGAAAAGCCTGCCGTTCCGGTGCAGCGCGCCGACCGTCGGCTGGAACGGATACTGATGCGGATACATGCCGGATTCGTCCGGCGACTGGCCGCCCTTCTTGAGATTGCAGGAAGAGCATGCCGCGACGACGTTATCCCACGTCGTTTCGCCGCCCTTCGAGCGCGGCACGACGTGGTCGAAGGTCAGGTCCTCGCGCGAGCCGCAATACTGGCAGGAGAAGCGATCGCGCAGGAAAACGTTGAACCGTGTGAAGGCGGGCTGCCGGAGCGGGCGCACGTAATTCTTGAGCGAGACGACGCTCGGCAGCTTCATCTCGAGACTCGGGCTATGCACCGCGTGGTCGTAGAGCGCCACGATGTTGACGCGCTCCAGGAACACCGCCTTGATCGTGTCTTGCCAGGACCAGATGGAGAGCGGGTAATAGCTCAGCGGACGAAAATCCGCATTGAGTACAAGCGCGGGCCACGAGCCGGGCGACACGGCGATAGTCAAGAACGACTCCCTGAACACGGGCCGTTCATCGTCCGGTTGATCCGGCCGAGGGCCGAGTTCCATGCATATTCTAGCGATTCCATGATGGCTTTGTGAAGCGCTTTGAGCCCGCGCCAACCGATGTCATGGCCGGGCTTGTCACCCAAGTCGGGTTTACCCGACTTGGGCATTTAACGTGCCGAACTCGGGCAAGCCCGAGTTCGGATGCCATCCACGCCTTGATTGCCTTAATGTTTGGAAGGCGTGGATGCCCGGCATGAAGCCGGGCATGACAAAGCTTCTTTCTCTCGTCAGCGTTTTGGCCCTAGCGCCCGCGCCAGAAATTCGCCGCCGAGCCGCAAGCCGTCGGGATCGATCCCGTGCCCGAGCCCCTGCGACAAGTGCCACTCCACCGGCACGTCCACCGCCGCGAGCGACTGCGCCGAGATAAAGAGCGCCTGCGCGGGAATGAGATCGTCACGGTCGCCGTGCACCAGAAGCACCGGCGGGTGCGCGACAATCTCCTTGCCGAATTTCTCCGCCTCCGCTTCGCGCGCCGGCGTTACATGAATGCCGGAGTAGCCGACAATCGCCGCGGGCGGCACCGCACGGCGAAGCCCGACATGGAGCGCCATCATCGTGCCCTGGCTGAAGCCGACGAGCGCGAGCCGCTCGGGCGGAAGCTGCCAGTGCGCAAGCTCCGCGTCGAGATAGGATTGCAACACCGGCCCCGCCTTCTGCACGCCGATCCAGCGCTCGTCCATGTCCCGCATGGTGAGCGTGAACCACTGCCGCCCCATCGACGCGCCCGCGCAGGGTTCGGGCGCGTGCGGCGAGGCGAAGGCCGTGTCGGGAAGCAGCGATCGCCATTGATTGCCGAGCTCGATCAGGTCGTTGCCGTCGGCGCCGTAGCCGTGCAGGAAAACGACGAGCTGTTTCGTCTTGCCCGAACGCGGCGCGATGAGCGGGCCTGTGAGTGTCGCCATTATTTCGATTCCGCCTTTTCGATGGAGCCGCGCGTGGAACTTGCTCCGCCCGCGGCAATGGGAATGCCTTCACGCTTTTTGACGGCAGCGTAGTAAGCCCAGAACAGATACGCCGCAACGCCGCGCACCGGACGCCAGGCTTCGCCGAGTTTCTGCATGCGCTTCGCGTCGGGACGCTTCCTGAGCTTGAACGCGAGTCGGATCGCTTCCTGCACGGCAAGATCCCCCGCCGGCCATGCGTCGGCATGACCGATGCAGAACAGGAGATAGATGTCGGCGGTCCACGGCCCGATACCCTTTACCTTGGTCATTGCGGCATGCGCCTCGTCCGCCGGCATGTTGTGCAGCGCCTCGAGGTCGAGCACACCGTCGCGCACTGCGCGGGCGACCTCGCGAAAGGTCTTGATCTTCGGCCGCGACAAACCGGCGCGCTTGAATTGCGGCGCCCGCGCTTTGAGCACGGTATCATGGTGAAACGGATCGAAGCTTTCCTCCACCCGTTTCCAAATTGCTGCCGCACTCGCCACCGAAAGCTGCTGCGACACCACGATCCGCGACAGGCCCTGAAAGCCGCCGTCGCGCTTCCGCAAGGGCGGGCGCCCCGCGACCTTGAATACCGCCTCCAGGCGGGGGTCGAGCTTCAGCAGGAGGGCAAGCCCCGATTCGAGATCGGATTCCGTTTCGATACGGCGAGACATGCGGCGCAATGACCATCCGGATTTTCCCCTCTCCCCTTGTGGGAGAGGGTGGTCGCGAGCGATAGCGAGCGACCGGGAGAGGGGTATATTGGCAAAGCGTCTGCGAAAGAACCCCTCTCCCGGCTCGCATTGCGCAGGGCGCAATGCTCGCCATCCTCCCCACAAGGGGAGAGGAAAAGAAAGAACAACGAGTAACAACCGCTAGATCATGCCTCCGCCCGTTTTCCGCTTCGCCCCCTCCCCGAACGGCTATCTCCATCTCGGTCACGCTTACTCTGCGCTCCTGAACTACGACATGGCGCGCGAAGCGGGCGGCAAGCTCCTGCTCCGCATCGAGGACATCGACCCGACCCGCTGCCGCCCCGAATACGAGCAGGCGATCCGCCAGGACATGGAGTGGCTCGGCATCCTGTTCGAGCGCCCGGTGCGGCGGCAGTCCGAGCATTTTTCCGAATACCGTGCGGCGCTGGAGTGGCTCGGAAACGAAGGCTTGCTCTTCACCTCGTTCGAGAGCCGCGCCGAGATCGCGGCGCTTGTCGCGGCGCGCGGGCCCGGCTGGCCGCGCGATCCCGACGGTTCGCCGATTTATCCGGGCAATGCGAAGGAGATGCCCGAATTCGAACGAGTGCAGCGGATCGGCCGCGGCGAGCCCTATGCGCTGCGCCTCGATTTGCAGGCGGCCTTAAAGCGCGTGAAGCAGCCGCTCATCTGGCATGAGACCGGCGAAGGCGGGGCGCGCGACATCGAAGCGCATCCCGAACAATGGGGCGACGTGATCCTCGGCCGCAAGGAGACGCCCGCGAGCTATCACCTCGCCTGCGTGCTCGACGATGCGCTGCAGGGCGTGACGCATATCGTGCGCGGGATGGATTTATACGAGTCGACCTCGATCCATCGTCTCTTGCAGGAAATCCTCGGCCTGCCCGCGCCCGTCTACCATCACCACAAGCTCGTTCTCGACGAAGACGGCAAGAAGCTCGCGAAGCGAACGCGCTCGACCACCTTGCGCGATCTGCGCGCGCAGGGGTGGAACGCGAAGGATGTGCGGAAAAGGGTTGGCCTGTAGCCAAACGAAACCGTCATGGCCGGGCTTGTCCCGGCCATCCACGCCTTAACTGTGGTGAGGCATTAAAGACGTGGATGCCCGGCACAAGGCCGGGCATGACAGTAAAATAATTTTACGCCGCGTTCTTGCCGGCGGACTTTTCGACGATCCCCACAAGATCGCCGAGAATGCGGTTCAGCTCGTAATCCTTCGGCGTGAACACGGCGGCGACGCCGGACTTCTTCAAAAGTGCCTCGTCCTCTGGCGGAATGATGCCGCCGACCACAACCGGCAGATTCAAGCCTTCCGCACGCAATTTCTCCATGACTTCGCGCACCAAGGGCACATGGCTTCCCGACAGAATCGAAAGCCCGACGACATGCACTTTTTCCTTCAGCGCGGCCTCCACAATCTCGGAAGGCGTGAGCCGGATGCCCTGGTAGACGACTTCCATGCCCGCATCGCGCGCGCGCGCCGCGATTTGCTCGGCGCCGTTCGAATGGCCATCGAGGCCCGGCTTGCCGACCAGAAACTTCATCCGGCGGCCGAGGCGGCGCGACGCAGCATTCACCTTTTCGCGAATGTCGTCGAGGCCCTGCGCGTCGTTCCGCGCCGCGCGGCCGACGCCCGTCGGCGCGCGATATTCGCCGAACACCTTGCGAAGCGCCGTACCCCATTCGCCGGTGGTGACGCCCGCTTTCGCGCATTCGATCGAGGCCGGCATGATGTTGGAGCCGTCCTTGGCCGCGCGCGAGAGCGAATCCAGCGCCTTCTTCACCGCGAGCTGGTCGCGGTTTTCGCGCCAGGCCTTGAGCCGCTTGATCTGCTCGTCTTCCACTTCGTGCGGCACGGTGAGGATCGACCCGTTCCCGGTCGAAAGCGGCGACGGCTCCGTTTCGGTGAATTTGTTGACGCCGACCACGACCTGCTCGCCGCGCTCGATCGCCTCCAAGCGCTTGGTGTTCGATTCGACGAGGCGCTCCTTCATGTATCCGGATTCGACCGCTTTCACCGCGCCGCCCATCTTCTCGATCTGCCCGAGTTCCTCGCGCGCTTCGGCTTTGAGTTCTCCCACCTTGCGCGCGACTTCGGCGGAGCCGTCGAAGAGATCGCCGTATTCGAGCAAATCCGTCTCATAGGCCACGATCTGCTGCATGCGGATCGACCATTGCTGGTCCCACGGCCGCGGCAGTCCGAGCGCCTCGTTCCAGGCGGGCAGCTGCACCGCGCGGGCGCGGGCGTTCTTCGAGAGCGTCACCGCGAGCATCTCGATGAGAATCCGGTAGACATTGTTCTCCGGCTGCTGCTCCGTGAGGCCAAGCGAGTTCACCTGCACGCCGTAGCGGAAGCGGCGATGTTTCTCGTTCGTGACGCCATAGCGCTCGCGCGTGATCTCTTCCCAGAGTTCGCAAAACGCGCGCATCTTGCAGAGCTCGGTGACGAAGCGGACGCCCGCATTCACGAAGAACGAAATCCGGCCGACGACCTCTTCAAAGTCTTTGCCGCTGACCGCGCCCGATGCCTTCACCGTATCGAGGACGGCGATCGCGTTCGCAAGCGCGAAGGCAAGCTCCTGCTGCGGTGTCGCACCCGCTTCCTGCAGGTGGTACGAGCAGACATTCATCGGATTCCATTTCGGAATCTCGCGCGTCGAGAACAGGATCGTGTCCTTGACGAGCCGCATCGATGGCGCGGGCGGAAACACATAGGTGCCGCGCGAGAGATATTCCTTGAGAATGTCGTTCTGCGTCGTGCCCGAAAGCGATTTCTTATCCGCGCCCTGCTCTTCCGCGAGCGCCACATAAAGTGCCAAAAGCCACGCGGCGGTGGCGTTGATGGTCATCGACGTGTTCATCTGGTCGAGAGGAATGCCCTCGAACAGCGTCCGCATGTCGCCGAGATGCGAGATCGGCACGCCCACCTTGCCCACCTCGCCTTTCGCGAGCGGATGGTCGGAATCGTAGCCCGTTTGCGTCGGTAGATCGAAGGCGACCGAGAGGCCGGTTTGTCCCTTGGCGAGATTCGAGCGGTAGAGGTTGTTCGACTCCTTCGCCGTCGAATGGCCCGCGTAAGTGCGGATGAGCCAGGGATGATCGCGCTTTTGTCCGCGCTTGCCTGAACCTCCGGTCGTCTCCGTCATTCAGTCCTCAACGCTTGATCAACCCGATAACGAACAACAAGATCACGGCACCGATCACGGCGCTGATGATCGAGCCGATCCAGCCGCCGCCAAGAGGCACCCCGAGCCGCGGAAAGAGCCACCCCGCGATCACGGCGCCGATGATGCCGACGACGATGTTGCCGACGAGTCCGAACCCGTACCCGCGCACGATCTGGCCCGCGAGCCAGCCGGCAATCGCACCGACAATCAGAAGGACGATTAGACTTTCGAGCGTCATGACGTTCTCCCCTGTGATGGAAACGTTGCATTCAACTCACGAAATCGAACCGCCCTCGCGGAACAGCCTCGATTCCGCATTGCAGCGGAATGAGCATAGCGCAGTCATTCGGCTCCGCCACTGCAAAAGCGGGCACAATCCAGAGGCCTCTTGACTTCGCGAAAAAGGCCGCCCCCTCCCTATCCCTCCCCCCGCTTGCGGGGGAGGGAAGCGAGCGCAGCGAGCGGGTGGGGGCAAATTTATGGGCGAGCGGAGCTAGAGGAAATTAATCGCCGTAAAACGAGCGCCGCGACGATCAGGATCGCCAGAAATCCCACCGGAAACTGCACGAACGGAAAGCCGAAAATCAAAATGGCGGCGGCGAGCAAAGCCGGCTGCTCGCCGGGCAAAAATCCGCTCGCGAGCGCGGCGCGAACGAGGAACGCCACCGCCACCGCCAGCACCAGAACGTCGTAGAGATAAACGTAAGGCGTGGCGAGCAGCGCGCCGATGGCAAGAAGCGCCGCCTGCAGCGCATACGGCTTCTTCCGGTACCAGAACCAGCCCACCACCGCCGCCGTCGCGGCCGTTAGCAAGGCTTGCAGCACCCAGGCGAGCGCCTCACTGCCGTGCAGCGCACGCACGAGGCCGTAGAGGCTTTGCAGTTTTCCGAAATTCGCCTGCCCTTCCGACAGAAACGTTTTCGACGTGATCGGAAGCCAATGGAAAAATGCCTCCCAGCTCGCTAGCCCGAAGGCGAGCCATGAGAACAGCGCCATCGCGATCGCGACCGCCGTGGCGACCAAAAACACCGTCCACTGCCGTGCGGCGATCAGCGCAAGCGGAAACAGAATCCCGAATTGCGGCTTGTAAGTAAGAAGCCCCAGACACACGCCCGCAAGCACCGGCTGCTTTTCCAGGAAGCCGAGCGTGCCGCCGACAAGCGAGGCGGTGAGAAAACCGTTTTGCCCCACCATCGCGTTCGCAAGCATCGCCGGAAAGGCGAAGGCGAGCCAGTATCCGATCTTCTCGCCGACGATCCACCGGATCGTCGCGACGTAAACCGGTAGCGTGACCGCGACCCACGCAAAATAGGCGACTGCGTAGGGAAGAAGCGCGAGAACGCTCGCGACCGCGAGAAACGGCGGCGGGTAATGCCAGCCGTAATAGCCCTCGAAGTTGTAGCCGACGGCGGCGTTCTCGATTTCCTTATGGACCTTCCAGACATACGCCCAGTCCGGAAAGCCGGAGAGCACGAGCTTCCCCGCCGCCCACACGTTCACGAAGTCGGTCGGAATGCCGCGTCCTTCCGGATCGACCAGCCACTGGTGCAAGACGAAGGAAGCGGCGAGATAGACGAGCTGCGCCACGCAAAGGACGAAACACACCATGAAAAACGGCTCGTCGCGCGGGCTCGGCCGCGCAGTTGGTGGACGCTTCGTGATTGGCCGAGACGGCATACGATTTCCGAAAGATGGAACGCGAAGTGCCCTATCTCCCTCGTTCCGGCTTGAAGAAGACTTAAAAATAAGGCCCGTCCGGCGCATCTTTATTGCGTTGCAGCATCAATTGCGGCAGACTGGTTGCGGGGAAACGAAGACCGGAGCGCGCCATGGCCGTCGCCGCACTGAAGCCGAAGCAACAGGGACCGAAAGACCTTTACGAAATCGGCGAGGTGCCGCCGCTCGGCCACGTGCCGTCAAAAATGTATGCCTGGACGATCCGCAAGGAGCGCCACGGCCCGCCCGAATCCTCCATGCAAATTGAAGTCGTGCCGACCTGGCCGATCGGCGGCGACGAAGTCTTGGTCTTCGTGATGGCGGCGGGCGTGAACTACAACGGCGTCTGGGCCGCGCTCGGAAAACCGATTTCGCCGCATGACGTGCACAAGAGCCCGTACCATGTCGCGGGCTCCGACGCGGCGGGCGTCGTGTGGGCCGTCGGCTCGAAAGTGAAACGCTGGAAAGTCGGCGACGAAGTCGTCGTCCACTGCAATCAGGACGACGGCGACGACGAGGAGTGCAACGGCGGCGATCCGATGCTCTCGGCCTCGCAGCGCATCTGGGGCTACGAGACGCCGGACGGATCTTTCGCGCAATTCTGCCGCGTGCAGTCGCGGCAACTGATGCCGCGGCCGCAGCATCTCACCTGGGAAGAATCGGCCTGTTACACGCTCACGCTCGCCACCGCCTATCGCATGCTGTTCGGTCATGCGCCGCATACGATCAAGCCCGGCGACTATGTTCTGGTGTGGGGCGCTTCCGGCGGTCTCGGCGTGTTCGGCGTGCAGCTCGCCGCCGCCTCCGGCGCGCACGCGATTGGCATCATCTCCGACGATGAAAAGAAAGATTACGTGCTCGGCCTCGGTGCGAAGGGCGTCATCAACCGCAAGAACTTCAATTGCTGGGGCCAGATGCCGAAGGTGAACACCGAAGAATATAACAACTGGGTGAAAGAGGCGCGCAAGTTCGGCAAGGCGATCTGGGACATCACCGGAAAGCGCGACGTCGACATCGTGTTCGAACATCCCGGCGAAGCGACGTTTCCGGTTTCGTGCCTTGTCGTAAAGCGCGGCGGCATGGTCGTCTTCTGCGCCGGCACCTCGGGCTACAATCTCACCTTCGATGCGCGCTACGTCTGGATGCGGCAGAAACGCGTGCAGGGTTCGCACTTCGCGCATCTGAAGCAGGCCTCGGCCGCGAACCAGTTCGTGCTCGACCGCAGGATCGACCCCTGCATGAGCGAAGTGCTGTCGTGGAAAGAAATCCCCGCCGCTCACATGAAGATGTGGAAAAACCAGCACAAGCCCGGCAACATGGCGGTGCTGGTGAGCGCGCAGCGCCCGGGGCTGCGCTCGTTCGAGGATGTGATCGAAGCGGCTGGAAGCTAATTCCAATCCTCACCCTGAGGAGCCGCGCATCGATGTCGCGTTTACGCGACATCGTAAAAAAGCGCGGCGTCTCGAAGGGTGCTTCCGTGATGCACGGGGCTCATGCACTGAGCTCGGGCTTGCCCGAGATCAGATTTAAAATGGCAAGTCGGCCAAGGCCGACTTGCATGTCGGCCGCTGACGCGGCCTCCTCAGCATGAGGAAAGAAGAAAGCGCTCAGACATATCTCGGGATCGGTCCGCGCTGCGGCGTCTTTCGGTCGGAAAGATCGAACAGCACCTCGTCGACATAGCACCAGCCCCAGCCCTCGGGCGGATCGTAGCCTTCGATGATCGGATGACCCGTCGCGTGGAAATGCGTGGTCGCGTGCTTGTGCGGAGAAGAATCGCAGCAGCCGACATGCCCGCAGGTCCGGCAGAGACGGAGATGCACCCATTTGCTCCCGATTTTCAGGCACTCCTCGCAGCCGCGCGCGCTCGGCGTGACGTCGCGGATTGTATCGAGATGGGTACAGGCTTCGGCCACGTCACGCTCCCCGTT
The DNA here is from genome assembly GCA_021325315.1 of Alphaproteobacteria bacterium. Taxonomy (GTDB): domain Bacteria; phylum Pseudomonadota; class Alphaproteobacteria; order Rhizobiales; family Xanthobacteraceae; genus Palsa-892. Next base: position 27,334 of record JAJPHK010000150.1, read on the forward strand.
GCGTTCCTTAAACCCGTAGCTGCCCGATAGCGTTCCATGCCATCCTCGCGCTGTAAACGGAGGGGGGAAGGATGCTGCGTGTTCTTGCAGGGTTATCGATTGCGGCTTTTTCGTTCGCGCAGGCGATGGCCGAGAACATCCCCGATGTGAGCCGCGCCGACCAGACCGCGATCAAGCGCGCTTACGGCGAGAAAATCGCTGCGAAGATTTTCTCGAACGACCTCGCGGAACTGCGCGCGGACATGCTGAAGAAATCCGGCGCCAATATTCCCGGCTACGACTGCAAGGGCGACCGCCTGAGCGCGCTCTACGAAGCGCTTCCCTTCCCGATTCAACAAAACGTCTTCAGTTGGGTCGAGCGCTACCTCGTCGACTGCAATCCGCGCGCGCAGCGAAACATCATGGTCATCGTCGAGAACGATCACGCCCGCGCCATCGAACTCTTGCCCGGCGAAACCAAGGCCGATCCGCGCCTGCAGCGCGACGCGATTGGCATGGCGAAAGCGATGGCCTTGGCCGAAAACCCCGCCGGCTGCGAGCGGAGCTGGGCCACCGACACGCGCGCGGTCGAGCCCTACAAGGACGCGCACACGCCATGGACGGAGCGCTGGACGTTCGATCTCTGCGGCAAGACCGCCGTCATCGAAATGTCCTTCCTCCCCGGCGGCGCTTCGGGCACGACGTATACGGCGAAGCTGGTGAAGTAATCGACTTCCCGTCTGCCTCTCTACTCGTCATGCCCGCACTTGTTGCGGGCATCCACGCCTTGCTGAAACAGCGTTAAGGCGTGGATGGCCGGGACAAGCCCGGCCATGACGATTATTTGTTTCCCGCGCTTGACAGCTTTTCCCGTATGGACTATATTCCTATCATCCTTTCCCGCCGAGGGGCGCGCTCATGAGGCGTCTTGGGTGCGGGGAAAGGTCCGGCGCCTGCTGCTCCGTTCGCAACGGGGCACCGGGACGGCATGGGGCCCCGCC
>JAJPHK010000174.1 GCA_021325315.1 Alphaproteobacteria bacterium
ATCCTAGTCCCCCAACCAGGCGGTCTTTCCGGTAAGCGACGATGCGCAAATCACCGCTCTCCTCGACAATGGCTCGCCGGCCGGGTTTTTTGGTTCGGCGTCTTCATCAGATTTTTATTTCCATTTATGTCCAGAACTGCCGGGAATTCGGAACCACGCCGGTGCAATCCAGCGTGATGCAGGTTCTTTTTAAAAAACCGGGGATGGATCAAGTCTCGCTCGCGGCGGAAATCGGGATCGACCGCGACACCGCTTCGAACGTACTTGGCCGCCTCGAACGGCGGGGGATCGTAAAGCGACAAGTCGATCAATCCGACCGGCGGAACAAGCGCGCATCCCTGACGCCGCAGGGCAGGGACATGATCACGAAGATGCGCCATAAAATTCAGCTCACGCACGACAAGCTTCTCGATCCGTTGAGCGCGAAGGAAAGAATCCTGTTCATGAAGATGCTCTGCAAGCTCGTCGAGGCAAACAACGACCTGGGGCGTACGACGCTCGGTCGCCTCTGAGCTGATGAAACCGGGCGCAGTCCCGCTTAAAATCTAATCTTGCTAGCGATTTCCTGTGCAGCCTAAGCTTGTGAAGCAGGCTTGATCTTTTTGGCAATAATAATCAGTATACTGATCATTTAAGACCAACCGGAGGCAAGCCTCAGCGAATTGAAACGGCTTTAGCGAGGAGTTCCGACAATGGCGAACTGGAATTTCGCAGGAAGTGTTTCCCGTATTTGCGCCGCCGCAAGAAACCTGTGCGCGGCGATCGCATTCGCAGCCATTCTGACGATCACATGGCCGCTGAGCCACGCAGCGGCCGAAGTTCAGGAGCTTCGCCTCGCTCGCCAGTACGGCATTTCGCATCTGCAGATGGCGCTGCTTGAGGAATTCAAGCTCATCGAAAAAAATGCCGCGAAGATGGGTCTGGGCAACCTGAAAGTGAGCTGGCGGCGGTTTAGCGACGGCCCCGGCATGAACGAGGCCTTACTCTCGGGCAATATCGATATCGCGAATGGCGGGCTCACGGCGCTGATCGTGCTGTTCGACAAGAGCCACGGCAGCTACGTCGGCCTCGCGCCTTTAAGTTCGATGCCCGCGATTCTCATGACCCGCTCGCCGAACGTGAAAAGCCTGCGCGACCTCAAGGAGAACGACAGGATCGCATTGGTGTCGCGTGTGTCGATGCAGGCCATCATTCTGCGCATGTTCGCGGAGAAAGAGCTGGGGAAGGGGCATGCCAATGACTTCGATCACCTGACCGTTCCGCTACCACATGTCGACGCAATGACGAGTCTGCTTTCCGGCGTGAGCGAGATTACCGGCCATTTCACGGCGGCGCCGTATTATCAGCAGGAAGAAGCCGCCGGCATGCACCGATCGCTGAACTCATACGACGTCCTCGGCGGACCGGCGACATACAGCGTGACCTGGACTTCGAAGAAATTCCTAGCGGACAATCCGAAGACCACCGCTGTTTTTCTCGCCGCTCTCAATGAAGCGACGGAAATCATCAAGACGGATCCGGCGCGCGCCGCGCAGGGTTACATCAAGGCGGAGCAGTCGAAGCTCGATCCGAAGCTGATCGAAACAATGATCCGCGACCCCGAGAACGTATTCACCCAGACTCCTCAGCACACTATGAAGTTCGTCGACTTCATGACGGCGTCGGGCACCGTGAAGAATCCCCCGGCTCGCTGGCAAGATCTGTTCCCCTTGATGAAAGACAAGCCGGGAAGCTGAGAAATGGCCATCTCGCTCGGGGATAATCGTTTTTTTGAAGCGCGCGTCGCGCTTGAGGCGTGCGCTTCGCATGCAGCGCAAGCGCTGAAGCCAATTTCAATCGTCAAAAAATTCTCGAGGTAAGAAAATGCGCACGCTGATCGCCGGAAAATGGATCGTGGGATGGAACGGCAAAAGCCACACATTGATCCCGAACGGCGTGGTCGTGTTTGAAGGCCAGCGCGTGCTTTATGTCGGCCAATCCTTCGAAGGGCGAGTCGATAAGCGGATTGACGCCGCTGGCAAGCTCGTATGCCCCGGTTTCATCGACACCCATGTCCACTCGGGGCATCGCGCATCCCATCGCCTGATTTCGGACACCGGCCGGCCGCTCTATTTCGGTCAGCCGTTTCTCGAAATCAGCGTGCCGAAGGAAGGCAAAACGGTTTCCGGCGATCCGCGCTATCTGAAACCGGGAGACAAGGAGCTGAACGCCGCGCTCGAATTGAACGCGACGTTCACGACGGTCGAGCTGCTGCGGAACGGCGTCACGACCTTCGTCGAGTTCGGCAGCAATATCAGCGTGCAAAAGGCGCTGCTTGAACAGTTGAAGCGCCTCGGCACAAGAGCGTATCTCGGCCCCGGTTACGACTGCGGCCGCTGGGTCGGCGATTCCAAAGGCCGGTTAAGACGAATTCTCGATCCCGAAGGCGGCCTGCGCGGCCTCAAGCAGGCGGTCGAATTCATTCGCGAGCACGACGGCGCTTGCGACGGCCGCGTGAAGGGCATCCTTGTGCCGCGAGAGGTTGAAACCTCTACGATCGAGTTGCTCGAACAGACCTTGCTTCACGCGGACAAACTCCGCGTTCCGATGGCGACGCACGCGGCTTACAGCGTGCTCGAATTTCACGACATCGTGCGCGAGCACCTGATGACGCCGATCGAGCTCCTGCACAAGATCGGCATGCTGCGGCCGACGCTCAATATCGGCCACGGCAATTTCATCGCGGAAGGACCGAACCTCAATTATTCCGGCGGCCATGATTTGCAGCTCATGGGCCATGCCGGATGCTCGATCTCGCACTGCCCAATCAACATCGCGCGCCGCGGACGTATCCTCAATGACTGGAAGAGCTACCGCGATGCCGGAGTCAACATCTCGATCGGCAGCGATACGTATCCGCGCGACATGATCATGAACATGCGTACCGCGTCCTTGATGGGGAAGATTGTCGGTCAGGACTATTTCAAGGCGCCGGCAAGCGAAGTGTTCGAGGCGGCGACGGTCGGCGGTGCGAGGTCGTTGGGCCGGGACGATCTTGGCAGGCTGCAGGAAGGTTCTCTCGCCGACATCGTCATTATCGATTTCCAGGGGCGAAATTCGCTGCGCTACGGCCCGGTGCGCGATCCGATCAAGAGCTTGGTGGAGTGCGGCGTGGGCGACGACGTCGACACCGTTATCGTCGACGGGCGGATCTGCATGGAGCGCGGCGTGATACCGGACGTGGACGTGTCGCGCCTTGCGGCGGACGCGCAAGCCGCGGGCGAAGCGATCTGGAGCACGCTGCAGGATTGGGATCCCTGCGGCCGCACCGCTGAGCAAGCGAGCCCCTGGTCATTTCCCCTTGCGTCGGCTGGTTGACTGAGCCCCGCGATCATCGAAGGCGGCCAGCGCCTCACAGCGAAAGTCTGAAGAGCGGCGCGGTGCCGCGCAATCCGGGCGAGATGGCGCGGCGCTTCTTCCGGAGGTTGCGGCCGATTCCATTTTTCAGAATTTCGAATCATCGGAGCGTGCCGGGGCTCGTCATTTACCGCCCGTTATCCGGTGTGTTGATAATTTGACGCAGTTTCTGCCTGCCTTTTAAGGAAATCACCAAAATGCTGCGATTACTCAATCGGGTGTTCACTCGGATACTCGTGCTGGGCGTCATTGCCCTGTGCGCCCTTGCCCTGATCGGCATCTTCGTGGTGCGCGAGAACAGCGAAAATCTCTATGCGCAGAAAAAGGCGGACATCCGGCACGTCGTCGAAACGACAATCTCTCTCCTGTCGGCTTTAGACAAGCGAGTCGCTGCCGGTGAAATGACCAAGGAGCAGGCGCAGGCCGAGGCAGACAAACTGATCAGTGCCATTCGCTACGAGGGCGGAGAATACTTGTTCGTCGTGAATTACGACCACGTGATGGTCATTCACCCGACGAAGCCGGAGCGCGCGGGCAAGAACCTGTACGACGACAAGGACCCGAAGGGGAAACACTTCATCCGCGATTTCGTGTCCACCGCGAAGGCCGGCGGCGGCTATGTCTCCTATGATTTTCAACTTCCGCAATCGACCGAGCACCGCGACAAGATTTCGTATGTCGCGCCGTTCAAACCCTGGAACTGGGTGATCGCCACAGGCGTCCTGGTGGACGATGTCGAAGCGATGCATAGCCGGATGGTGGCCAGCCTTCTGATAGCCATTGGCGTGATCGGACTCGTTCTTCTGGCAGCGACGTTCTTCGTGACCCGCTCGATCGTCGGGCCGCTTGGCCGACTCACCGGCTCGCTCAAGCAGCTCGCCGGCGGCGACATCGACGCGGATGTCGCGGGCGCCGACCGTGGCGATGAGTTCGGAACGATCGCACGCGCGGTCGTCGGCGTGCGCGAAACCGTTCGCGAGAACATGCAGGCCCAAATGCAGCGCGAAGAACAAAACAACGCCAAGGCGGCGAAAGAGCGTCGTGCGCTCTTGGGTGAACTTGCCGCTTCGCTCGACAGCCAGGTGAAAGCCGTCGCCGAATCGGTCGACGCTGCGGCGCAGGAACTCTTGAAGACCGCGCATTCCATGCAATCCGTCTCCGACGACGCCCGTACGGAAGCCGACAAGGCTTCACAGGTGAGCAAGATCGCGGCCGATCATGCGATCACCGTGAGTCAGGCGACGAAAGAGCTCGACAGCGCGGTCGCTGAAATCGGATCGCGCGTTCAGGAATCGTCGAAAATTTCGCAAGAGGCGATGGCGCAAATCCAGGAAGCGAGCAAAATCGTGCGCACGCTGTCGAAGGCCTCGGGCGAGATCGGCAAGGTGGTGTCGCTCATTCAAGCGATCGCCGAGCAAACCAATCTGCTTGCACTCAACGCCACGATCGAGGCGGCCCGCGCGGGCGAAGCCGGGCGTGGTTTCGCGATCGTCGCAAGCGAAGTGAAGACGCTCGCGAGCCAGACAGCGAAAGCGACCGAGGAAATTTCGCAGCATATTGAAGGCATCACCGGCGCAACAGACAAGGCGGTCGCATCCATCGAGGGCGTGGACAAGACCATCGCGCGCTTGACGGAAATCGCTTCGACCATCGCGGCCGCCGTGGAAGAGCAGAGCGCGGCGACTTCGGAGATCGCCCGTGCGATCGGCGAGTCGACACGGCAGACCGAGTCCGTGGCAACCAGCCTCGACCGTCTCCTGAATGCTGCGGCCGATACAAATTCGTCATCGCAGAACGTCGTCGCGTCCGCGAAGGGCTTGTCCAGCCAGTCGGCTTTGCTCAAAAAGGAAGTCGCCCAATTCGTCGGGCGGATGGAGGCGGCTTAACGGCGCGCCTTACGGATGCTTCCGCGCAAAGCGGTAAACCGTCACGGTTGACTTTTGTACAGCGCCGGGATCGACTTCTGGAAGGAATGGTCAATCATCTTCGGCGTGATGCCGTGAAGCGAACTTATGTTCGCCGCACGTGCAACATTTTCGGCCGGTAAGCGTTGTGACGAAGCACCAAGGAGGGTTCGTTGCCAGCGTTCCAGATTCGTTTATCTTTGTTTTTCGCGGCGCTATTGGCCGTTGTCGCGCTCTCCGTTCCTTCTGCAGTCATGGCGGAACCCGGGCCGTTCTCGGGCCTTGCCGGGAACTGGTCGGGCAGCGGGACGGTCGCGCTTGCCGGCGGCCCGCGTGAACGCATCCGCTGCCGCGCGCATTATGCGGTCGGCGGAGGTGGAAATAGTTTGCAGCAAAGCCTCCGTTGCGCGAGCGACAGCTATCGCTTCGATCTTTCCAGCAATGCGCGCGCGCAGGGCAATCAGATTTCCGGCAACTGGAGCGAAGCGAGCCGCAACGTGCAAGGCGTCTTGTTCGGGCAGGCGCTGCCTGGCCGCATTCAAGTCAATGTAACGGGACCGGGCTTTGCCGCGAATCTTTCGCTCACCACGCATGGCGATCGGCAGTCCGTGACCATTAATTCCGCCGGCGCGCAGCCCGCAGGCGCGTCGATCACGCTGAGCCGGTCAAAGTAGCCGCTCTCTTCGAGGGTTCACGAGCGGAACGGCTTCCATCGCTCGAATAGGTTCATCAAGAACATCGCGGTCGGCCGCAAAATCAGAAGATCGGCAACGAGCGCCGCGATCATCGCAAGCGCGCTCAGCCATCCGAACAGCCGTAGCGACGGCAGGTCCGAAAAGACCGTGACGATAAGGCCACACGCCAGCACCACGGATGTCAGGATCACCGCCGGCCCTACGAGCACCGTAGCTCGCTCGACGGCGAGCGCCGGGCCGACGCCGGGCGTGCTTTCAAGGCGCAGACGATTGAGGAAATGGATCGTTGCGCTCAAGCCGAGGCCGAACGAGACAGTGAGGGCGACGACGCTTGCGAACTGCAAGCCTTCGCCCGTGAGCCAAAGGATGGAGCCGGAGAGGACCACTGGAAAAATCCCCGGCAGAATGCTCATCAGCGTGACCGGGAAAGAGCGGAAGGCAAAACCGATGAAACCGGCGACGAAAATGAACTCGGCGGTGAGGCCCCGGTTGAGCTTGCCGATCATGCTTGCGCTGTTCCTTGCGGCGATCGCGGAAAGCCCGGTGACCGCGATCTCGTAGCCCGGGTGGCTCGCGCGCACCTTTGCGAGATCGCTATCGAGCTTGTTCACCAGCGGCAGAATTTGGCTTGCGTCGAGATCGGCGACCCGGCCGGTGACGACCACGGCGTCCTGTTCGGCGGAGATGAACCGGCGCACGAGATGTACGGGCAACAAATCCACATATTGCTTCAGCGTTTCGACATCGGATTTTCCAGCCTTTTCAGCGAGCCAGCGCCTGAGCGTCTCGAGCGACCAGACATTGCCGATACCGGGATCCTTTTCGAGGATCGAATGCACTTCTGCGATCGTCTGCAGCGATTCCGGCGAGTAGAGCGACTGGCCGTGCGGAAATTGGATCAATATGTCGATCGGATTTGCGCCGGTGAGTTTCGTATCCAGACGATTGCTCGCGGCAACGGCCTGCTCGCGGTCCGGCACCTGATCGGCGAGCCGGTAGCGCGGTTCGAGATTGACGTAAATCAACGCGAGCCCGCCGACCACGAGAAGCCCAATAGCGCTATAGAGGCCGGGGCGGTTCACCATCCGCAGCGCGATCCATTCGCAGAAGCGGCGAAGCGCATTCACGCCCGTATCGGCGATGCGCGCGCTTTCAGCGAACGCCGCCTCCCGCTGCACAAATAGAACGCCGAAGAGCGGAACAAGCGTCAGCACAGCAAGAAGCGCGATGATTGTGGCGGTCAACCCGGCTTCGCCGAAGGTGCGGATCAAATCCGACGAAGAAAATTGCAGCGCGATAAAAGAGAGCCCCGCCGTCGCATGCGTGAGCACGCAGGCCGGGCCCACGATATAAATTGAGTTCCGGAATGCGTCGCGCTTCGACTGGCCTGCGATCAAGCGATCGCGCGCCGCGAAGGTGAGCTGCATCGAGTCCGAAAAACTGATGACCATGATCAGCGGAGTCATCACGTTGAGGAACATGTTCAGGCGGAAGTCGAGCCAGCCAAGCACGCCGAGCGAAAGCAGGATCGCGAGAAGCGGCGGCCCCGCCGCCACGATCATGAACGAGACACGCCGGAAGAACGCCATTGCGATCGCGCAACCGGCGATGAAGCCGACGGTGTTGTAAATCAGCCGGTCCCGCTCAACGGCGTTGCGGATCTCCAATTGCATGACCGGAACGCCCGAGAGCTGCACCGAAAGCCCGGTGCCCTCGAGATCCTCGGTTGCGGTCTTACGAATCTCCGCAACCGTCGTGTTGAGGCTGCCGCTTTGCGTAATCTCCGGATCGAGCGCGAGTACGAGGAGCGCGAGTGTCCCATCCTCCGACAACAGCTTGCCGCGAATGATCTCGTTCGATTTCACGCGGTCGACAAGCTTCTGATACTCGGCGCCTTCCGGCAGCTCTTCGGGGAAGAGCGGTGGCGGCAGGTTGCCGCCTTGCGGCGGCTCGCGGGCGGAGAACAACGAGATCAGACCGCGCGTGCCTTCAATCAATTGCAGGTCGGTCACCGCATCGCGGAGCTTTTCGAGCGACGCACGCTCCAAAAGCGACTTTCCTTCGACCACGATCAGGACGTCATATTCGCTCGACGGAAAGCGGCGGGTGACTTCCTCGTATTGCTTGAATTCGGGCGTATCGGAGCGAAACAACTGGCTGAGCGAATCGTCGACTTTGATGCGCTCGACGCCAAAGAACGCCCCGACGCAGAGGCAAGCCAGAATGGCGCTCACCGTGAGCGGAATCCGCAGCGCGAACAAGCCGAGACGTTCGAGCCCAAGGGCAAGGCGAAACGAATGTCCCTCGGGTCGATCTTGCATCCTTCCTTCCGGCGATTTGTGACGATGTTCGCGGCGGCAAGACGATACCATCTTTGTCCGCCGAGCCTAGGGGCCGATGTTCCGCGGAACCTGCGCATTGGACAGATATTTGCAGGGCTAAGACCGGGAAGCAGCAACGAATGTTCACCGCAAAAAGACAGCGCATACGTTCCGCGTGGCGGTATACGCAGCGGTATTGTAATGCGGCATCCCAGGAATAATTTTGTGATTGTTGCAATCAATTTGCTCTTCCAACCCAGGCAGCTCAATCACTCTCAAAAATATTCCGGCCCGGCGTAAAAAATTTTTTACCCAAGGCCGTTGCAGTCTTGTTGCGCCCCTCGTAGCCCTACCGCGCTCCCGCATTCTGAATCGTTTTTCGGAAAGGCCGCTCCGTGACCGATTTCGGTATTGCCAATATTCTTTGCGCGATTTCTACCGCGCCCGATCCTGTGATTTGCGCGCGAATGTTCCAGGATGCCATTGCTACGTTCGACAGCGATGCATTTGTGTGCGGTGAGGTGGATCTCCGCGCTTTGCAGCGGACGGTATTTTTCGTAATTCATTGGCCCGAAAGCTGGCGAAAATTTTATCTGGAAAGCGGACTTCTGAGGCGCGATCCGTTGCTCGATATGTTGAAGGGCCGGCACGAACCTCTTACCTGGACGGAGCTTCGACAGGCAGGAAAATGGACCAGCGTCGGCACGCAAGCGCTGCAAATCATTGCCGACCATGGCTGGACGGAAGGGCTGGCGGTTCCGATTCCTCGCGGCGACCGGCGTTTCGGCCTAGTGAGTCTCTTTTTTCGCGGCCGCAGTTTAGATCCCCACGACAAATCACTGCTGGCGATGCTTTCGCGCGCCTTTCACGAGCGTCTGCGCAATCTTGCTTCCGAGCACGGCTTCGCCTGTCCGCCCGCGGGGCTCACCAAGCGCGAAGTCGATACGTTGCGGCTCATCGCGCTGGGCTCGACCGACCGGGAAGCCGCGCTAAAACTCGGTATTTCCACCGCAACTGCGCACGAGTATTTCGAAAAGGCGAAGCGGAAATTGAAGGCGTCGACCCGCGCCGAAGCGGCTGCGATCGCAGTCTCGCTGGGCATTGTAATTCCCTAAATTGGACAGTCGCGGGTTCGTTAACGAACGGTCAACAACCCTGGCCGATGCTAAGCGTGCTTTCAGGATCGGTCCGATGCTTCGCTGGTTCCTCGGCTTAATTCCTATTGGGTTACTGCTTCCGCTGGTGCTCGCCGCCGGTGCGAACAAGGTTTCATCCGCGCCCGAGGATTTGCGATCGCTTTATAAGAGGCCGGCCCAAATTCCTTTTCCCGCAAGCAATCCCTATTCGGAAAGCAAGGCCAAACTCGGCCAGACGCTGTTTTTCGATCCCATTCTTTCCGGCTCGCGCACGCGTTCTTGCGCGTCATGCCACAGCCCGTCGCTTTCGTGGACCGACGGTCTGCCGCTCGCCATCGGTGAAAACCAGAAGCCGCTGAAACTGAAATCGCCCACGTTGCTCAACATCGCCTGGATCGAGCCGCTCGGCTGGGACGGTCATTTCCGCACGCTGGAATCGGTTGCGTTCGGGCCGATCGGCTCTGTCAGCAACATGAACTCGAGCGAAAAGCTCGTGATCGAACGACTGAGTGCGATCCCGGGTTATGTCAAGGAATTCAATGACGCATTCGGCGCTGGGCCGATCACGAAGGAAAAAGTCGAACTCGCGCTCGCCACCTACGAGCGAACGATCGTCTCCGGCGAGGCTCCTTTCGATCGCTGGGTGAATGGCGACGATCAAGCGATCAGCAACGATGCAAAATCTGGTTTTGCCCTCTTCAACGGCAAGGCGCGCTGCTCCTCCTGCCATAGCAGCTGGCTATTCACGGACAATTCCTTCCACGACATCGGCGTAGCGCGCGCGAGTGATGAAGGGAGGGGGAAATACTTTCCGTCGTCCGTGAAGCTGAAGCACGCGTTCAAGACGCCAACATTGCGGGACATCGCACGGCGCGCGCCCTATATGCATGACGGCTCGCTGAAAAATCTTAACGCGGTCATCGATTTGTATAACCGTGGCGGGGTGAACCGCCCGAGCCGGTCGGCGCAAATCGTGCCGCTCCAGCTGACGGAGACGGAAAAGAAAGAGCTGATCGCCTTTTTGGACACGCTTACAAGCCCGGCAAAGCCATCGATCGTACCGGTTTTTCCGCGCTAGCCGGATTTTGCGTTAGACCATCGGTAGGATGGTGCCTACCGCGGCAAAACCGAGAATCGCCAACGCGCCGAGGCAAGTCTCGAAGCCCTCGCGTCGTCGCAAATAGCTGCGCACTGCTGCATAAAAATGCATGAAGCTGCTGCGGAGATTGGACAAAGGTCTGCCTTTCACGAATCCGTGTTTCGTCAAATTTTTCCGGGCACGACCTTAGGTCAAAGTTGTCGCTTATCACTTTGACAAATCACTGCAATTTTAATGATTAAAAATTCGGCCTGCGGGTTAACCAAACCGGCAGGTTTGAAGCCGTCATTCGTGCAAATCCGGAGAAGTATAGTAAAATAATAACCCTACCGAATAGTGAAGCGGATTGCGGAAATTCGCTGTTGTGTGCGTAACGCGTGGCGTTGGGGCCTAAGAATGTTTTTTCGATTGAAGATGCGGTCGGCCGCCACTCTTGCGGCTGCGCTTTCTTATCTGATTGCGACGACGCGGGAAGCAAGCGCACATGTAAAGTGGTTTTGCGCCTATAACGTTGCTGGGCAGCCGCGGGGTCTCGAAAATGTGCTTTGTTTCGACCTCGAATGGCTGGTGGGAGTCTCGATCCTGTGGTTGCTCGCCGGCGCACTGTTTGAGCGCACTCCGGCGGGCCATGTTCTGATCCGATCGCTCGACCGCGTCACCGCGAAGGTGGAGGAGAACACCAACAACATTCTTCGCGCTACGCTTGCCTTTTTCTTCATCTCGATCTGGGCGATTGGCGGTATCATTCTTACGCCCGAGTTGAAATCGAACGCCCCGATCATCGGGATCGTTCAGCTGATGATCGCGGCTTCGCTGCTTTTCCGCGCGACCCTGCCGCTCGCGGGCCTCGGCATCATCTTCCTGTTCACCTTCGCGGCCACGCAGTATGGTGTCTTCCATCTCGCGGATTATCCGATCTTCCTCGGAGCCGCGCTCTATCTCATCCTGGTCGGGCTTGGTCGCGATTTCTTCGGTGCACGGCCCCTCGACATGCTCCGTTGGGCGGCCGGTATCACACTGATGTGGGCATCGATCGAGAAGTGGGCCTATCCTGAGTGGAGCTTTCCCCTTCTCACGACTCATCCCTCTCTTTCGCTAGGCTTCGATCCCGAACTTTTCATGCGCGCTGCCGGTGCGATCGAATTCGCGCTAGCCTTCGCGCTAATCTGGACGCCGCTTCTGGCGCGCGTCGGAGCGATTATTCTCACGGCGATGTTCATCAGCGCCGTGTTCGAGTTCGGTAAAATCGACATGATCGGCCACTCCGGCATCATCGCGGTCCTGATCGTGATCGCCGCCGACAGCAAGAAGCGCAAGGCAATCTCACTGAAGCCTTTTATGGTGCCGCTCGGCTATGGCGGTGCGTTCGTTGCAACACTCCTTGTGTACTACGTCGCGCACTCGCTGTTGTACGGCAGCACGATCATCTGAAGGCGCAGTCTTATTTCACGTGTACGATGAGCTTCATCTTCGGATGAATGGCGCAACGCACGTTGAAATCACCCGACTCCGGAAAGGTGATGTTGGTTTTGCTTCCGGGTTGCTGGTCGCCAGAATCAAAGGAGAATTTCTTCGAGTCGATATATGCGTGATGCAGGAGATCCCCGTCGTCATTGACGACCTGAATCGTCTCACCGCGCGAGATCGAAACTTCGCCCGGATTGAATTCGCGCCCCTTTTGCGAAATCACGACTTGCGGAGCCGTCACGGCGACAGCCGCCGTCACCGCGCCTGCCGCGAAGGCGAGCGCGCACTGCGCGGAAAATAAGAAGCGCTTAACTGTTTTTGTCCGGCGCGAACTCTTTGGGGCAGGCAAAGCGGCATCCATGGGTTGCAGCGGTTGGATCGATGCCCAAGAGACTGCGTTTCCTGAGGTTAAGACAATATTAACGAAACATAAGAAAGTGCACGCTGTTCTTAGCCGAATATTACGCGGGAGGGTTTAGCACGGCTCCCGGATTACGGCCGGGTTGTCATGAGTCTTTTAAGTAAAGCCATCGAAACGCTGGGGCGGGGCGGACCTGCGGCCCGGTCGCCGCATGCGCGCCTGCTGCGGCCGGCGGTAACAATTCGCGCCCGCATCGCGATCGCCTTCTTGCTGTTCAGCGTGCTGATCGCGGGACTCGGTATCTATGCGACCATGGGCATCCGCAACGCGGGCTTGCTCGTGAACAAGACGTTCGACCAGTCGCTGATGTCGATCAATTTCGCGCGCGCGGCGGCCTATGATTTCGCAAGCATGCGGGCGGCGTTCTCGCGCCAGTGGCTCGAAACCGACGCGGCTAAGCGCGAAAAACTCGAAGCCGAGATTCGCCGGCTTGCGAAAACGCTTTCCGACGACCTCGAGATCGCCGTGCAGCGCTCGCAATCGGCGCGAGCGGCGGCGGCGGCGCTGAATGTCAGCAAGGCTGTGGAGGAGTGGAAGGCTGCGCGCACACGGCTGATGTCCGGCACCCAGCTCGGCGACAACTGGGAGACGCTCGACGGTTATGCGGCGCGCGTCGACGAGCAGATCGATCTTCTCGTGAACTATACCAGCGGCGACGGATTCCTGTATCGCCAGTCGGCGCAGGAAAGCGTCGCCCGCGATGTCAGATTGAACACCGGCGCGACCATTCTGGCGGTTCTTTTTGCGATCGTAATTACCCGCGTGCTTTCCAAGCGCATCATCGGCCCGGTTTCCGCGGCGTCGCGGATTGCGGGCTCCATCGCTGCGGGCAAGCTCGATACGGAGATTCCGGTCGCGAGCGGCGACGAGCTCGGCACGCTTTTGGACAGCATGCGGTCGATGCGCGACAACATCAAACGTATGATGGACTACGAGGTCTCGCAGCGGCGCTCCGCGCAGGCGCGCCTTGTGGACGCGCTCGAAAGCTCTCGCGAAGGCGTCGTTCTCGTCGATGCCGACAACAAAGTAGTGCTCGCGAACAGCGAAGCGGCTAGCTTCCTGAACGTGGATCGGCAGCTGCTCAAGCCCGGTATCTCGCTTGCGGAGCTTTCGCACTATGTCGACGCCTCGATTCTGTTGTCTCGTCTCTTGACAGCGCCGAAACGCGAGCAGGAAACCACCGAAGTCAAATTGTCCGACGGACGATATGTGCGCATCAGCCGAAGCGGCGTGCGCGACGGCGGATTCATTTTGATGTGCAGCGACATCACGATCTTGAAAACACAGAAGGCAAGCCTCGCAGCCGCGAAATCCCTGCTCGATGCCGCACTCGATAACATGTCGCAAGGTCTTTGCCTCTTCGACGAAGGCGATCGCTTGCAGGTCATCAATAGCCGATTCTGCGAGATTTTCCGGGTGCGCCGCGATGACATCAAACCGGGAATGAGCTTCCTCGATCTCTTGCGCGCCAGCGTCGCCGCCGGCAATCACGGCGTGCGGACGGCCGAAGAGCTCCTTCGCGAACAGAAGGAATTCGTCCGGATGCATCCGGACGAGGGTCATCTATATGAGCTCGCCGATGGCCGGATTATCGCGGCGGTTTACCGGTCGACCTCGGATCACGGCTGGGTCGCGACCTATGAGGATGTCACCGAGCGGCACCACGCCGAGGCGAAGATCATGCACATGGCGCGGCACGACGCGCTCACTGATCTTCCGAATCGCCTTCTGTTCCGGGAAAAGACGTTGCAGGCGCTCGCGCAGCACAAGACGCTCGCCGTTCTGTTTGTCGACCTTGACCGTTTCAAGAGCGTGAACGACACGCTCGGCCATCCGTTTGGCGACGCTCTTCTTTGCGCTGTCACCGAGCGGCTTCAGCTCGCCGTGCGCGGCGCAGATATTGTCGCGCGGCTTGGCGGCGACGAGTTTGCGGTGGTTCAGCTTGGCGCGAACCCTTCGAGCGCGACGCTACTCGCGGAAAGAATCATCGGAACGCTTTCCGAGCCATTCGAGATCAAAGGCCATCAGGTTCTGATCGGGGCGAGCATCGGTATTGCGCTTGCCCCGGGCGACGGAAAGGATCCGGATCAGCTCTTGAAAAACGCCGACATGGCGCTTTACCGCGCCAAGGCCGACGGGCGCGGCACGTTCCAGTTCTTCCAGAAGGAAATGGGTGCGCGGTTGCAGGAACGCCGCCGCCTCGAGCTCGACCTGCGCAAGGCGATCGCCACGTCGCAACTCGCGCTCTATTATCAGCCGATCGTCGAGATTGCGAGCGAGAAGATCACAGGCTTCGAGGCGTTGCTGCGATGGAATCATCCCGAAAAGGGATTGATTATGCCGGACCAATTCATCCCGATCGCCGAAGAGGTCGGGCTGATATCGAGCATCGGCGAATGGGTGATCAAACAGGCCTGTCACGACGCGGCCAAGTGGCCGAACAGCATGAACGTTGCCATCAACCTGTCGGCGATGCAGTTCCGCAGTTCGACCCTGATTCTATCTATCATCTCCACGCTCGCAGCGACGGGCCTGTCGGCACGGCGGCTCGCGCTCGAAATTACCGAGACCGTCTTCCTGGAAGACGACAAGCTGGTGCTCGATACGCTCCATCAGCTCCGGGATCTCGGCGTACGGATTTCGCTCGACGATTTCGGTACCGGTTATTCTTCGCTGAGCTACCTGCGCAGCTTCCCCTTCGACAAGATCAAGATCGATCGCTCCTTCACGCGTGAATTGCAGTCGAAGGAAGATGCGGTCGCCATCGTTCGCGCCATCGTGCAGCTCGGCGCGAGCCTCGGGATGGGCGTGGTCGTGGAAGGCGTCGAGACCAAGGAGCAGCTCGAAATTCTGAAAGCCGAAGGCTGCAGCGAAGGGCAGGGATACTTGTTCGGCGTGCCGAAACCGATCGAGGAAGTGACGTTTACTACCAAGAAGGCGCCGAAACTGGCGATTGCATCATCGAATGACGGAATCAAAATCAGCGTTCGATCACCCAGCGCGTGACGGCTTGATGAAAATTGAGCGGTCCCGGCACGGTCATATGGGTCTTGAGATATTTGAATCTGGCTTTTTGCAGGGTGCGATTGGGAGCAACATTAAAAGCATTCGGCTCGCAAAAAAGCCGCTTCAGTCTCAGCTCTCGAAAATAAATTTCCACGCTCTTTAAGACGCAGGCGGTACCGATCCCTTTCGTTCTGCGCTCGGAATCGGCGACATGCAGATGCATGTTCGCGCATTCCCCGAATACGATCTTGTCGCAGCTGGAAAACCCGACGGCGTGATCGTCCAGAAGCCAGATCACGAAGAATTGAGGCCGCTGTTCCACGGGCAAGGAAAAATCTTGCTCAAACCGTTCGCGCCAGGCGTCGCGCGTGGGCAGGCGGGTGGGATCGACGCCGAGCATTTCCAAATGCTCGGGCGCCGCGCAGTGAAAGTACTCGATCACGAGACCGGTTTCTGAGAGTGCCATCGGTCTAACTGCAATGTCCATTGTCATCCCGAAAATCGCGAAAACGACGGTTGATCTTAACAACCTGACGAAAGCGAAACGAGCGCCATATCCATCAAATCGCTTGAAGTGATCCGATTGGGAAAATTCGTTTGTCGCGGCGATTGCGATTGTGCCCAATCGCAAGACTCTGCCTCACGGGTTCTTTGCGGCCGCGATTGTTTGGGCTAAAGCCAATTCCGATCGAGAAGGGCGGAAATCATGCTTCCATTAGCTGGCGTACGGGTGGCGGAATTTTGCGAAGTCGCGGCAGGACCGTTTTGCGGAATGCTGCTCGCCGATATGGGCGCGGACGTCATCAAGGTCGAGCGCCCCGAGGGCGACAGCATGCGGCAATGGCCGCCGCATTCCGGCGGCTTCAGCGAGAATTTCGCCTCCGTCAACCGCAACAAACGCTCGGTGACGCTCGATCTGAAGCAAGAAAAGGACCGCCTGGCCGCGCGGGCGCTCGCGCTTTCCGCCGATATCGTGATCGAGAATTATCGCCCTGGCGTGATGGCGCAATACGCACTCGACTACAAATCGCTCGCAGCCGAAAAACCTGACATTATTATCGTCTCCATGTCCGCCTTCGGCCAGGATGGGCCCCGTTCGCAGGAGGGCGGCTTCGATCTCACGCTGCAGGCGGTCGCGGGCGTCATGAGTGTGACCGGCGAACCGGGCGGGGCGCCGGTGAAATGCGGCGTGCCGTTGTGCGATTTTGTCACTGGCCTCTACGGCGCCTACGCCGCGGTGAGCGCGTTGCGCAAGGTGCAAAGCGGAGAGGGCGGCGGTCACATCGACGTGCCGATGATGGCGACAACGCTCGCCGTCGCTGCGCTGCAGACCAGCGAATATTTCGGCACCGGAAAGGATCCGAAAAAACTCGGATCGGCGCACCCGCGCAACGCGCCCTATCAGGCGTTCCGTTCGGCGGAAGGATGGTTTGCGATGGCCGCGGGCAACAACCGGCTGTGGCAGCGCGTTTGCGAGACGATCGGAAAACCGGAGCTTGAAAAGGATGCCCGCTTCGCCAGCCCGCAACTGCGCGCGAAAAATCAGGCGGCGCTTTGCGAATTGCTCGACCCGATCTTCATGTCGCGCCCGGCCGCGCAATGGATCGAGCTTTTCTCGCAAGCGGGCGTTCCCTGCACGCCGATCAACAGCTACTCGCAGGCGCTTTCCGATGCGCAGGTTGTGCATCTCGGTTTGGTGGAGTCGCTGAACCTTCCTGCGGGTACAAAGACGCGTACCGTCGGATCGCCGATGCGTTTGAACGGAGAGACGTTTCCGATTCGCCGTAGCCCGCCCGCTCTGGGCGAACACACCGCCGAGGTTCTTGCCGAACTCGGTCTCGGAAGCGCCCCGGTATTGAAGGCGGCCGGTGCGAAGCGCTGAGCGCCGATGCTGCAGCCAACCGACGAATTGCAAGTAAAGCGGCTGGATCGCGCCGTTCTGCAGCTCACGCTCGCGCGTTCCGCGCGCGCGAATGCCCTGAGCGAAAGCCTGGTGGAAGCACTGCTCGCCGCGCTCGCGGAAGCAGAACGCGAACAGATGCGGCTCGTGATCTTCCGCGGGGAAGGGAAGAATTTCTGCTCGGGCTTCGATCTGAGCGATCTCGCCGAACAAAAAGACGCCGATCTCGTTCGCAAACTGATCCGGATCGAGGAGCTTTTGCAGCGTGTCGCCTACGCGTCTTTTCTGACGCTTGCGCTGGCGCACGGGCGGGTAATGGGCGCGGGTGCCGATCTCTTTTGCGCATGCAGCGAGAGGGTCGCGGCGCCGGGCACGGTATTTCGCATGCCGGGCTGGCGTTTTGGCATTGCGCTCGGCACGCGGCGGCTGGCGGCACGGATCGGCACCGACGCCGCGCGGCGGGTTCTTCTCGAAAGCAAGCAGTTCGATGCCGGCGAAGCTTTGGAGATGCGGTTTGCCACGATGATCGCGCCCGAGTCCGGCTGGCCCGAAGTAATCGAACGGGCCTCACGTCAGGCGCATGCGCTCGATTGGGAATCGATGCGGCGCCTTCTCAGCCTGACCATCGTAGACACTCGCGCCGAAGACATGGCTGCGCTCGTCGAAAGCAGCGCGCGGCCGGGTTTGAAAGAACGCATTCAGCAATATCGGAACAGCGAAAAAGCGCGCTGAAATTCGTCAGCCCGCCTTCGGAAGTTTCGCCGGGTGCTTCTCGAAATTGCTCACAGCAGCGGCGAGCGCCGCGATTTTCCGTGCGATGGGGCGGATGCCTTCCGTCGAGGAAGTGGCGGTGAATTCGACGGGATTAAATTGCGGCGCGGTCTCGATCACGCGAAGCTGCTTGGCTTTGATCTCCCGGGCATAGAATTGCTCTGGCAAAAGCGTAATGCCGAGACCGGCGGCGGCGAGCGAGGCGGCGACGCCAAGGCTTTTACAAGTATCGATCCGGCGAAAATTGGCGTTGCCGGCATGAAACCAGTCCTCGATCGATTTGTAATGATACGATTCCTGGGACAGGCCGATGATCGGAAAATTCTGTAGGTCGCGCGGTTTCAATACTTTTCCCGGCAAAGGCAACCTTGGGCTCGCCATCCAGGAGAATTTCACCGAACCGAGCGAAACGGGGCTCGTATTATAGCCGGCGACGCGTCCCGGCGCCAGAATGAGATCGAGCGTGCCTTGATTTAAACGAGTGACCAAATCCTGCGTAAGCGCTTCGTCGAGCTCGAGAGAAATCTTCGGGTAATGTTCGTGTACGGCTTTCACGAGGCGCGGGAGCCAGGTGAGCGAAATCATCTCTACGACGCCCATCCGGACGACACCCTGCGTTGCGCTCTCATCCGCGACGCGCATGCGCATCTCCGCCGAGATGCGCAGAATTTCTTCCGCGTAGCGCAGGAGGTCTCTGCCCTTGGGCGTGAGGCGCGCCGTTCGCTGTACGCGGTCGAACAATGCAACACCGAAATCGCGTTCAATCTCCAGAATTCGCATCGACACCGTCGATTGCGTCGCATTCATTCGCTCGGCCGCGGCCGAGAAGCTGCCGAGCTTCGCGGCCCAGTAGAAAGTTTCGATCTGCCGCAGGTTCATCGCGTCGCCTCGTGGATGGCGGCGCAATCGTACATCAAAATTTTTGAATTAGAACACTGAAAAAATATCGTTTGTATTGATGGCCTGGAGCCCGAATAATTCGCCCATGAATTTGATGCAGATCATGGCGCAGGAAAAAGTGCAGGAACGGGCGAAGAATAGAACCCTCAACCTGCGCGTCCGAACGATCAGGCACGAAACCCCCGACATCGCCTCGTTCGAACTTGTCGATCCTGACGGCCGCGACCTGCCCCCTTTCACCGCCGGCGCCCATATCGACGTGCGGATCTCTGACAAAATCCAGCGCCAATACTCGCTTTGCAATGATCCGGCCGAGCGTCACCGCTATGAGATTGCCGTTCTCAAGGAGCCGAACGGACGCGGCGGGTCGGTTGCAATGCATGCGCTCGCAGAAGGGCAGACACTGACGGTTTCAGAGCCGGTCAACCGTTTTCCGCTCGCGGGACGCGAAGCGCGATTTCATCTTCTGCTCGCGGGCGGCATTGGTGTTACGCCCATGATGGCGATGATCGCGGAACTCGAAGCGAATAAGCGCCCTTGGCACATGCATTATTGCACCCGGAGCCGCGACCGTTCCGCTTTTATCGAACGCCTTGAGCCGCATATCGCTGCCGGCAAGGTCGAGTTGCATCACGACGGCGGCGATCCGGCGAAAGGGCTCGATATCGCCCGTGCGCTCAGCCAGTTCGAAATCGGAACGCATCTCTATTTCTGCGGCCCGCCCGGATTCATGAGTGCGGCAAAAGCCTCGGTGGGCGCTTGGCCGCCGTTCAATGTGCACTGCGAATATTTCGAAGCGCCAGACGATCGCCCGCCCGCCGAGAGTGGCCCCTTCCAGATCAAGATCAAGAGCAGCGGTCAGGTGTTCGACGTACCGGTCGGGAAAACGATCGTCGCGGTCCTGCGAGAGAACGGCTTCGACATCGAGACCGATTGCGAGGACGGCTATTGCGGCACCTGCATCACCCGCTACGTCGAGGGCGATCCCGAACATCGCGACACCGTGCTCAGCGAAGGCGAGCGCAAGAGCTACGTCATGGTCTGCTGCGCGCGCTCGCGAAGCCCGATGCTCGTGCTCGATCCGTGATCTGGAGAACAAATCGAGTTTCCGAAGAAATGAATGGGAGAGAAACATGATACCAACCGCAGTCGTCCGTAATGCCTGGTACGTGGCCGGGCTCTCTGCGGACTTCCCGAAAGAAAAACTGACGGGCCAGGTGATCGCCAAGCGTCCGATGGTGATCTGGCGCACCAAGGACGGCGAAGTCGTCGCCTACGACGACCGCTGTTCACACAAACGCTTCCCGCTATCGAAAGGCCGCTTGATGCCGGACGGTACGCTGGAATGCGCTTACCACGGATTGCGCTACGACACCTCCGGAAAATGCGTGATGATCCCGTCGCACCCAACCGGCCCGATCTCGCCGCAGGCGAAAGTGATCGGCTTTCCCGTGATCGAGCAGGACGGGCTTGTTTGGATTTGGCCGGGCGATCACGAGATTTCCAAAACGCGCAAGCCGCCGCGTCTTCCCGAATGCAACGACCCGAAATGGGAGAGCATTCTGGTCGGGCCGATGAACGTGCCGGCGAATTATCTTCTGCTGATCGAGAATCTTCTCGATATCACCCACTTCTATCCGCTTCACGACGGCAATATCGGCGATGTCGCCAACAGCTACATTCCGATCGAGCTCGAGGAAGGCGAGGTGGACGGCAACAAATATGTGATGACCATCCGTAAAACGAAGAATTACAAGCAGACGCCATATTTTGTGGACTGGTTCCATTATCCGGTCGTCGATCGTCACCATACGCATTGCATGATGAGCCCGGCGGTCACGCGCGTCGTTCTGCGCAACCAGCCGCCCGGCAAGCTCAACGAGCGCAAAGGCGAGCGCGAATATCCCGGCCGGCTAGGGATCGAAGAAGACGAACGTGGCTATGTCCTCGTTCATACCCACACGCCGATCGACGAACGCAATCACGTCTGGCGAGTTCTAGTGAACTCGCCCAAACATCACATGTCGCACGGTGACCCCAACAAATCGGCGGCCAGGCGGATCGCAGAAATGTTTCCGACGGTAGCCGCCGAGGACGAATGGGCGCTCAAGCTGCAGCAACAAATGTTCGAATATCCGGACGAGGGATATTGCGAAGTATTCCTGAAGCCGGATCTCGCGCTTCGGCGCGCGCGAAAGATTTTTGCCGAGCTCGTTCGCGAGCAGGAAAATCAGATGCCCGCCCAGGCGGCAGAGTGAGGTGAAGTAAGAACGATAAATCGATAGATCAAATTTACGCAAGACAGACTGGTACCGCGTGCCGCGCGGTGCCAGTCTGAAGATTCAATACTCACCTGAATAAGCCGGCAAACGGCACGGGAGGAACAGGAGGGGATTGTGTTAAGCGTGACGGGCGTAACCAAAGCGTTCGGCGGCATCGCTGCGCTTCGCGAGGCGCAGTTCAGTGCCGATACGCGCCGTATTACCGGGATTATCGGGCCGAACGGCGCCGGTAAAAGCACGCTCTTGTATGTAGTCGGGGGCTTGATCACGCCTGATGCCGGCAAGGTCATGCTCGACGGCGAGGACATCACCGAGCTTCCGCCTTTCAAGCGTGCGCATCTCGGGCTCGTGCGCACTTTCCAGATTTCGCGCGAGCTCTCCGAACTCACGGTACTCGAAAATTTATTGTTGGCTCGTCCAGGCCAATCCGGCGAAACAATCTGGAAAAATTTCTTTTTGCCGGGCCGCGTTCGCGCCGAGGAAGAGGCGGCGATCGAACGCGCCTGTGCCATTCTTGAACGTGTGGGCTTGCGTCATCTCGCGGACAATCCCGCGCGTGCGCTTTCCGGCGGCCAGAAGAAGCTCTTGGAACTTTGCCGCGCGCTGATGATCGATCCCAAGATCATTCTCCTGGACGAGCCGGGCGCGGGCGTGAGCCCCCCGATGCGCGTGCAAATTTCCGAGGTGATCCGGTCGCTGCGCGACGAGGGCGTCACCTTCGTCATCATCGAGCACGACATGGACATGATCGCGCGGCTCTGCGACCGCGTGTATGTCTTTGCCGAGGGCAAGAATCTCACCGACGGGTCGTTCTCCGACATCGTCGCCGATCAACGCGTCATTGACGCCTATCTTGGGGGGCTCGATTGACCGCGCGCGAAATCGTTCTCAAAACCAAGGATGTCGCCGCGGGCTATGGCGGCGGTGACATCATTTCGAACATTTCCATCGACGTCGAAGAGGGGCAGATCTTCACGGTGATCGGCCCCAACGGCTCGGGCAAGAGCACTTTCATCAAGGTATTGGCCGGCCTGCTGCACACGCGTGTCGGCGGAATTTCCATCAAGGACGAACAGATCACGCCGCTTGCGGCTCCGGAACGCGTGGCGAAGGGCCTCGCTTACGTGCCGCAGGAATACAACGTCTTCCCCAATCTGACGATCAACGAAAACCTGCGCGTCTCCACCGAATTTCTGAAACGTGACCGCTGTGCGACCGGCGAGCAGCGCGAACGCGTCCTTAATATGTTCCCCGAGATCGCGACGCGGTTGACGCTCCGCGCCGGGCATCTTTCGGGTGGCCAGCGGCAGATGCTTGCTTTCGCCTGCGCGATGATGGCGGCGCCTGTCGTGCTGCTTCTGGACGAGCCGTCGGCTGGGCTGTCGCCGAAATTCGTCGCCGAGATTTTCGACCGCATCAAAGCCGTCAATCGAACCGGCCTCACCGTCGTGATGATCGAGCAAAACGTCAAGGAAGCGCTCCGGATCGCCGATACGGTGATGGTGCTCGTGAACGGCGCGACGCGGCTTTCCGTACCGGCTTCCGAGATCGGCTCGACGCACGACCTGCACAAACTCTTCCTGGGGTAGCGGCCATGACAGCGCAGTACATCTTCAACGGATTCGTCAGCGGCATGATCCTCGCGCTGCCCGCGGTCGCGCTCACCCTGATCTACGGTATTCTGAAATTCCCGAATTTCGCGAGCGGAGCGATGCTGACCGTCGGCGCCTATCTCGCGCTGATCTTCAACGTCTATCTCGGCATGCCGCTCTTGTGGGCTGCGATTATCGGCTCGCTGATTTTCGCGCTGATTGCGGTCGGCATCGACCAGGCGGTTTTCCGGCAACTGCGCGAGCGCACCGCGATCACGCTCCTCGTCTGTTCGATGGGCGTTTCCTTCGTGCTCGAAAATATCGCGCGCTTCATTTTCGGAAACGGTGCGCGGAGCTACGACCTTGCCATTGCCCGCCCGAAACATTTCTTCGGTTTGCGGATCAATAACGAGCAGATCATCACCGCAGCGACCGCCGTCGCGGCGATGA
This sequence comes from Alphaproteobacteria bacterium, assembly GCA_021325315.1. Classification (GTDB taxonomy): domain Bacteria; phylum Pseudomonadota; class Alphaproteobacteria; order Rhizobiales; family Xanthobacteraceae; genus Palsa-892. Next base: position 23,341 of record JAJPHK010000174.1, read on the forward strand.
TCGTTGTCTACTTTATCCTCCGCCATACCGCGCTCGGGCGTGCGATGCGCGCGGTTGCCGACAATCCGTCGCTTGCGGCCGTGCGCGGCGTTCGGCGCGAGAGCATCGTCCGCTGGACGTGGGCCATCACCGGCACCTTGACCGCTGTGGCCGGCGTTCTCGCAGGCATGGATCGGGCGATCGATCCGTTGCTCGGCTGGAATTACATCGTCTCCACCTTCGCCGCCGCGATTTTGGGCGGTCTCGGCAATCCGGTGGGCGCGGTAATTGGCGCGCTCACGGTCGGCGTCGTCGAGGAGACGTCGACTCTCTTTATTCCGCCCAACTACCGGCAGGTTGTGAGCTTTCTTGCGATTGCACTTTTGCTGATCTTGCGCCCCCAAGGGCTGCTCGGCGCCGCGAAGATCAAGAAGTAGGGGATCGCGATGGTTTCCTATCTCGTCACCATTCTCAGCCTGGTCGCCATCATCTCGATCCTTGGGCTTGCACTGAATCTGCAGTGGGGTCTCTGCGGCATGGTGAATTTCGGCATCGCCGGATTCTTCGCGCTCGGCGCTTATACCGCGGCGCTTGTCGATCTGGCGGGGGCGGGGACGCTGGTCGCAACCGTTGCTGCCGCGGCTGTTTGCGGCATCGCTTGCGCGCTCGTCGCGCTCGTATCGCTCCGGCTTTCGGACGAATATCTTGCGATCCTCACGCTAGGCTTCGGCGAAGTCGTGCGGCTTGTCGTGTTGAATGAAGAGTGGTTGACGCACGGGTCGCTCGGCCTCCCCGGGATCCCGCGTCCGTTCTGGGGCCTGATCCCCGAGGAGCAATACGAATACTGGTTCCTGGGAATGCTCGGCGGCGTGATCCTGCTGCTCTTCCTGGCGCTGGAGAAACTGCTGCGCTCGCCGTTCGGGCGCGCGATCCGCGCCGTGCGCGAGGACGATGTCGTCGCGGCAACGCTCGGCAAGGACGTCGTCAAATTGCGCGTGAAAGTCTTCGCGCTCGGCGGCGTCATCATCGGCATCGCAGGCGCCTTTCATTCCTTCTACATGACCTATATCGATCCGAGCCAGTTCTCCGCGATTCTCACGGCGTATGTTTTTATGGCCGTGATCGCCGGCGGGCGCGCCTCTAACAGCGGGCTACTACTCGGATCGGTCGGCTTGATGGCCGTGATTGAAGGAACGCGTTTCCTCAAGGACATCTTCAACATTTTCGACGCGACGCAGCTTTCGGCGATCCGGCTCATCCTGATCGGGCTTGGATTGATCCTCCTGTTGATCTTCCGGCCGCAGGGCTGTTTCGCGGAATACCGCCTGAAAATCAAAAAACCGGAAAAGGAACCGCGCAAGGCATCGGTGCAAACAGAGACACGAACAACGTAGGAGGAGATCATGGCGCGCGTCAGGCTCATTCCCTCGACTGAACTCTCACCCGGTCTCGCGCGCGTCTACGAGGAGTTTGCCTCCGGCTACGGCCCGTTCCGCAATCAGGCGGCGGTGATGGCGCATGTGCCCACCGCCGCGAAGCATCTGATGCAGATGCTAATGGAGCTGAAGCGGGAGCGAAACATCAACTGGCGCTACGTGGAGCTTGCGATCGTCGTCACCTCCAAGCTCAACGCCTGCCATTATTGCGTCGCCCACCATACGCAGCCCTTAAAGGTCGAGGGCCTGTCGCAGGAAGCGATCGATAGACTTCCGGAATTTCACCCCGAGCTCAACGACCTCGACCGCCTGGTGGTCGATTACACGATCGCAGTCACCAAGAACGCGCAGCGCGTTCCGCAGACGATGTTCGATCGTTTGCGGATGCGCTTCAGCGAGGCGGAAATCGTGGAGCTCACGATGCGGATCGCGCTCTGCGGTTTTTTCAACCGCTTCAACGATGCGCTTCAAATCGATGACGAGCTGGAGACGGAAATAACAGCAGCCGAATAAGGCGAAAACATCAACCGGGAGGAAAGACAACCATGACAAAATCGGGAAATCTGATTCATCGGCCGGTCAAGCGCCGGACCGTCTTGCGCGGTATTGCCGCGGCCGGCGGTTTCGCCGCCGCCGCGCCATATATCGGCTACAGCCACGCGGCGGGCGAGGACATCAATATCGGCGTCCTCCTCCCGTTCACCGGCTCGCAGGGTGCCTACGGCCCTGACATGCGTAAGGCCGCTGACATCACGACCAAGAAGATAAACGATGCCGGCGGCATTCTCGGCGGGCGCAAGTTCAAGCTGTTCTTCGAGGACGACGAGTCGAGCCCGACCGCGGGGCTCGCCGCTACCAAGAAGCTCCTCGAAATCAACAAATGCGTTTCCGTCATCGGCATCTGGGGAAGCCCCATCGCCATGGCGATCAAACCGGTCTTGGTCGGCGCCAATACCTGCATGATGGTATCGGGAGCGGCGAACGCGATCACCGAAGGCGACACCAAAGGGCTCGTGTTCCGCTATCAGGCCAAGGCCACGAACTGGGGCTCAGGCATGGCGCAGGCGATGGTCTCGCGCAAATACAAGACCATTTCCATTCTCGCGCAGCAGAATGCCTTCGTTATCCCGATGATCGATCCCGCCAAGAAAGTGTTCGAGAAAGCAGGCGTGAAGGTGCTCGACACGGTCATCTACAACCCCGACCAGCCGTCCTACCGGGCGGAAGTGCAGCGCATCTTCGGCGCAAACCCGGCGCCGGACGCCGTGATGTGCCTCGGTTTGCTCACCGACTTCGTCTCGATCGTGCGCGAAACAACGCGCATGGACGCGAAAAGCAAGATCATGGCGCTCTCGATCATGGCCGACGCCGAAGGCCAGTTCCTGAAGGCCGTCGGGCCGGAGGCGGCGGAGGGGATCGAGCACTTCCAGCCGTCGCCGCCGCTCTCGAGTCCGAGCTACAAGAAGTTCGTGAAACTCATGGGCGCTGACGAAAACGCGATCTTTCTGTTCGCGAGCAACACCCACGACCAGATCTGCACGCTCGCGATGGCGATGGAGAAGGCGAAAAGCACCGAGTCGCTCGTTTTCACCAAGGAAATCCGTGCGGTCTGCAACCCGCCCGGGGAACTCGTGAACGACGTCGTCGAGGCGCTCGGCAAGATTCGCGCCGGGACGAAAATCAATTTCGACGGCGCGGGTTCGTCATGCGACTTCGATGCGCAGGGCGACCAGATCAACCGTTCCTATGCCGTCTTCAAGATCGTTGGCGGTAAGCAGGTGCTGCAGGACGTGATCAAAGAGCCGGAAGTCGCGCTCTAATTCGTGCTACTGTCCCGCAGCGGCGGCGCCGCTGCGGGAATTCCCGTAGTCGTAGCCGCCTGCAAATTAGAGAGAGGAGCAGCGCGCACGCATAACGAACAGGAGGAGCAAATGGCTGAAAAACTGCACCCCGTCATCGATAAGGGATTGCCGAAGGAAAGCGCGAGCTTTGAAGGCGGAACGCTCACCTGCAACTGCACGAGTGATCCGGTCAAGGTGAAGATCAAGGGCCAGATCGCGCATAACCACGCCTGCGGTTGCACGAAATGCTGGAAACCGAAAGGTGCGATTTTCTCCGTCGTCGCCGTCGTCCCGCACGAAAACGTTTCGGTGTTGGAGAACGGCAAGAAACTGAAAGTCGTGGACGAGAGCGCGCTGATCCGGCGGCATGCCTGCACGAAATGCGGTACGCATATGTTCGGCACCGTCGAACGCGATCATCCGTTCAAGGGCCTCGATTTCATTCACCCCGAATTGTTCGACAAACCCGGCTGGTCGCCGCCCGGCTTCGCCGCCTTCGTGTCCTCGATCATCGAAGCGGGTGTCGCGCCCGAGCGCATGGACGGCATTCGCAAGCAGCTCAAATCGGTCGGCCTTGAGCCTTACGATTGCTTGTCGCCGGGCCTGATGGATTACATCGCGACCTGGTCGGCGAAGAAATCCGGCGCGCTCGCGGCCTAGTTTTCGGGAGCGAGCGGCCGGGGTCAACCGAAGAAGGCTAAAACGTCGGCCCGTACACATTGTCGCACCTTGCCGCGCCTGCGCTGGCAACGGCGCACGCATTTGCCTAACATCGCTCCAAGCCGCTATTGGAGCTGTCCGCAAGGCGGCGCCGGGAGGAATTGATGCGCTTTGTCACACTTGCCGCCGCATTTCTGTTTTCGTTTTCCGCCGCCGCGCAAACGCCGCCCGGCTATCCCGCCGACTACAGCAAGACCGTCGAGGCGGCGAAGAAGGAAGGCAAGCTCATCATTTATGCGACGACCGACGCGGTCGCCGCGACGCCGCTCGTGAAAGATTTCGAAGCGCTCTATCCCGGCATCTCGGTCGAGTACTCCGACCTCAACTCCACTGAAGTTTACAATCGCTTCATTTCCGAAAGTGCGGCCGGCAGCACCGCCGACCTGATCTGGTCATCGGCGATGGACTTGCAGGTGAAGCTCGTTTCGGACGGGAAGGCGCTCACCTACGCCTCGCCGGAAATCCCGAACCTGCCGAAATGGGCGGTGTGGAAGAACGAGGCTTACGGCACGACGAACGAGCCGATCGCCTTCGTCTATAACAAGCGCCTCGTGCCCGCCGCCGAAGTGCCGCAGACGCACACTGATCTCGAAAAACTCCTCGCTGCGAAGCCCGACTTTTATAAAGGCAAGGTCACGGCCTACGATCCCGAGCGTTCCGGCGTCGGCTATCTCTTTGTCAACGAAGACGTGAAGAACTGGCCGGAAGCGTGGAATCTCTTCCGCGAATTCGGCAAGACCTCGATCCGTCTTTACACCAGCGCGGGCGCGATGATGGAGCGCGTAGGCTCCGGCGAGCATCTCATCGGCTACGGAATCTTCGGCTCCTATGCGCTCGGCCGCGCGAAGAAAGACCCCGGCCTCGGCATCGTACTGCCGAAGGACTACACGCTGATCACCTCGCGCGTCGCTTTCATCTCAAAGCAGGCGAAAAACCCGAACGCAGCGAAGCTCTTCCTCGACTACATGCTTTCGAAGCGCGGGCAGACGATCATCGCGAATCAGGCGCTTCTTTATTCCCTGCGCGACGATGTCGACGGGCCCGCGAGCGTGAAGAAAGTGCGCGAGGAAGTCGGCGACAAAGCGCGCCCGGTCGAGATCGGTCCGGGGTTGCTCGAAAATCTCGATCAAATGACGCGCCTCGCTTTCCTGAAAAAGTGGCAAGCGGCGATGAAGGGACAATAGCCGAACGAAACCGGCGCGGGGACGCTACATGCCGTATGCGGTAATCCGCTTTTCGGTGCTCGCCGTCATGGCGATCGCGGTGCTCGCGCCGCTTTCGCTCGTCGGTTACCAGAGTTTCCTGAGCGCGCCGTTTTTCGATTCCATGGCGCGCTTCACGCTGCGCGCCTACCAGTTCGTCTTCGCGGAATCCGATTTCTGGGTGGCGTTCGGAACGACGCTCATTGTCGCGGGCGGCATGACCGTGATCGCGCTGCCCTTGGGCGCGGCGCTGGCCTTTCTCATGGTGCGGACGGATCTGCCGGGCCGGGCATGGCTCGAGCCCTTGATCCTGATTCCTCTGTTTGTTTCCGCGGTGGTACTCGCCTTCGGCTACGTCGTGGCACTGGGGCCTGTCGGCATCATTTCCACCTGGGTGAAAGGCGCGGTCGGCTTTCTGCCATGGAACATCTATTCGCTCACTTCGCTCGTGGTGATCGCAGGGCTCGCGCATGTGCCGCATGTCTATCTCTACACGGCGGCGGCGTTGCGCGGATTGGGGAGCGACCTCGAAGAGGCGGCGCGGATTACGGGCGCCAATCCATGGCAGGTCGCGCTCGGCGTGAGCCTCCCAATGGTGATGCCGTCGATCCTGTTCGCTGGTGTGCTTGTTTTCTTTCTCGGCTTCGAGCTCTTTGGTCTCCCGCTCGTGCTCGGCGATCCGCAGGGCCTCTTGGTGCTCACCACTTATCTCTACAAGCTCACCAACAAGCTCGGCGTGCCGTCGTATCAGCTGATGGCGGTGGTCGTGGTCGTCATCGTCGCGGTCACCGCGCCGCTCGTCTACATGCAGCGCGCGCTCTTGAAGCAAGCGCAGCGCTACGTCTCGGTACGCGGGAAGGGGCTCAAGCAAGCTCCGCTCCCGCTCGGGCCCTGGCGCTGGCTTGCGCTCGCGGCGATCCTGGCGTGGTTCACAGTTACGGTCGTCGTTCCCATCGCCGGCATCACGCTCCGCTCCTTCGTCGTGAGCTGGGGCGAGGGGGTGAAGCTGCTCGAAGTTCTGACGCTCGATCATTACGCCGAACTGTTCGACTATCCAAATATCGAGCGCGGGATCTTGAACACGCTCGGCATCGGCGTTTTCGGCGGGGCGCTCGCGGTCCTTTGCTACACCGCGATCGCGCTCTCTGTGCATCGCTGGCAGTCGGGCTGGACGCGCGTCGTGGATTATCTCGCGATGGCGCCGCGCGCGATGCCGGGGCTGGTCGCGGGCCTCGCGATGCTGTGGGTGTTCCTGTTCTTCAAGCCGCTTGCGCCGCTTAAGGCGACGCTGTTTTCGGTGTGGCTGGCCTACACCGTTGTGTGGCTCGCTTACGGCATGCGGCTGATTTCGGGGACGCTCCTGCAGGTCGGGCCGGAGTTGGAGGAATCCGCGCGTACGATTGGCGCGAGCCCGCTGCGAACGCAGCTTGACGTCACGGTGCCGCTCATCCGCTATGGCATGATCGCAAGCTGGCTTTTGATTTTCCTGATTTTCGTGCGCGAGTATTCGACCGGCGTTTATCTCCTCGGTCCCGGCACCGAAGTGATCGGCTCGCTTCTGGTCTCGCTCTGGGGCACGGGTGCGATCGATCTCGTGTCGGCGCTCTCGGTGGTGAACGTTTTGATGATCGCGCTTGGGCTCGCGGTCGCGTTGCGGATGGGAGTGCGCCTGCATGGCTGACTTGACGGTGAAAAATCTCGGCTTGCGGCTCGGCGACAACGAAATCCTTCGCGATGTTTCGATGTCGGTGCCGCGCGGAAAGGTCGTGGCGCTTCTCGGGCCTTCCGGCAGCGGCAAGACGACGTTGCTTCGCGCGGTGGCCGGGCTTGAAACGCCGCATGCCGGTTCGATCAAGATCGGCGAGCGAGCGCTTTATGACGCCGCGAGCGGCGCAAATTTGCCCGCCGAAAAGCGCGGCCTCGGCCTCGTGTTTCAGTCCTATGCGCTTTGGCCGCATCGCTCCGTCTTCGACAATGTCGCTTATGGCCTGAAACTGCGCGGAATTTCCTCAGACGAGCGAAAGCGCCGCGTCGAGGCGGCGCTTTCGCAAATCGGGCTTTCGCATCTGGCCGCGCGCTATCCGCATCAGCTCTCGGGCGGCCAGCAGCAGCGTGTCGCGCTTGCGCGTGCGCTCGTCTACGAGCCGCCGGTCATTCTCCTTGACGAGCCGCTCTCCAATCTCGACGCCAAGCTGCGCGAGGAGGCGCGCGCTTGGCTCCGGCAGCTCATCGTCTCGCTCGATCTCTCCGCGCTTTGCGTCACCCACGATCAGGTGGAGGCTATGGCGATTGCCGACCGTATCGTGCTCCTGAACGGCGGTGAGATCGAGCAGGAGGGAACGCCCGCCGAGCTGTACGAAAAACCGCGCACGCTCTTCGCCGCGGAATTCATGGGCAGCAACAACCGCCTCGCCGGAGAGAGCGCGGGGGCGGGAAAGTTGAAAATCGGCGACCAAATCATCGAGGGCGCCGCGCGCGGCGAAATCGCGCCGGGCGCGCCCGCGGTCGGCGTGATCCGCTTGGAGCGCGTGCGCGTATCCGATACCCCGGGCCCCAATCGCATGAAACTCGAATTGAAAACGCAGATGTATCTCGGCGAACGCTATGAGCTTGTCTTCGCGCTCGGCAAATCCCTCGTCCGCGCCTATGCGGAACGCGGGCTCGCCGAAGGCGCGCATTATGTTGAGTTTCCGCGCGACGCTTTCTGGATTTTCCCCAGTAAGCGCTAGCCCTCACCCTTAATCCCTCCCCGCAAGCGGGGGGAGGGAAGCGAGCGTAGCGAGCGGGTGGGGGAATACTCAACTTTGTTTGCAAAGCTTTGCGCCATCGATCACAATTGGAGAGGGACCGCTGGACAAGCGCTCGTGCCCCTCGCAAGCTGAAGCCCATGCAGGGTTTGAGAAAAATGGCGGCATCATCGGCTCGCATTGCGGGCCTTTTGTTTGCGCTGTTTCTCTTTCTTCCGGGCGCCGCCGAAGCCCAGTTGCGCGGCCATGGCGGGCCGGTGCGCTCGCTCGCGATTTCCGCCGACGGAAAAGAAGCGCTTTCCGGCAGCTTCGACACTGCCGCGATCCGCTGGTCGCTCGCAAAGAGCGCCGCCGAGCAGGTGATGCGTTTTCACGAAGGCGCAGTGAACGCAGTCGCGATCCTGCCCGACGGGCGGCTGGTCACCGCGGGCGCGGACGCGAAGATTGCGCTCTGGAAACCCGGCGAAGCGCAGCCCAGCCAGGTTTTTGAGGGACACGAGGCGCCGGTCGTCTCGATCGCGGCTTCCCCGGACGGGACCTCGATCGCGTCGGCCTCATGGGATCGCACGGTGCGCGTATGGCTGCTAGCAGGCGGCGCGCCCCGTGTTCTCGAAGGCCATCAGATGAACGTGAACGGCGTTGCCTTCACTCCGGACGGGAAATCCGTGGTGAGCGTGGGATACGACGCGACTGTCCGCATCTGGCCGCTCGCGGGCGGGACAGCGCCTACCGTCGTCACGCTGCCGTCGCCGCTGAACGCGATCAGTATCACGCCGAAAGGAGAAATCCTGGTCGGGAGCGCAGACGGAAAAATCCGCTTTCTCTCCGCCAAGGGCGAGGAGCTCGGCGAGGTCGAGATCGCCCAGTCGCCGGTCATCGCCGTTGCGGCATCTCCGGATGGGAAGCGCGCCGCCGCCGCCACCACCCGCGGCGCCGTGGGGATCGTCGATGTTGCCGAGAAGAAACTCGCGGCGACGCTCGTCGGCCCCGGTCTGCCGGTTTGGTCGGTCGCCTTCGCGCCCGACAACCGCACGCTTTACACCGGCGGTGCCGACCGCCTGATCCGCCGCTGGGACGCGGAGAAGGGCGAACCGATCGGCTCCGTCGCCATGAACGGCCCGGAAGATCCGCTCGCGGCCTATCCCGGCGATCACGGCGCGGAGGTTTTCCGCGCTTGCGTCGCCTGCCACACGCTGAAGCCCGACCAGGGCCCGCGCGCGGGCCCGTCGCTTTCCGGCATTTTCGGCCGCAAGATCGCGACGCTGCCGGGCTATAATTTCACGCCCGCGCTGAAGAAGCTCGACATCGTCTGGACACCGGAGACGATTTCGAAGCTGTTCGAAATCGGCCCGGCCGAGTACACGCCGGGCACCAAGATGCCCGAGCAGAAGATCGGCTCGAAGGAAGACCGCGACGCGCTGGTGGAGTTTCTGAAGAAGGCAACGCGATAGCCCCCACCCTTAATCCCTCCCCCGCAAGCGGGTGGGGAAAGGAGCCTGCTCTGCGCTTACCCGCCGCAGGCACGGAACAAAATTTTACCCTGGATGTCACACCGGCGGTGTCTCGCTCGTCATGATGTCGGAACCAAAAAATCCAGTGAAAGGAACCCATCATGACCAGCCAAATGAACCCCTTCGCCGCCGCCCCTGCACAGATGAAGGAATGGCATCGCGCCTCGCTCGCGATCGCCGGGAGCCTGGACCCGAAGCTCGTGCATCTCGTCGAGATCCGCGCCTCGCAGATCAACGGCTGCGCCAACTGCCTCAACATGCACACCGTTTTTGCGCGCGAAAACGGCGAAACCGAGCAGCGCATCAACTTGCTTCCGGCCTGGCGCGAGGCTCCCTGTTACACCGACCGCGAACGTGCCGCGCTCGCCTGGACCGAGGCGCTGACAAAGCTCTCCGAAGGCCATGCGCACAAAAGCGCCTATGAAGCGTTGAAGGCACAGTTCACGGAGGAAGAACAGGTGAAACTCACACTGATGGTCAACGTCATCAACGGCTGGAACCGCCTCGCGGTCGGCTTCGGCCTGTGGGCCGATCCGGCGCAGGTCAAGGCCATGAACAAAGCGGCCGCCTGATGACGGACGCGCGGCCCGACGACGACGCAGCGGCGGTGTTCGAGCCGCTGCGCGCGACACTCAAGCGCGTGGCCTACCGCATGCTCGGCTCCGTCTCGGACGCAGAGGATGTGCTGCAGGAGGCCTTCATCCGCTGGATGAAGGCCGACCGCAGCGAGGTGCGCGAGCCCGAGGCGTTCCTGCGCCGCACCGTCACGCGCCTCTGTCTCGATCAGCTCAAATCCGCGCGGCGCCGGCGCGAGACCTATATCGGCCCGTGGCTTCCCGATCCCGTCGTCGAGGAGCAGGAAGAGGAAGATGTGACGCTCCCGCTGATGCTTGCGCTGGAGCGTCTTTCTCCGCTCGAGCGCGCGGCGTTTCTCCTGCACGACGTATTCGGACTCGGTTTCGAGGAAGTCGCCGCCAGTATCGGGCGCGATCCCGCCGCCTGCCGCCAGCTCGCGGCCCGCGCACGCACGCATGTGCGCGAGGCGCGGCCGCGCTTTGCGGTCGACAAGAAGCACGGCCTCGAGCTTGCCGAAGCTTTCTTCACGGCGTCGAGGAGCGGCGACATGAAGGCGCTTTCCGCGATGCTCGCGGCCGATGTCAGCGTGCATGCGGACGGCGGCGGCAAGCGCCCGGCGTTCCCGACGCCGATCCTGGGATTCGATGCCGTGATGAAGCTGCACGAAAAGATAGCGGTCCTGCATCGGCACAATCCGTCGAAATTCGTTCGTGCGGTGTTCATCAACGGCTTGCCCGGATTCATCACGCTCGAAGCCGACGGCGAACTCCAGACGACCGCGCTCGACATCGAGGACGGAAAGATCGCGGCGATCTATGTGGTGCGGAATCCCGACAAGCTGAGGCATCTGCATTAGGGGGCGCGCAGCTCGGGAGGAGTGAAGCGGAACGCGAGCTACAAACCTCCTTTGTCATTACCGGCCGTCGCGGCCCGGTGATGACAATGAGGGCGTGGTTCCACGACCACAAGCGGTTCCATGTTCACAATATGACCTCGGTCTGTGCACGCTCGCGCCAGATCGCCGCCGGATTCGATCAACAAGACACGCAGCAAGACGGGGAAGGGCCCAACGATAGAGTGGAGCACTTCATGCGTACCTGCGTCATTGCGGCGGCCGTCATCGCTTTCACCCAGCCGGCGCTCGCGGCGAAGTCTTACAATAAAAAATCACACCATCACGTTTCTCGTCTTTCGCATCATCATTATCACGCGGCGAGGGGGCACCATTACTCTGCGAAGGGTCACTACGCACGGGCGGCGTCGCGGCACGCACCGGACGGCTACGCCAGGCAGCAAGCTTTTGCACGCGGGAACGCGGCCGGCGAGTCTTCTTTTGGCAATCCGTTTTTCCCGAACTGGACTCAGCAGCAGGCCTGGACGTTTCCCGGTTGGGCGCCGCAGGCCGCACCGTTCGGCGAACGCGCGCCGCGGTCGCGCAACGCGCATGCGCACGACGGCGCGTTTGATGCCGCGATCGCGCGGCACGCCGCGGCGAACGGACTGCCGGTCGAGCTCGTGCATCGCGTGGTGAAGCGCGAGAGCGGCTACAATCCGCGTGCGCAGAACCGCGGCGCCCTCGGCCTGATGCAGATCAAGTATCAGACCGCGCGCGGCGTCGGCTACACCGGCTCGCCGTCCGGCCTGATGGATCCCGAAACCAACCTCACTTATGCGACGCGCTATCTCGCGGGCGCCTACCGCGCGGCAGGCGGCAATCAGAACCGCGCCGTGGCGCTCTATGCGAGCGGCTACTATAGGCGCGGCGCGCCGCACGAGACGCGTGTGGCCTCGACGACGCCCTGGCAAATGTGGACGACGCCGTGGCAAACGCAGATGCTGCGGCAGTAGTAGAAGCGGCCGCCGCGCTGCACTCACACCCTTCATCCCTCCCTCGCTTGCGGGGGAGGGAAGCGAGCGTAGCGTGCGGGTGGGGGAAGACGGAATTGCGCCGGTATCGGACCATCCGCGAATCTTATCCCGAGTTTCGCTTAGCTCCAGCCGGGCTACGAGCTGAGGCATTGCGTTAGCTTCTCCGTTCGTCATGCCCGCACTCGTTGCGGGCATCCACGCTTTTGCTGCCGCGAGGCTTTCAAGGCGTGAATGCCCCTGGACATGACGCTATTGCAGGCCGTTTCACTGCTCGTACGATAAACCCGGATTGCGCTGCGCTTCATCCGGGTTACGAGTTGATACCAAACTTCTTTCGTCATTATCGGGCCGCCGCAAGCCTTTGCTTCTCGTGGCTTGAGATTCAAACTGACGCCTTGACTCCTATTCTATCTATAGGTAGGTAGATAGATCAAGAAAAGAGGAGCTAGGCTATGCGTTCAATTCAGATTTCGGCCGATGTATTCGCTGCCATTTGGTCTGCCCGGAAGCCGGGCCAGGACACCGAAGACGCCATTCTTCGAGGCGTCTTCAAGCTGCCCGAGACACAGGCCCAGCCCGAGCGCGACATGATAACAACCTTCGGCTTTCATGATCCCCGGTACGGCGTAAAGCTCGATCCCGGCTTCACGATCATGCGTACTTACAAAGGCAAGCACTACACAGCGAAGGCGCTGAACGGATTTTGGCTCAGCAGCGCAGATGGCAAGATGTACGCCACTCTTAACGAGCTCAACAAGTCTATTGGTATTGAAGGAGCGGAGAACGCTTGGAAGGCATGGCAATACACTGAGCCAAACAGCTTGCGACGGCGTCCTTTATCTGACTTGCGTGATCAAAACACCATCCTTCGCCGGAGAATCTGATAGGCGCGACCGCATGGCGAAGAAACTCGGACCCGGTAAGTGCGTCCACTGCCTGAAGGATGTGGAAGAGCGCAACTCAGACCACGTCTTTCCGGAGTCATGGTATCCCGATTCGACGCCACTTGATCTTGAGAAGTGGCAGATACCCAGTTGCATCTCTTGCAATGAGGCTTACGGTCGGCTTGAGCAAGACTTTCTGGTGAGGGTTGGGCTTTGTCTTGATCCTCACGACCCTGCGTCAAAAAGTATTGTCGAGAAGGCAGTCCGCTCACTAAAACCCGCCGCGGCTCGCAACGCACGCGACGCACAGCACCGTTTGGGCAAAGGGAAGCGTATTCTCGCGCAGGCACTACACGGTGACAAAATTCCGGATCATGGTGTCTTCCTTGGACTTGACGACCGCTGGGCCGACATTCCTAGCGAGCGTACCGCTATCCTCATTCCAAAGCAGAGCTTCGAGCGGATTACCGAGAAAATCGTGCGCGGCATTTTCTACATAGAGGATGGTATCTTCATCGAGCCGCCCTACATCATAGACTTTTTCGCGTCGGCCGAGGACGATAACTCTCCGTGGCAACAGGCTCTCGAGAGATGGGGCAAAGTCTATGAGCGGCCGCCCGGCATTGTGGTGCGTCGTGCAGTTGCCGAAGACCGTGTGAGTTCGATTTTCGAGATGACGTTCTGGAAGCAGTTCAAGACGTACGCCGCTGTCAGCCGCTAAGAAACGATAGGCGGCTTTGCGTTTCGGCCTACCCCTTCGGCTCCTGCTCCTCCCGCTCGCGCAGATAATCCTCCGTCGTCCGCAGCTTCGGGCGTTGCGGCGCGCCGTAGGGATCGAACGAGTTGTTGGTGACCGCCGCCACGCGGCAGTCGTCGCACATCTTGAGCATCTCGAGCCGCTGCGGCGCGTCCTTGTACATCCAGTGCTTGCCTTCGAGCTTCGCGATGATCCGCTCAATCGTGCTTTTCGTGCCGAAAGGCTTGCCGCAGCTGATGCAATGGAACGGCTCTTCTTCCTTGAGCATGCGCGCGGGCGCGGTCGTTGCGCGGAAGTCGAGCTGCGGCACGAGGCTGATGACTTTCTCGGGGCATGTCGCTTGGCAGAGCCCGCATTGCACGCAGGCCGCTTCCGAAAATTTCAGCATCGGCTTGTCGGGATTGTCGCCGAGCGCGCCGGTGGGGCAGGCGCCGACGCAGGAAAGGCAGAGTGTGCAGCCCTCGACGTTGATCTCGACCTTGCCGAAGGGCGCGTCTTTCGGGAGCGCGATCACGTCGATAGGCGCGGGCGCGACGCGCTGCAATTCGCGCAATGCGAGGAGCTTCATGTCGCGCGTCTTCCCGACCGGCAGGAAGCTCGCAGGCTCCTTCACATAGTCGCGCGCATCTAACGCACGCAGCTCGCGGCCGAGCACGTCCGGGTCGTCGGTAGAGATAACGCCCACGCATTCCTCGCCGAAGCCGAGCCCGGCGAGAATGATTTTCGCAAGTTCGATATTGTTCGTGAGCCCCGTGATGTCGTGGCGCGGTTTGTCGCGTGTGAGCACGCGGAGCGCCGATGCGCCATAGGCAAAGACGGCGGCAAAGGTTTCGATCGCGACTTGCGTGATTTCGTTGACGGAGACCGGAATGACATTCGCGGGGAGGCCCTCGCCGTGGCGCGCAAGCGCGTCGATCAGCGGGTCGCCATGTTCCGCGTCGTGCAGGAGCAGGACCGGCTTTTCGCCGCCCGCTTCGCGATAGACTAAGAGCAGCGTGCGCAATTTCTGCATCAAGGAGTCGGCGGGCGGCAGCGCATAGGCGGCGGCACCCGTCGGGCAGGCGCCGGCGCAGGCGCCGCAGCCGGCGCAGATGTGCTCGTCGATTTTGACGTGATTGCCGTTCGGCGTGATCGCGCCCGTGGGGCAAAGATCGAGGCAGCGGTGGCAGCCAACGATGCGCGAGCGCGAATGCGCGCAAAGATGTTCGGTAAAGGTGATGTAGCGCGGCTTGTCGAAGGTGCCGACGAGGCCATGCGCCTTCAGCACGGCGTGGAGGACAGTGGACGGATCGCCGGGATCGGCGCGGAGATAGCCGTCGCGGAGGTCAGCGGCGGGAAAGAGCGGCGTGCCGCCGGAAAGATCGAGGATGAGGTCGCATTTCGACACCGCGCCGTCGCGCGCGTTCTCGAATTTGAGCGCGTCGCGCGAGGAAGGCGCGGGCAGCGCGTAATCGTCAACGGTGAGCTCGAACGCGCCGAGCCAGCCCTTGGCGTTCTTGATCGTTCCCTGCGCGATCGGGAATTCGGTCGCGTGGGGCGGAAGGATGTCCTTCGGCTTCGACAGGAGCACTGTGACGTCGAGGCGATCTTTCAGGAGATTTCCCGCCTCGATCGCGCGCTCGTCTCGGCCGTAGACGAGGATGACGCCGTCGCTGTTCAGCGTCACAAGCGGCGTCTCGGGCAGGGGCTCCGCGGCAGCGGCCAAGAGCGCCGCCATTTTCGGGCCGGCTTCCTTCGCGTCCTTCGACCAGCCGGCGGTTTCGCGGATATTGGTGAAATTCACGTCGGAAATTTCCGATCCATCGGGAATTTCATCGGCAATTTCGGAGGCGACTTCCGAAAAGAGTACCGCTTCCTGCGTGCAGCCGACGGTGATGGGCTCGCCTGTTTCGACCGCCTCCTTGAAACGCTCGATCTCGGCGCGGCAGAGCTGGTTCGCGGTCTCAATGTCGCCGCCGTGGCAACCCTTTGCGATAGCGTCTTTATCGAGCGGCATGGTGCGCTCGCAGGAACAGACGAAAACCTTACGCTTAGACGCCATCCGAAACTCCCGATCGGCAAGGCCCTGGTTGGCGGCCTGGCCGATCGTGGAATAGGCTATAATTATAATGATTTCAAAGTAAGCCCCGTTCAGCCAGGTGCAGTCTGATCGATGCCGACCGAAGTAAAACACCGCATCCACGACCTCTACAGCGAGGATTTGCAGCTTCCGCCGCCCTATCGGCTCCTGCCGCTCAGGGAGGCGAGCCGCGCCTTCGACTACGCAAAGGCAGTAGCTGCGAAGGAGGGAGCAGGTACGTTAATTTGGGTCGGCCGCTTTGATCTCGTCGAATTCGCGCTCGTGCTCGAGCCCGACGAACCGCTCGCCGGTGCGCGCCGCGCAATCTATGCGGGAATGAACGCGCTCGCCGACACGCTCGCGGTGCACGCAGCACCCAGCACGCCGATCTCGATCGAATGGCCCGATGCTCTGTTTGTGAGCGGCGGCTTGCTCGGCGGCGGACGACTCGCCTGGCCGAAGAACGCCGCCGAGAACGAGCGCCCCGACTGGATCGTGTTCGGCGCGACGCTCCGTGCCGCGATGAACCTCATGGATCCCGGCATCAAACCGCACCTCACTGGGCTGGAAGAGGAAGGCTTCGCCGAACTCGGGCCGGGCCGCGTCGTCGAAACTTTCGCACGCCACTTCATGGTGACGATCGACGCCTGGCAGGAAGAAGGCTTCACGCCGATCGCGGAGAATTATCTGCGGCGGCTTCCTGCGGAAGCGGGCGTCGAGCGCACGATTGACGGCGTGGGCGACCTTCTCACGCGAAAAAAGGGAAGTACTGCGATCACGAAGAAAAAACTCATACACGCGCTGGCGCGGCCGTCGTGGATGGATCCCGAATCGGGTGAAATGCTGTCATGAAGCTCTTGCGCACGATCCGGCTCGATCCCTCCGACACTATCGTGTTTGAACGCGCGGCGAAGCCCGGCGAGTGGGCCGTATCCGGCGCATTTTGCTTCTGGAATGTTGACGCCGAAAAACTCGAAGGAAAACCCCGTGTCGCCTTCCGGAGCGGTCTTCTCGGTGTCGCGTCGCTCGGCTGGTCGACGCTCGCGCAGATCGTCGAAGCGAAGGAATCCGATCGCGAGGCATTGATCGAGATGCTCGCGGCGCAGCTCGTCCGCCATTTCGGCGCGCCGGATCTCGCGGCTGCGCGGAAAGCGGCGGCTGAGGAAGCGGCTTTCGCGGAATCCCTGTGCATTCATCCGGCGGATACGCTGATTGCCGTGCGCCGGACTTTCGAGCAAGGCGAAATCCGCGAGGCTTTCCGCTCGCTGCAGCCGCGCGAAAAATCGAGGCTGCCGAAGGTCTTTTCCTTCCTGGAGGTCGAGGGCGAGGACGAAACGCCGGCCGAGAAAGTCGATCTCATCGGACTTGCGAGGCAGAAATGAAAGATTTTTGGCTCTCCTGCGGTTTCGATCTCCTCGATCGCGGCGAGGGCGGCGGCCTCGTCGTCACCGACGAATTCCTGAAGGTCTATCTTGCACGTCCGGAATTGACCCCGCCCGCGAATGCCTGCGGCGCGGAGCGAAAGCTGCATGCGGCATTGCTCGCGGATCCGCGCCGTCCTGTCGGAAAGGCGGAAATTGCCGCGATTGCAGATCCCGATGCGCGCGAGAACTGGGATTTCGTCATCGCTTTCCGCGACCAGCTGCTCGAACACCCGACGCTCGAAGCAGCCTACCTTTCGCTGATTCGTTCGGGCGCGGGCAAAACCCCGCCGATTTTCATGAACCAGCTCGTGCATGTGATTTTGCGCAATGCCCTCGATGGATGCGAGGACGCGTTCCGCTTGCGTGCCGCCGAGTTGTTTTTCCGCCCGCAGCGGCTGACCTTGCACGAGGGCGTGCTTCTTTCCGCTGATGAGGAACGGATTGCAGGCTCGAATCCCGCTCCCGTTTCGCCGCTTGTTTCGATGCTGGGGCTGGAGGCTTCCGCCGAAATCGACATTCTAACCGAGCAAAATGCGCCGGTTTACTTCGGCCGCAGCGATCAGTTCGACATGGCGCTGGATCTTTCCGCGAACCGCCGCGGTCAAGCCGCTCTCGGCGAGGTCATCGCGATCTGGGTGAAGCATCTCCTCGGTGTGACCGCCGAGGTCGAGCCCTTTGTCGAGGTGAAGAACGCGAATTTTACTTGGTATGTCGGTCTCGACGCAGAAGGAACGAAGATCGGCGACCGGTTGTGGAACGGAAACGCGATGGAAGAGCAGGAGCGCGAACGGGTCGTTGCGCTCTATCGGCTTCGTTTCACCGGCGCGGATGCGGACGCGAACGAAATCGGCAAAGAGCCGGTTTATCTTATTCTCGCGATGAACAAGGACCGGGTGCTGCGCATGAAGCCGCAAAATCTCGTCGTTGGCCTGCCGCTCCGGCACATGGAGGCGGCGAGTTGAGCGAAATCGTCCGGATTCCGGTAGGCATCGTCGTGGAGCGGCGAAAGGCACAGAGCCGCTGGATCGATTATGTCTGGCGTCCGGTGACGGCGCTTGCCGGGATACCCGGGACCGAGCCCTGGACGGTGTTGAAGGAAGAGCAAGACGCGATCTCCTTCTATGCCGGCGGCAGCGAGATCGAACTTTTCCCCGCCGATGCGGCTTATTACCAGGACAATCTCGCCACGGGCGAGCCGCTTCTATGGGTCGTGCTGCGGCCGTCGAAAGGCGAGCTGCCATACGAGCTGTTCAAGGTGACAGCCGACCCGCATGAAGGCGAGTCGTTGACCGAGAGCGGCGCTGATCTCGTGGAAACCGTGACAATGCCGGATGTGATCGCGGCTGAAGTCGCACGCTTTGTCGCCCGCTACTATGTCGCTCGCCCGTTCGTAAAACGTAAGCGCGACCGCGCGAATCCCGAGGCCCTGGCGCGCAAAATCGCTGCGAAGGAAGACAAAGAATGAGCGAGCAGGAGAAATTTCTTCAGCGCTGGTCTCGCCGCAAGCAAGAGGCCGAGCGCGAAGTAAAACAGGCCGGCAAGAAGCCGGAAACCGAAGCACGCCCGGAAAATGAACGCGAGGCGGCAGCCGACGCTCGCGTACGGCCGGAAAAAAGCGAAGCGCCTTTCGATCCGAAAACGCTTCCCCCCATCGATTCAATCGAGGCTACCACCGATATTCGCGCGTTTCTCGCGCCGGGGGTGCCGGAGGAGTTGAAGCGAGCCGCACTCCAGCGTGTTTGGCGAACGGATCCCGCCATTCGGGACTTTGTCGGTCTCTCGGAGAATTCGTGGGACTTCAACGATCCAAGCGGCGCGCACGGCTTCGGCCCGTTGCAAGTGACAGAACAATTACGGGCCGCAGTCGATGCGATGCTCGATCGCAAATCGGCTCCGTCCAGCCCCGAGCCGGGGGAGAGGAAGGGGGGCGATGAGTCGCCGCCGGAGCGCGTCTCCGAGCTCGCCCCGTCGAAAGCTGGGGATGAAATAACTCATCAACTTTCGTCGGACGCTCCCGGAGAATCGGCACCCGTCGAAAATGTTGCATCGCAGAAAATTTCAACCAGCGGCAAAAAATCGGAGCATCGCATTGCGAGACGCGGTCACGGCGCTGCACTGCCGAAATAACTGCAGCCATCTTCGAATCCGTTCGCGCATAGGGGAAAGCTATTGACGCCCTGTGGCAGAGTAATACCATTTTGTTTGGAATATTTCCGAAGAAGAACGGTTCCTAACTCAATGGAACCTTGAATTCCTTGGGGAGGACGCATGCGCGATCCGGGACTCGCTGAGGCCTTTCGCTCCACAGGCGGAGTTTCCGAACTCGCGCGGCGCTTGGGGATTTCGCAGCCCTCGGTTTCTGCTTGGACCCGCGTTCCCGCTGATCGTGTTGCAGCTGTCGAAGCCGTAACAGGCGTGCCGCGGCGGAGGCTGCGCCCGGATCTTTATGATGAAAATTTTTCCATGGATGAAGCCGATGAGATCGACGCCGCGCGTGCGTCCGAATATGTGCTCCTCTCCACGCTGCTTCTTCGTGCGCCCAGCGAACGCCTCATCAAACGCATTGCCGGCTTGCGTGCCGACGCGAGTCCGCTGGGTCTTCTGCACGCGGAACTCGCGGATGCAGCCGACCGCTTCAAGCTCGAAGATATCGAGCTCGAGTTCTTCAACATTTTTGTCGGCATCGGCCGCGGCGAGCTGTTGCCTTACGCGTCTTACTACCTGACCGGTTTCTTGCATGAGCGGCCGCTCGCGCGCCTGCGCGAGGACTTGGCCGCGCTCGGCATCGAGCGCGCCGAGGACATGTATGAGCCTGAAGACCACATCGGCATCCTGTTCGAGGTCATGGGCGGGCTTGCATCAAAGCGCTTGCCCGCGCCCGAAGGCTCGGACCGGAAAATTTTCGAGAAGCATTTGAAGCCTTGGGCTGCGCGTTTCTTCTCGGATCTCGAACATACGAAGAGCGCGAAATTCTATCGGGCGGTCGGACGCCTCGGCCGCACCTTCATGGAAATCGAGGCGGAAGCTTTTGCGCTCGGCGATTGAGCCAGGCGCTGACAACCGAAAGCGAACGAGGAGAACGGCGATGAAAGAGGAAACGAGAAAAGCAGGGCGCCGTGACTTTTTACGCGCGATGGGCGCGGGTGCCGGTGTCGCAGCGATGGCGCCGCTCGCATCGCCGGCGAAAGCCGACAGCGAAAACAACGACGAGAAGCGGAAGACCCGGTATCGGGAAACCGATCACATCAAGGAGTTTTACCGCGTCAATCGTTATCCGAACGCGAAATAGGAGGGAGCCGTGCTGATTAAACGAACCGAACGTGAAGCGCGCCGCGGCAAGCTCTCCGCGGCACTGGCAGGACGATCCGGCGGCGGCCTCGATCGTCGTACATTCCTTCGCCGCTCCGGCGTGGTCGCCGGTGGCCTCGCGACATTGGGCGCGATGCCGCTCGTCAGCGTTCGCCGCGCGGAAGCGGGCCCGCCGGCTCCGGCGGGACAGCAAGTCACGATCCGCAAAAGCATCTGCACGCATTGCTCCGTCGGCTGCACCGTCACCGCGGAAGTCGCGAATGGCGTGTGGATCGGACAAGAGCCGAGCTGGGACAGCCCGATCAACCGCGGCTCGCACTGCGCGAAAGGCGCCTCCGTCCGCGAGCTCGTCTCTGGCGATCGTCGGCTGAAATATCCGATGAAGCTCGAAGGCGGCCGCTGGACCCGCATCAAATGGGACCAGGCCATGGACGAGATCGGCAAGAAGATTCTCGACGTGCGCGAAAAATCCGGGCCCGACGCCGTCTATTGGCTCGGCTCGGCCAAGATGACGAACGAGGGGTCGTATCTCTTCCGCAAGCTCGGGGCGTTCTGGGGCACCAACAATACCGACCACCAGGCGCGCATTTGCCACTCCACCACGGTCACGGGTGTCGCCAACACCTGGGGCTACGGGGCGATGACGAACAGCTACACCGATATCCGCAACGCCAAGACGCAGATCATCATGGGCGGCAATCCGGCGGAAGCGCATCCGGTGTCGTTGCAACACCTCTTGGAAGGCGCAGAGATGAAGAAGGCGAATGTCATCGTCATCGATCCGCGCCTCACCCGTACGGCCGCGCATGCGACCGAATATGTGCGGCTCCGCCCGGGCACCGACATTCCGGTGCTCTACGGGATCATGTGGCATGTCCTGAAGAACGGCTGGGAAGACAAGGAATTCATCAAGCAGCGTGTCTACGGCTTCGAGGACGCCAAGAAGGAAATCGAGAAGTGGACGCCTGACGAGGTCGAGCGCGTTTCCGGCGTGCCGGGCGCTCAGCTCGAACGCGTCGCCAAGATGTTCGCCACCGAAAAGCCCGCGACGCTGATCTGGTGCATGGGTCAGACCCAGCACACGGTCGGTACCGCGAACGTGCGCGCGAGCTGCATGGCATTGTTGCTGACCGGCAATGTGGGCGCGCCGGGAACGGGCGCCAACATCTTCCGCGGTCACGACAACGTTCAGGGCGCGACCGACGTCGGCTTGGATATCGTGACGCTGCCGTTCTACTACGGCCTCGTCGAAGGCGCTTGGAAGCACTGGTCGCGTGTCTGGGAAGTCGACTACGACTGGCTGGTGTCGCGCTTCCAAGACAAGAAGATTATGGAAACGTCGGGCATTCCACTCACGCGGTGGTTCGACGCGACGATCCTGCCGAAGGACCAAGTCGGACAGAGCGACAACGTCAAGGCCATGTTCGTGCAGGGCCATGCCAGCAACTCGATTACACGCATTCCGGAGTCGCTGAAAGGCCTGGAGAAGCTTGAGCTTCTCGTTGTCGCCGATCCGCATCCGACCACCTGGGCTTCGCTCGCGGTGCAGGCTGGCCGTAAGGACAACATGTATCTCCTGCCGGTCGCGACCCAGTTCGAGTGCAAGGGATCGCGCGTCGCCTCCAACCGCGCCTTGCAGTGGGGCGAGCAGATCGTGAAGCCGATCTTCGAATCGAAGGATGACCTTGAGGTGATGTATCTCACCGCCAAGGCGCTCGGCTTCGCCGACAAGATGTTCAAGAACATCAAGGTCACGAACAATCTGCCGGAAGCGGAAGACATCCTGCGCGAGATGAATCGCGGAAGCTGGTCGACCGGCTACTGCGGCCAGTCGCCGGAGCGCCTGAAGGTGCACATGGCGAACCAGAAGGATTTCGACATGATCACCCAGCGCGCGACGACGGGTCCCGCGAAGGGCGACTACTACGGCTTGCCGTGGCCGTGCTGGGGCTCCCCGGAGGTCAAACATCCGGGTACGCCGCTTCTCTACAACACGAATCTAGCGGCGATGGACGGCGGCGGGGTGTTCCGTGCGCGCTTCGGCGTCGAGCGGAACGGCGTGAACCTCCTCGCCGAAGGTTCCTATTCGGTGGGTTCGGAGTTGAAAGACGGCTATCCCGAATTCACCTACGGTGTGCTGAAGAAACTCGGCTGGGACTCGGAACTCACACCTGCCGAGCTTGCGAAGATCCAGCAGATCGGCGGCGACAAGGCGGACACCGTTTCCTGGTCGACCGACTTGTCGGGCGGCATTCAACGCATCGCGTTGAAACACGGCTGCATCCCGTACGGAAACGGCAAGGCGCGCATGAACGCCTGGAATTTGCCGGACCCAATCCCGGTGCACCGCGAGCCGATCTATTCGCCTCGCGTCGACCTCATCCAGAAATATCCGACGCTCCCCGACGCCAAGCAGTTCCGGCTGCCGAATATCGGCTTCACGGTGCAGAAGGCGGCGGTCGACAAGGGTATTGCGAAGCAATTCCCGCTCATCCTCTCGTCCGGCCGGCTGGTCGAATACGAGGGCGGCGGCGAAGAAACCCGTTCGAACAAGTGGCTCGCCGAGCTGCAGCAGGACATGTTCATCGAAATCAATCCTGCCGACGCGGCGGACCGCGGCATCAAGGACGGCGGCTGGGTCTGGGTCACGGGCACCGAAAACAGCTCGAAGGCCAAGATGAAGGCGCTGGTGACCGAACGTGTCGGGAAGGGCGTCGCGTGGATGCCGTTCCATTTCGGCGGCTGGTTCGGCGGCGTCGACCTGCGCAAGAACTATCCGGAAGGAGCCGATCCGATCGTGCTGGGTGAAAGCGCCAACACGATCACGTCGTACGGCTATGATCCGGCAACGGGCATGCAGGAGCCCAAAGTCACACTTTGTCAGATCAGCGCGGCATAGGAGGCGGAACCATGGCTCGAATGAAATTTCTCTGCGACGCCGACCGTTGCATCGAGTGCAACGCCTGCGTCACCGCCTGCAAGAACGAAAACGAAGTGCCCTGGGGCATCAACCGCCGTCGCGTCGTGACGATCAACGACGGTAAGCCCGGCGAGCGTTCGGTCTCCATGGCCTGCATGCACTGCACAGACGCGCCCTGCCAGGCGGTCTGTCCGGTGAACGCCTTCTACACTACGGCGGATGCCGTGGTGCTGCACTCCAAGGATATCTGCATCGGCTGCGGCTATTGCTTCTACGCGTGCCCGTTCGGCGCGCCGCAATATCCGCGCGTGGGCAATTTCGGTTCGCGCGGCAAGATGGACAAATGCACCTACTGCGCGGGCGGGCCGGAAACCGACAACACCGCCGCGGAATACGCCAAATACGGCGCGAACCGTTTGGCGCAAGGCAAACTGCCGCTCTGCGCCGAGATGTGCTCGACGAAATCCTTGCTCGCCGGCGACGGCGAGATCATCGCGCAGATTTACAAAGAGCGCGTGATGAAACGCGGCTACGGCTCCGGCGCGTGGGGCTGGCAGACGGCCTATCACGAAACGATCAAGGTCTGAGCGAGCGAGGGAGGAAAACAAAATGACAAGGCTTCTTGCCCGCTTGGGCCATATTCTCGGGGCTGCGGTTTTTCTCTTCACGCTCGTGGCTGTTTCACCCGGTTGGGCGCAGCAGCCTTCAAAGGACAATCCCAACGCCTCCGCCGTGCAGGAGCAGCAGCTTTTGCGGGAACTGAACCGCGTTCAGGGCCTTGTTTCGATTCCCGACACGAAGGAAGGCACGCTCATTCAGCCGCAAGGCCGGGAATGGAGGCATTTTCATGAGGTAACGCTGCGCTGGATCGGCGCGATCGCGCTGATCGGCATGGTTGTGCTGCTCGCGGTCTTTTATCTCGTCCGCGGCTCGATCAAGCTTGCGAGCGGGCGCGCGGGGCGCACGATCCTGCGCTTTGATACGCTCGAACGCACCGTGCACTGGATGACGGCCGTAAGCTTCATCATTCTCGGCATTTCCGGCCTCAACATAACCTTCGGCAAACCTCTGCTGCTCCCGCTGATGGATCCGCAGACGTTCACGAATATTTCCGAGGCGCTGAAATACGCGCACAACTATCTCAGCTTCCCGTTCACCATCGGCATTCTGTTCATGCTGGTGATGTGGTTGAAGGACAACATCCCTGACAGCACCGATGTGGAGTGGCTGAAGGAGGGGGGCGGCATTGTCGGACATGCGCATCCGCCCGCTCGCCGCTTCAACGCGGGCCAGAAGGGAATCTTCTGGATCGTCGTGCTCGGCGGCGCCGCCATGGCGATCACAGGCTACGTACTGATGTTCCCGTTCTACGCAGGATTGAACATCGCCAACATGCAGGCGGCGCAGATCGTCCACGGCGTGGTCGGTGTTCTCTTCATCGCCGTGATCCTCGCGCACATCTATATCGGCACGCTCGGCATGGAGGGCGCGTTCGAGGCGATGGGCAGCGGCGAAGTCGACCTCAATTGGGCGAAAGAGCACCACAGTCTCTGGGTGAAGGAGGAGATGGGTAAAACCGGATCCTCCGCGCATACCCGGATGACGCCGGCGGAATAGTTCAACGATGGTTTGCGGGGGTTAACATGCGTGCTTTCGGAATGGCGTCTGTGTTTATCGTCCTGCTCGCGGTGATCGGTGCGTTCGGCCTGAATTTCTTCCAGGAATCCGCTTCCTTGGCGTACAGCGGCGTGACCGGCGCGAAACTCGATCAGAGCGAGGCAGCCGTGAATATTTACGCGAGGGAAGTTAAGCAGCACTGACCGCGCGCTACGATTTCCGCCGGAGCGATCGCCCCGGCGGACTGAATAACGAGACGCCGGCCGCAAGGAGGCGTTATGTTCTCGCTGATCCCCTGGGAC